>SVBO01000044.1 GCA_015058845.1 Erysipelotrichaceae bacterium
CTCTTTGTCTGTTTCTAGCTAATTTAATAGCTAGATGAATTGACGTTGTTTCTGTTTAGTTTTCAAAGATCCTTCGCACTCTCGCTGAGTGCTTGTATATATTACCACCCTCCCTCAATTTTGTCAACATATTTTCAAGATTTTTTTAAAGAAAATTTCAATTAACTTTAATACCCCCCATCTCTCAACTATTTCAACACCCAAACATACCTAAAATATCAAACAAAAAGAGCAGAGATCTCTCTCCACTCCACTATTCCTTCTCACTTTCAATATCAACCGTAATATTCACAGAATAAGGCAACTTAACAAGCTCCACCCCAGCAGATTTCAACATACGCTTACTCGCCTTAGTAGAATCAGTATCTGCATACTTATCACTCTCATACACGATCCTTGTAATACCACTTTGAATGATCGCCTTAGCACACTCATTACAAGGAAACAAAGAAACATATAAAGTACAATTATGTAACTTAGAAATACTGTTCAAGATCGCATTCAACTCCGCATGCACCACAAATGGATACTTAGTATCTCCATACGCACCTTCACGATCCCATGGGAACACATCATCACTACAACCATAAGGTAAGCCATTATACCCAACACCTACCACATGCTTCTGCTCATCCACGATCACAGCTCCTACTTGTGTAGATGGATCCTTACTACGTTTCGCAGAAAGATGGGCTAATCCCATAAAATAACTGTCCCAACTCAATACATTCTCACGTTTCATAATTACTTCCTCCTACTTAAAGAAATCTTGGTAATACTCTTCCAATTGCTCGATCTTCTTATCCATTGGAATATGAAGGTCTTGATAGATCTCGATCACTTCAATATCCGTTTGAATATACACCCTATCCAGTCTAGGATCTCGAATCACTTGAACGATCAATACAACACACAAGATCACTAGCGCTATACCAGAATTCAATGATACACTACTTCTTTTCTTATGGATCGTTTGTAAAGAATACATAGCACATAATACTCCAAAGATCAATCCCCCTAGATGTGCCATCAATGATACCCCTGGTAATAATGAGATTCCTAGATTCAAACAAGCAGTACGGATAAATGAATTACGTATATTTGGGATCTGGAACCAGTTATGATACCAAGCAAGTACCACCATGGCTCCTAGCACACCATATAATCCTCCACTTAATCCTACGCATAATTCTGCGCCCGTTAAATGAGCAAACATCGAACCCATACCAATAGAACCCACCACAATGATCGCATACCATTTATGACCAAACATTTTCTCCACCATAGGTCCACAACTTAATAATGCAAGCATATTACAAACCAAATGTAGCAATCCACCATGAATGAATGCCGCAGTAAATAAGCGCCAATATTCATAATTAATGATCACGAATGGTCGATAGTACGCTCCTAATACGATCTGTGCATTTACCTGAGAGTCATAGATCATTTCAAGAGCAAAGGAAAGCACAAAGAAGATACAACATACTAGGAATAATGTATATGTAACATAGTCAATATCTTTCAGACGTTTGTGATGTTTGAATACTGCTCTCACATCTAACCATAGATCACTTAACATAAGTGTCCTCCTTAATCATTGATAGCTTTTACTCCACCATTTTTGACCTTTTCGATCGCTTCTTTCATAATATCAGGCATTTCCGCATGGAATGTCATAGCTTCCTTTGTAGTAGGATGGATCAATGTCAATTCATGAGCATGTAGTAATTGTCCTCCCACCTCTGGAGTAGAACGATAACTATACTTAGGGTCTCCTACTAATGGATATTTAATATATTCCATATGTACACGAATCTGATGTGTTCTACCAGTTTCTAGAATACATTCTACTAAACTAGCATCTTTATATCTCTCTACCACATGTACGTGTGTCTTAGCATAACGAGAGTTCTTAGCTGTAACAGCCATCTTTTGACGATCTTTCTCATCTCTTCCAATAGGAGCATCGATCGTACATACATCATGTGGTAATACACCATGTACTAAAGCATAGTATTTACGAGATACTGTTTTATCTTTTAATTGTTCTGATAAGCTAACATGAGCTTTATCGTTTTTAGCAACGACTAATAGTCCACTTGTATCCTTATCGATACGATGTACGATTCCTGGCCTCATCACTCCATTGATGCCACTTAGATCATTGCAATGGAATAATAGTGCATTGACTAGGGTACCACTTAAGTTTCCTGGTGCTGGATGGATGACCATACCGCGTGGTTTATTGACTACTAGGATGTCATGGTCTTCATAGACGATATCTAGTGGAATATCTTCTGCAGTTACTTCATATTCTACTGCTTCTGGGATCTCACAAGATACAACATCTCCTAGTCTTAATTTATAATTACATTTTACTTTCTCATCATTGACTAGTACATTTCCATCTTCGATCCACTTCTGGATACGAGAACGAGAGACATCTTCAAAGAAAGAGGCTGTTACCTTATCAATACGTTCTTTAACTAATTCTTCGTTTATAGTAATAATGAAATTCTCCATGAATCTACCCCCTCTTTTCTTCTAAATAAGCATCTACGATCAATAATGCTACGCCGATACATAAGAAGCTATCTGCTAGATTGAAGATTGCGAAATCATATCCAAAGATAATGAAATCCAAGAAATCTCTTACATATTGGAACATTAGACGATCCATGAAATTACCGATCGTACCCCCGATCATAAGAATAAATGATAGTCTTCCCCAGATGCTTTCTTTTGGTGTTTTCATTAAGTAATAAGACATGGCAAGTAGAGCAACTATAGAGATGATGTAGAAGAATGTCATTTGTCCTTCTAAGATACTGAATGCTGCTCCTGTGTTACGTGCATATGTAATGGAGAAGAAGTTTGGAATGATCGTGATACTTTCTCCTAGTTCTAAGAAAGCTTCAATGATCATTTTACTGATCTGATCGATAACGATCGCTACTCCTATCCATAATAGATCTATTTTACGCATTGTTGTCACCTTTTCTAAACTTTATATACATATAATTATAAAAGATTATGTGCTATATGTCAAAGAAAGATATCCATTATCGTAGTGTATCTAGTAGTTCTTTACGCAATTGCAATACTTGACGCACATGGTAATTTGTTACTAGATCTAATTCAGTACTCTCATCGATCAATCGTATATCCTGAATAAGTGCTCCTTGACCTGCCAAAGTTCTTCGATTCTCGCTATCTAATCTACCATATTCACGCATACTACATAAGATCTCCATATGAGAGACTAATTGTCTAGATTTCTTCTCACATGTTTCAAACATTTCTAACTTATTACGATTCTTCTTCCATCTAAGTAATACCCATTGTTTAGAGAATATGGATAATTGTCTATCTAATTCCTTGATATTCTCTAATAATCTCTCTATATCAGGTAGAATAGAATCTCCATCAAAGATCTCTTCTAAGAAGTGTAATACCTCTTGATCTAGACTCTTGATCATACTTTTGATCTTACGTGTATTATTGTACGGGAATACAAGAGTGTTGATGCTCATTCCGATAGAAAGTCCGATCATAGTATCCCAGAATCGTCCTAGAGCATAGGCTATGGGTTGGATGTCTGGAGTGGTAGTAAGTGTTAGGATGATCATACATGGTAAAGAGGGAGAGAGTTTGATATTGAATAGGTTATAGACAGTGATCACTAGAACGATTCCAATACCTGTTGCGGCAATATAGGGAATGGGTAACATAAGTAGTAATACTCCCACTACTGCTCCAAAGAATACTCCAATGATCTGTGTTAATACGGATTCTAGTGATTCTATAAAGGTTGGTTGCATAGCTGTCATGGCTCCTAGCATAGCAAATGTTAGTCGAGATGTAGTAGTGCCATAAGTATTCACGATCAATAAGGCTAACACTACGGATACCACTGTCTTCCATGTTCTGAGTCCGATCGAGATATTTGTTAATTTCATATACATACCTCCTTGTTTGATCTTTTTATTCTATAGTATGTATGTAGGGAATACAATCGATATGCCTATAATATAAAAGGTGGTAGATCTCTACCACCTAATATTCATTAATCTTTCTTATAACCGATCTTCTTTAGAACACTAGAACATCTTGGACAAACACAATTGTCATCCACACTAGGAACGATATTCCAGCAACGGTTACATACGATACCATCGCACTTAGTAACACGTACACCAATAGTTTCTACCTTTTCAAGTTCCTCATCAGTGATCACTGCATCAGATACGATCAACCATTGTTTTAAGTTCTCACCGATATACTTCTCTACTAGAGCCTTAGTATCAGCATCTAAAGATAATTCTACCTTAGCTTCTAAAGACTTACCAATGATCTTCTCATTACGTACTAATTCGATAGCCTTATTTACTTCATCACGTACTTCATTTAGACGTTTGAAAGCTTCTAATACTTCCTCAGCATCTGCATATGTCTTTACATCAGCCATATCACGTAGGAAGATACTTCCTTCTACATGAGCATAGTTCTTATGAACTTCTTCACATGTGAATGATAGGATCGGTGCTAATAATGTAGCTAGAGTATCTACACATGTATAGATAACGCTTTGTACTTGACGACGACGTTTGTCTTCTTTGTCTAGGATGTAAAGGATGTCTTTACTGTAATCCATATAGAATGAAGAGAATGTTGTGGAAATGAATGCTAGTAAGCGTGATGTTACTGTAACGAAGTCATATTCGTTATATGCTTCACGGCATGCTGCTACTTCATTGTTTAATACATTTAATACATACTTATCGATATATTCTAAGTCTTCATAAGCAACCATATCCTTTTGGTAATCGAAATCACTTGGATTGATGTTACCTAATGCGAACTTGAATGTATTACGGATCTTACGATAAGAATCAGCGATTTGTTTCAAGATATCATCTGAGATGATAGCATCTGATTGATAGTCAACACTACCTACCCATAGACGTAAGATATCTGCACCATATGTATTCATTACCTTGATAGGGTCAACACCATTACCACTAGACTTACTCATCTTAGCACCAGTCTTATCGATAATGAAACCATGTGATACTACATTCTTATATGGAGCTTTCCCATGGTATGCTGTACCAATGATCAATGATGAGTTGAACCATCCACGATATTGGTCACTACCTTCTAGATATAGATCAGCTGGATATGTGATACCACGTTCTACTAGACATCCTGTATGAGAAGAACCTGAGTCGAACCATACGTCCATGATATCTGTTTCTTTCTTGAAGTTTCCATTTGGAGAGCTTGGATGTGTATATCCTTCTGGTAATAAGTCTTTAGCTTCTCTTTCGAACCATACATTACTTCCATGTTCTCTGATCAATGCTTCTACATGAGAGAATACTTCTTGGTCGATGATAGGTGTTCCATCTTCACCATAGAAGATAGGGATAGGAAGGCCCCAAACACGTTGACGTGAGATACACCAGTCTCCACGGTCACGGATCATGTTGTAAAGACGTTGTTCACCCCATTTAGGATACCAGTTGATCGTTTCGATCTCTTTTAGTAATTTCTCACGGATCTTATCGATAGAAGCGAACCATTGTGTAGTTGCACGGAATACGATAGGCTTCTTTGTACGCCAGTCATGTGGATAGCTGTGTGTGATCCATTTGAATGATAGTAATGCACCAAGTTCTTCTAACTTAGCAACTACAGTTTTATTCGCATCATCTACGAACTGACCTTCTAGGAATTCACCAGCACTTGCCATTAATAGACCCTTTTCATCTACTGGACAGTATGCTTCTAGACCATACTTCATACCTACGTTGAAGTCATCTACACCGTGTCCTGGAGCTGTGTGTACACATCCTGTACCTGCATCACTTGTTACGTGATCTCCTAGGATCACTAGAGATGTCTTGTCATAGAATGGATGTTTCGCTGTAATGAATTCTAATTCTTTCCCTTTGAATGTTTTGATCACTTCGCACTTCTCTAGTTTGAATTCTGCTTGTAGAGCTTCTTTTAATTCAAGTAAGAAGATCAATTTACCCTTTTCAGTATCACATACAGCATATTCTAGATCTGGGTTTAAGCAGATCGCTAGGTTAGCTGGAATAGTCCATGGAGTAGTTGTCCAGATAACGAAGCTTTCATCACCTTCTAATACGCCCTTACCATCTACTACTTTGAATGCTACATAGATAGTAGGTGACTTGATGTCATGGTATTCGATCTCTGCTTCTGCTAGAGCTGATTCACTACTTGGTGACCAATATACTGGTTTTAATCCTTTGTAGATCAAGCCATCCATTGCCATCTTAGCAAAGATCTTGATCTGATTAGCTTCAAACTCTTTGTGTAATGTTACATAAGGATGATCGTAGTCAGCAAAGGCACCTAGTCTTTTGAAATCTGATTTTTGCTTTTCGATCTGTTGTAATGCATAGTCGTAGCAAAGCTTGCGGAATTCGCTTGTTGCCATGGCTTTACGGTTATGTCCTAACTTTTGAATAGCGTTTTCGATTGGTAATCCGTGTGTATCCCAACCTGGAATGAATGGTGTATAATACCCCATCATAGCACGTGATTTTACTACAAAGTCTTTTAGGATCTTATTTAAGGCATGCCCAACGTGGATGTTTCCATTTGCGTATGGAGGTCCATCGTGTAATACGAAAGGTGTATTTCCTTTTCTAGCCTCAATCATTTTATTGTATAAGTCTTCTTTTGCCCATTCTTCCAAGAATAGTGGCTCTTTCTTTGGAAGATTTCCACGCATTTCAAAATCTGTTTTAGGCATCAATAATGTGTCTTTTAGTTCCATATTTTCTCCTCCCATCATATAAAAAGAGCGCCATCTAAGGACGCTCTGACGTGGTACCACCTTAGTTCATGTATAATACATGCACTTAAACCCTTAACGCGGGGATACGATCATTCTTACTCATTTCAGAATGACACTCAGAAGTGATATCACTATCTCTCATCTACTGTTTCACACCGACCAACAGTTCTCTGTAAGACTCTTAAGATAATGACGTGTCTTCGTCTTCGTTTTCATCTACTAGATCTAAGCAATCAAGACTAGGTAAGTCAGGTAATTTAAATTGCTCGATCACATCTGCTAAGCGATTCATTCTTTCCTTTACATGTTTCTTCAAGAAGATCGCTTCATTGCCTAAGTTACTCATCTCGATCAAGATCTCTCTAGCAGTTGCTAGACTCTCTTTCACGATACTATCGGCATTTCGATTGGCTGTTTCAACGATCACGTTGGCTTCTTTTAAAGCGATGCGTGATATCTCATCAGCGGCTCTCTCACGAGTTTCGATCTCATGTTTCAAGGTCTCATACTCTTGAGATAATGATTCATACTTTTGTTTTAATTCATTCAGGGATGTTTCTGTATCGGATAATGCTTTCTTAGTATCGTCTAGTTCTTTATTCATAGATACTACATACTTATCGACAGTTTCTACTTCATACCCACGATATTTCTTTTTAAACATATCCTTTGCACTCTTGCTCATTATATCACCCCTAAAATAGTATGAACTTATGAATATTATGCCACAAAAGAATAAAAAGTACAATAATATTTCTGAAATAAAATATGATTAGATATACTTCCCATAACGGATCACGTAATTTTCTTTCTTGGTAGTTCCAAGGATCTCTTCTATGACATATTTCCCATAGTGTCTAATACTGATCCTCTTACCACACTCTACGATATAGGAAGTATCTGTGATGACTTTGCCATTCACTGCGATATTGCCAACTTGGATCATTTGTTGCGCATCTCCTCTAGAGAGATGGGCTAGTGTGGCGCATAGTTTGTCTAGACGCATCGAGCTTACAGTAGCTTGGGAATACTTGATATTGGCTTGGATGCTGAGTTCTCCTTCATATTCTTCAAAGGATACACCTGTTCTTCCTATTTGGGTCAATTGGTCTTTGATATAGGGAGCAATAGAGTCTGATACTGCAATAGAGATATGATCTTCTTCTATTAGAATATCTCCGACTACTTCTCTTTCTATGCCTAGTCCCATCAATGCACCTAGTACATCTCTATGAGTTAGTTTAGAGAAATTAGAGGAATATTTACTACGAAGGATCGTGATGGCGAAGCTATACTCTCCCATGTAGCCTTGTGGTAGTAAGATCATTTGTTTTCTTTCGGCGTTTCGAAAGCCTCCGTCCGCTATGACTTCATAGTGTGTAGACGAGGCAGATAGTTCTTCTTGTTCGTCTAAAGACAGAAAAGGAGTTCTAGCGAATATCCCCTTGTGGTCACATATTCTCTGAAACTCCATAATTCGCTTTGTGAAAGGTATGCTTTTCTTATTGGACGTCATTTGTATCATCCAGATTGATAGATCCAGCTACTCCAATATTACGAGGAGTACATAAGATCACCTTAGGACCGATCTTTTGAATAGAACCATCTACTGCAAAGATAACACCACTTAAGAAATCAATAGTACGTTGTGCTGCAGAACTTTGTAAACGATGTAGATTTACTACAGCAGCTCTCTTTTCCTTTAAATGAGACCCGATCTCTTCTACCTCTGCATAAGCACGAGGTTCGAATAATACCATCTTTGTATCTTGAGGAAGCTTAGAAACCTTTTGATTTTGAGGTTTCTCATATTCATTGACTACTTCATCCTCTTCTTCTTCAGTGATCTCTAATAGTTCATCTTCTTCCATTGGAGCAATGAAATCTTTTATTTTCTTTGTAAAACCCATAGTTACAGGCCTCCTTTATATCATTAACAATAATATTATATCAATATTCCCTATCAAAAACAAGGAAAAGTAAAGAGGATTATAGAGTAAAGAACTATCAAAATCAAGTATGAATGACCCTTAAACAATGTAAATGTATCCATATTGATTAATGCTGCTCTTTTCGATATAATTTAGATAGATACACGAAGGAGGTCATACTTATGAAATGTCCATTCTGTGATACACAAATGCTTCAAGGTTATTTGAATTGTAGCATGATGATCTGGAGTGAAAGAAAACATAAAATCAGTTTACTTCCAGACAGTGAGGAAAAATATGCACTGAAATTAGAACAACCTATGTTATCTCCTCATCATATTGAGAGCTATTGTTGTCCTAAATGTAAGAGATTGATCATTGATACAAGTAAGTATGATCATAATTTAGAATGATCATTCATTATATATGTATTACAAATAGGGAGGTAGAGAAATGAAGAAACGATTATCTAAATATTCTATATTTATCTTATGTGTAGCTGTCATTCTACTTTGCATCCTTATTTTTGCACGTGAAGAACCACTAAGTGGTAAACTTAATACAAACAATATCGAATCTGATGTTTCTGTAGTATTAATCCGACAATATACAGAAACAGAATATAATGGAGATGTGTACAGACGTCATATAGTATATACAATAGAAGATGGCATCGAAAGTGAAGCAGTACAAGAACTACTTGATACTTTAGATTCTATACCAGCAAGACAAAGAGTATTCTTTCCGTTTGAAAAAAATACCATATCGAGTGTTCATAACGGATTTGAGTTATGGACACTCGATTTTTTGTAATTTCGAGTTTCTTCGTGATGTATGGAGCAGGTTTTAAAGCCTGCTCTTTTGTTTTATGCGGATTTGGTAATATACTCGACAGCTACACCTTTTCGTGTATCTACCTTGTAATTACTTCCGCATTCGGGTATCTCAATATACCCAATGAATTTGTAATGGATCATAATCCTCTGACTGCGGTTTTTACCAACGCCTTCTGTTTCATAAACCGTTATCTCGTCTATGAGTTCACGAAGAAGTGGTGCAGTCAGTTTTTGCATTTCCATAAATCTTCGGATAGCACTTATAAATCGGTCTTTGTTCTGTTGCATCGTGCCAAGATTGTTTATCCTCTCGTTTAAGGATGCGATCTTGGTTTTCAGTTCCATACGCTCTACTTCATATTTGTGGGATAACTGCATAAACCATTCATCCGTTACCTTGCCCGAAACATTATCCTCATAGAGCTTTTCATAAAGCTCGGCAACCTTTTGGTTTCGTGCCGTACAGCGTTGCAGTTCGCCTTGTAAGGCTTTTTGCTCGTTGATAATATCCTTTTGTGTCTTTTGAGCAAGTAAGTCAGCAAAGACTTCCTCGTCGCTCTGTAAGAACCTTGCCATTCGCTTGAGTTCAAGCATTACTACTTGTTCTATGGCATCGGCTCGGATATAATGCCTTGAGTCACAAGTACCTC
>SVBO01000045.1 GCA_015058845.1 Erysipelotrichaceae bacterium
AAAGCAGATGTCTTTTCTGTTTGAACAGAGTCGGCATCTGCTAATTATTTATTCATGTGTGAGTTTCACTTTATAACACTTTATTTTTTTGTTATTTCGTTACAGCCCCTTTCTTAATGCCATTACGAATACTTCTCTAAGATTTCCTCATCACTTAAAGGCATATAATCACTTATAGCCATACGAGTCATAGTTACCTCAATAACATTCTCATTTCCACTACGCTGTAGACCTAGTACAACAGGCGTATCCACAGCTCCTAATAAACGATACTGAGGCTCTAAGATCATATCAGACATCTCTGAAATACTGACTCCATCGATCGAATGGATCAGATCTCCCTCTTCTAATTGTAACACAGCTGCAGGAGTTCCACTATACACATAAGAAATACGAAGTACAGACATATCCTCCGCCGTCTCAAACTCAATCCCGATTCCACCTTGTGTATACTGTTCGATCATCTCTTCCTCACTATCATTCTCATATACATAGATCAAAGAGATCCTATGATCCTCTACCACAAACTCATACATACTTCTCTCCTTATTCACAAAGCCCCAAATATCCTCCGTAAGCTTCGTAGAATGTAAGAAAGACACCATAATGCTTCCTAAACTAGAAGCCTCTTCCCGCACTTCCTCATAGCGATTATTTAAAGCAAGTAAATAAGAAATATGACTCTCTTGCTCATACGTATACCCTAGATCAATAAAACTAGTAGGATCACTCTCATACACCATGATCGCCTCTTTTCCCAGCAAACGATCTAACATCTCAGTATCCTGTGTATTCATAGCCTCTAGAAAAGCAGTAGCATATTCACTCTCACTCTCAAATTCTAAAGCAGGTAGCTCCTGATCACTCTTACTACAACCACCTACCAGTAACATACCCATCACAAGAAGGACCTTTACAATAAAACCCTTACAACGCATCTAATCCCTCCTTCATAACATATAATAGTATACCAAGAAACTACGCGAAATACTATATTAATATTACAGCCAAAAAGAAAGCAGAGGCCATGACCTCTGCCACATTACATTAAGAATTGGATCAAGTACCCAGCAATTACTGAGAACCCATATAAATACAGAATCAAGAATAATACATCCTTACGATCCTTCCCATCCTTACATAAAACCATCAAACCAAGACCAGCATTCACAGACAACCCACTGACCAAAGCCCCAAAACTCATACCACCGATCAGGAATAACTCACATAGTACGATCGATGCGGCACAGTTAGGAATAAATCCGATCAATGCGGCTAGTGCAGGTTGGAAAGTTTGTGTAGATAATAAGAAGCTTTGTAAACGATCTTCTCCGACAAACTCGCTGAAGGCTGTAAAGATCAATTGAATAGCCACAATGAATGCCATCACTCTTACTACCTTGATCAATACGGTATACCAGAATGGATCATTACAAGTACAAGCAGGATTACTTAACTCAATATCTAGATCCTCATCCTCATCCTCTACAGGAGCTTTCTTAAACATCTTGATCCCAAGATCTAGTCCATAGCCACCTATGATCCCTAGAATGATCTTAGTAGCGATCAACCAGAATAATGTAGGATATTCTTGCGGATTGGCTAAGAAGATCGGTAGGGCTTCATCACTTGTAGCAATGAATACAGCGACTAATGTACCAGGAGTAATAAGCTTATGGACATATAAGGTAGCGGCTAAGAAGGAGAATCCACATTGGGGTAGACATCCTAGTAATGCTCCAAATAAAGGGCCTGTCTTATTACTTAATAAAGCATTCAATTTACTATTCACATCACTTCTTCGCTCATATAGTTCTAAGAAGACATATGCGATCACTATGAATGGTAATATTCTAATAGAATCTTCGAAAGCATGTTCTATGATATGTTCAATAATATGCGACATGTGTTACCTCTTTCTATCGTATATATTATTTTATTTATTTTCACCCTCTTGTCAAGTTAAACGTTTTGAAGCATAATGAATCTAGGTGATCTTATGAGTAAATGTGCGAAGTGTATTGAGATGTTAAGTATTCTGAAGAGTCGTGGTGGGTATATTTCTAAGAATGAGTTAGCATTACGTTTAGAGGTAAATCCTAGGAATATTAAGGAATATCGTAAGGAGTTAGAAGAAGCTGGATATGTGATCGAGTATAAGGCGGGTAGATATGGGGGCTATGCATTAGATCCTAGTTGTTTACTGCCATTATTAAGGCTTTCTTTGGCAGAGGAAAAGGCTTTAAAGATCATGGCTAGGTACATTGAAGAACATAAAGAGATCGTTCATTTGAAGGATATGCAGAGTGCTATGGCGAAGATCTTGAGTGCGCAACCGCAAAGAGAGGGAGTAGATTATGCGTATCGTACTTCTCGTGTGCCGAAGTCTACGCCTAAGATCTCATATATGATCACGGTATTAGAGGAAGCGATCCAAGAGTGTCGAGAAGTGGTGATCGATTATATTTCAACCTCTTGTGAGGAGATAAGTAAGGTCCATGTATTCCCCTATGATCTTGTGTGTAGTAATGGGTTCTATTATCTGATCGGGTATGCCTTACATCGTAAAAGTTATCGGATCTATAAGATCAGTGAACAGCGTATGAAGAGTGTTGTGGTATGTGAGAGAGTATTCCAAAGAGATAGTGAGTATCGTTTAGAAGAACATATTGGTAAGCAGGGTGTATATAAGGGAGAAGAGATCGTGGTGGAGTTAGAGATCTATGGTCCGATGGCTACTTATATTGCTGAGAATGAGGTGGGTCTTTATAGTACGATGTGTTTTGAGGGAGATACTTTGCATCTAACAACTACTTTTGAAAGTATTGCCGCTTGTGATAGTTTTATTCTAAGTCTGGGTGAGAATGGTAGAGTAGTAGGAAATGAGGATGTTAAGAAGAGGATCGCTAGTAAGATCAAGGCTATGTCTTCTTTATATGAATAGAATGATGTAAATTGTATGTAACTTATTGCCAATTTTTAGTAATTTATGAATTTTTTCTGAATATGATTGTGAAAAGAGGAATAATTTGCTAATATATTAATATGAAATAACTATCTGTTATTGAAATAACAAAGGAGGGAAATATATGTCTTTTAAGAAATTATTGAAAGTTGCTTTTGCGGCTCTTATGGTAATTAGTTTAGCAGCTTGTGATACTAAGCCAAAAGAAAAGACTGCAACTTTTGACAAGGCTGGAACATTTGATTCCGAGGAAGTGTTGACTTCTGCTGACATCATTGCAGATGATGTGATCATTCAGAATAAGACTATTGAACAAGATCTATATATCAAGGTACCTGGTAATGGTAGTGTGACTTTAGATAATGTGACTGTTAAGGGTACTATTTATGTGGATGATGATAATGCGGCTACTTCTAATGAATATGCGATCAATCTATTTGATGTTGTGAGCAATAGCATCGAAGTGGAAGATGTTCCTGTTCGTTTAGTGGCTTCTGGTGATACTAATATCAATATGGTGAAGACTGATACTGATATTACTTTACAAGAACAAAGTATCAATAAGAATGGTTTCAATGATGTGACTATTGAAGATGGTGATGAGGTACAAGTGACTTTACTTGCTGCTGGTATCCGCCAATTAGTAGTGAATGATAGTGCTATGACTACTGTGTTAACTGACTCTGCGACTATGATCGAGATGTTAGAGGCTAATTCTCCTGTGGGTGTGCATGGTGGTGCTACTATCAACTTACTACAAGCTAATGCTCCTGTGATCACTGATAGTGAACCTGGTAGTGTTGTGTTTGGTGAGAATGGTACTTTAAATGGTGAGGGTGAAGTAAAGGTTACTACAACTACTCCAGTAACTTCTACTACTCCTGTTACTACTACAAAGAAACCTGTTACTACTACAAAGAAGCCAGTAACAACTACAACTACACGTAAGCCTACTACTCCAGTAACTACAACTACTACTCCTAGTACTAAGGCTAATACTGCTGCTGTGATCACTGCTGAAGATGTTACTATTTTAATTGATTCTACTTTCAATCCTTTAAAGGGTGTAACAATTTATGATGCTGAGGATGGTAATATTACTGTTACTTCTGCAAATATTAAGAGTAATAATGTGAATGTAGCTAAGCGTGGTACTTATACTGTTACTTATGTTTATGTTGATAAGGGTGGGTTAACTACTACTTTAAATCGTAAGGTAACTGTTTCTAACCAATTAACTACTCCACAAAATTTAACTGCTAAGTTGAATGAGTTTGGTGAGATCGTTCTATCTTGGGATCCTGTAGATAATGCTTATACTTATGGTGTATCTTGGGGCAAAACAGAAAATGATGAAGACTATACTAAGAAGACTACTTATACATTAGATAGAGATGACTTCGACGATCTATATGAAGATTTATTTAAGACTGAAGATAATTTAAAATTCTCTGTATGGGCTGAACATAAGTATGAAGACGAAGTTAAAGAATCTGCTTCTGCTAAGGTCACATTCTATAATGATGAGTTAGTAAATGAATTAGAAGATATTGATACAACATTAGAAGTATCTAAGACTCCTGTAAAAGCTCTTGTTAAGCTTCCTGCTGTTGGTATCAATAGTAAGAAGGCAACTGTAGATGTTTGGTTCACTAATGACGAAGGAAATGTTGTCAATGATCTAAATGGTGAGTATATTACAGAAACAGTTCGTACAAATAAGTACGGACAAGCTGAATTTGATTACGATGTTGAGAATGGTATTGAATTCGAATTAACATTTGATGTTGCTGCAAATTACGATCTTCAAGTAAGAATTAGTGATGATAATGGAGAATTATTCTCTAAGACTTATGAATTTGAAGTAGTTAAGAAAGGTTCTGGTACTAAGCGTGGGACAACTAAACCTGAATTGATCAGTTGGACTGCTGATGATTCTTGGGGAGCTAATGATGGTGCTGAACTTCGCTTCTCATTAACTGAGGACTTCGATATCTATGAAGGTGATAGTAAAATTGAAGTTAAATTAACAGCTTGGTCTAAGGTATGGTATAGTGATTGGATCTATTATGGTGATGATGGTCAACCATTAGATGATGATAAGCAAGAAGAAATGAATAGACATGGTAGCGAAGAAGATAGAATTTATATTCTAGAAGATGATGAAGTACTTGGTGCTGACTATGTTGAAGAAGATGAGGAAATCGTTATTTACTTCAATTCTTCACTTAAATCTTCTGCAATCAAGAGCATTACTAATGATTACAAAGATGACTGTAAGATTTCTATGTTTGCTGAGATTACAGTAACTGACTTTGAAGGTGTTGAAAAATCTATCAAGACTAAGACTATTACTTTCCAGAAAGACTAATCTAACAACACTTAGGGATGCACATGCATCCCTTTCTTTATTCTATCCTCCACAATACTTTACAACATACCTGTAAATTATCTTGGGGTATATATCAATTCGACATTATTCCACATACTTCTTACTTGATAACTCCTATAATACAATTGATCGGAGGGATCAAGATGAAAACATTAATAAAGATCATAGCAGTATGTACTCTAGTACTTACAATCACAACAATAGTGAATAACAATAACACACATGCTCTAGATACAGTATCAGGAGCTACGAATGGTACAGACTGTACAGATCAAACATGGTACTGTGCGGCTGATTGGGAGGCTCTAGGATACACTTGGAATGGTTCTTACTATGTACCAGGTACTACACAAGTAACTACTCCAACAACTACTACCAAAGCTCCTACTACAACTCCAGTAACGACCACTACACCAAAGAAAACAGAATCAGGGGTAACTACTACTACACCAATAGAAACCACTGTACCAAGCGATACAAGTGCTACTGTGGGCATAGAAACACAAGCCCCTGTAACAGAAACAACACCAGTAGTAACTACACCAGTATCTACTGAAGTAGAAATTATAGAAGATGATCTAGATCTTAACTTACCATTATTAGGAGGACTATTACTAGTAGTAGCAGTCGCAGGATTCTTCGTATTCTCAAGATTTGGCAATAAAGACATTAAATAAAGTACTAAACTGGAAAGAACTTCCAGTTTTTAATTTTTACTTTGACAAATTTTAAACAATCTGCAAAATATCTATAACTTTTAGTCTAAATCTGTTAGAATATAACCATGTGTAAAGGTATCGAATACATATACTTACACATAATAAGTAAGATCTAAGGAGGACCAACATGGAGATCATTATTTGCGAGAATTATGAAGAAGTTAGCCAAAAAGCAGCCCAAATCATGCTGAATGTAATTAAAGATAAAGAAAATGCAGTGATCGGACTAGCAACCGGATCCACTCCTATCGGTTTATACCAAAACCTGATCAAAGATCATCAAGATCATCAATCATCTTATGAATCAGTCATTACATTCAATCTAGATGAATACGTAAACTTACCAAAAGAACATCCAGAAAGTTACTATTCATTCATGCATACAAACCTATTAAATCATATCAATATCAATGAAGAAAACGTACATATTCCAAGTGGCTTAGGAGAAGATATCCAAGCAAATTGTAATGCGTATGAAGAGAGTCTAAAGTCTTATGAAATGGATATTCAATTACTAGGTGTAGGTCGTAATGGCCATATTGGATTCAATGAACCTGGTACTTCTTTTGATAGTGTGACTCATGTCGTAGACTTAGATGAGAAGACTATCCAGGACAATGCTCGTTTCTTTGAGGGAAATATGGACTTAGTGCCTAAGAAGGCTATTACTATGGGTATTGCTTCTATTATGAGAGCTAAGAAGATCTTATTAGTTGCCAATGGTACTAATAAAGCAGATGCTATCTATGAATTAGTAAAAGGAGAGATCAGTACATCTTGTCCAGTGACAGTATTACGTAATCATCCTTGTGTATATGTAGTGATCGATAAAGACGCTGCATCACGTTTATAGGAGCTTATATGAAGATCATTAATACTACTGAGGCATTAGCACTGATCGCCTCTAAAACACCTCTTATGATCGATTTCTATGCGGATTGGTGTGGACCATGTAAGATGTTAGCACCAGTGATAGAAGAGCTTTCTCAAGTATATGAGGGTAGAGTAGAGATCGTGAAGGTCAATGTAGATGATAGTAGAGAATTGGCTATGGAATATGGTGTAATGTCTATTCCTACTGTAATAGGCTTTAAGAATGGGAATACAGTATTCCAAGAAGTAGGATTTATGCCTAAGTCTATGATCGAAGAGAAGTTACAAGAATTACTATAGAATACGTAAAGTAAGGTGGTATGTATGAATATACCACCTTTTCTAGTACTTATCAAAAGATAGACAATATGATATAATTAATAAATAGATATATTACAAAGAGAGGAATCGTAATGCTTAGGATTGCAGTATGTGATGATGATCAAAAGATCTTAGATCTAGTAACATTTCATATAAATACATATGCTGAAAGAAAACAGGGTATTAGGGTAGAGATTGTTTGTTTTGATCATGCGTTAGATCTTACTAATGCCTTAGAAGATAAGAAAGAGTTTGATATTTTTATACTTGATATTTATATGGGAGATAGTATGGGTACTCAGGTTGCTAGAACCATTCGTAAGAGGGGGATCTCAAGTCCTATCATTTTTCTTACCACTTCTATTGATCATGCTCCTGAATCTTTTGAAATGGGTACTTTACGATATCTTCTTAAACCTCTTGATCTAAATAAGTTCTATGAGGCTATGGATGCTGCTATTATTGCGGTAAATAGGATAGAGGAGCATTATTTGAAGTTGAAGAGTGAGAATGGTGTTGTGAGTGTGAATACGAACCATGTTATGTATTCTGAGGCGTATGATCATTATCAATATCTTTTATTAGAGGATGGGGAAAAGATCAAAGTTAGAATGACTGTTACAGAGCTATTTGCTCTTCTTAGTAAATATAATGGATTTGAGCGTATTGGGAGTTCATATATTGTAAATCTTAGATATGTGAAGAATATCTCTCGAGTATGTGTAGTTCTTTATAACAATGTAACTATTCAGATCCCTAGAGGTAAATATACAGAGATCAAGAATGCTTTCTGGAATTTCCAATGGATTAAGGAGGAGTTGTAGTATGACTGGTACAGTTGTAGAATTTATACTTTTACTGATCGCACATGCAATGGCAGGTATTTATTCTTCTACTTTAAAATATACTAAGAAGATGACATATACTATTTGGGGTATTTGGATATTGATCCAGACGATCCTTTTGTTCTATACAGAATATGTATTGACAGATCTGAAATTACAATTCTTTGTAGGTTTCGTTCTATCTCTTGTAGGTCAATATGTTATATTCTTTATGACTACTAAGGGTAAACTTGCTCAAAGAGTCTTTACGATATTAACATATTCTATTTTCTTCTGTATCATTATGTCTTTCTTTACTATGGTAAAGGGTACTTTCCAAGATCTTCATTGGATCTTTACAGCATTGATCCAAGCTTTTCTATTACTCTTGGTCGTTACGTATTTTATACGATATGTTTGTACACTTTGTAGAAGTGCTTCTAAGAATATTACAAAGGGTTGGGATCGATTGATCTTTGTAAATATCATCTTCCTGATCACTTTGATCTTATCTTCTATCTTTCCAATAAGATTAACAAACTTTCATGATCCTGGAGTACTTGCATTTGTATTCTTAAGTATATCGATCATGGCTGTATATCCAGTGATCTTTTCTAGTATCAATAATATGTCTGAAGTTGCTATGAAAAGAGAAGTGGAAACGCAGAATAAGTTATTATTAGCTCAGATAGAGGCAGAGACATTACAGTTAGCTGCAGATAGTCAGGCTAGACATGATAGACGTCATCATAATCTTGTTATGTTAGAATTTGCGAATCATAATGATATCGAGAGTGTTAGAGAGTATCTTACTAATCTAGTGGATAGTGATCGTGTGGTATGGGGTGATGTTCATTATTGTGAGAATAGGACTGTGAATACTATATTAACGGTCTTTGAGAGAAAGGCTAAAGAACAGGATATCAGTGTTACTATTGCTGCAAAGGTAAGTCGTGATATTTCTATTTTACCGCAAGATCTTGTGATCGTGATCGCTAACCTATTTGAGAATGCTATCCATGCTACTTCTAAAGTGAAGAATAAGCATATTGATATATCGATCAAAGAAAGTACACAACGTTTACTAATAAAGATCGAGAATCCTTGTAGAAATACTCTTATCTTTGATGAGACTCTATATGGTATTGGTATACGCTCTGTGATCTCTACTACGAATAAATATGAAGGTATGTATGATTTTAGTGCCAATGAGGGTATATTCTCTGCTAAGATCAGTTTAAATTTGATATAAAGATGCAATCTACGACAAAATGGATACATTATACGACAAACTCCTCTTATAGAGGAGTTCTTTTATTATAATTATTATGAATATCTTAGTAGTACTAAGGAGGTGGAACTTTGAAGGAAATGGGATATACAAAGGATGGATACTTAGTGGTATCAGAGTTATCTAGATGCGGTCTATTTGAAAGAGATCCTAGTGCTAGGTTATGTAACAATGTAGATTGCTTCTTCTGCAAATTCTCGGATTTCCGCAAGCAGGAATACATTGAGCAGGTGAAAACCGATGCCCGAAAAGGCGTACTCTACAGCGTATGCCACAACGAAAAAAACAAAAAAGCAACATAATTTTTGGAGGAAAGAAACATGAAAAAACGAATTTTAAGCGTACTGATCACGGTTGTCATGCTGGTTGGCATGCTGCCAACCACGGCCTTTGCGGCGGAGACCGCCGAAGCCAAATGGGCGTTTGGTACGGCTGAAACCGCACCAGACGATTCTGCCTATACCTATTCAGGCACTTTGGCA
>SVBO01000046.1 GCA_015058845.1 Erysipelotrichaceae bacterium
TCTACGACCTCTAACTCCATCTCAAAGCCCCTAGACTCATCTACAGTGATCACACCTTCTTTCCCCACACGATCCATCGCCTGAGAGATCAAGACACCGACCTCACTACTTCCTGCTGAGATCGCAGCTACACTCGCAATATCTACCGAAGACTCTACCTTCTTAGAGCGCTCCAATAACTTATACGCGATCATCTTACTCGCCTTCTCCATCCCTTCTCTCATCAACACTGGATTAGCCCCCTTATCCACTGCCTGTAGACCTTGGTGGATAATAGATTGAGCTAATAGTGTAGCCGTCGTAGTTCCATCTCCTGCTGTATCATTTGTCTTACTAGCTACCTCATATACTAACTTAGCCCCCATATTCTCTAACGCATCTTCTAATTCGATTTCCTTAGCGATCGTAACTCCATCATTAGTAATAAGCGGTGACCCATAACTCTTCTCTAACACAACATTACGCCCCTTAGGACCCAACGTCACCTTCACAGCATCTGCTAGAATATCCACTCCACGCACCATCTTACAGCGTGCATCTTTCGAGAATGTTACTTGTTTCGCCATCATCATTCCTCCTATTCGATAATTGCTAGAATATCCTCTTCCTTCAAGATCAAGTATTCCACCTGATCCCACACGACCTCTACCGCAGCATGTTTCCTATACACGACCCGATCCGCTACCTTGACCATCAAAGGTACATCCTTACCCTCTCCCACAGCGATCACTCTACCAATAGTAGAACTCTCTCTAGGAGCTTTGGCTAAAATGATCCCACTAGCCGTCTTCTTATCCACTTCCTCTACTTGTAATACAACATGATCATAGAGTGGTCTTAACATATTACGCTCTCCTATCAGCACTTACTTTGTGCTAGTATCTATATTATACACATGTTTACTTGTCTAGCAATTCTCAAATTTGGATTGCTTCTCTTGGGTATCCTTTATATAATATTCCTAGGAAGGTGATCTTATGCAGATGGATTTACCAAGATGTGTGGTAGTAGCGTTAGATGCTTTACATAGTCATGGATATGAAGCGTACTTGGTGGGAGGCTGTGTACGTGATTTCGTATTAGGTAGAGATGTGAATGATCATGATATTACCACAAGTGCTACGCCTCAGCAGATCAAGGATGTGTTTAAGGGATATTCTATGGCAGATGTGGGGATAGAGCATGGGAGTGTGTTAGTGGTGTGTGAGGGAGAGCCTTTAGAGATCACTACGTATCGTTATGAGAGTGAGTATACTGATCATCGTCATCCAGATCAGGTATATTTCACAAGGGAGTTAAAGGAAGATCTGAAGCGTAGAGACTTTACGATGAATGCTTTGGTATATGCGCCTGATACAGGGATCTTGGATCATTTTGATGGTCTACAAGATATAGAGAATAAGACTATACGGGCGATAGGAGAGCCTGTAGAGAGGTTTAATGAGGATGCTTTACGGATCCTTAGAGCCTTACGTTTCTCGTCTCAGTTAGGCTTTACGATCCACTTAGATACCCTTAAGGGAATGGTGAGTCAGAAACATTTACTGAAGTATATTTCGAAAGAGAGGATCACGCAGGAGATCGTGAAGTATATAGAAGGGAATTATCTAGCTGTAACCAAAGAGGCTGCTACTATGATCTTACCATGTATCTTTCCGCATTATCCTATAGAGGATCATGAACTAGTAGAAAGTCTAAGTCATATCAAACAACCATTACTACGCTTTGCTAGATTGAATATAGCTACGCAAAGTGATCTAAGGGGTAGTCTACTATTGCCTAAGAAAACGATGCGTACTATTGAGATATTACAGGAATATATCGATGTACCTCCTAGGAGTCAGTATGAGGTATGTTGCATGGTAGGAAAGATAGAGAAAGAGTTAGTAGAGATGTTACGGGAATACTATTTAGAAAGAGGTATGATCACTGAGGAGATCTCTAGGGTATTACTGAATAGTGATGCACTTTTTTGTAGGGTAGAGCAACTAGCTATTAATGGGAAGGATCTGTTAGAATTAGGTATCAGTGGTCCTGATATTAAGGTAACTTTACTGGCTGTGTTAGAGGAGATCATGAGGGGTCGGTTAGAGAATAGTAGAGAAGCTATATTAGAATATGTAAGAGAGGGTATGTGATGAGCATATCCTTTTTAAATGAAAAGAGCATGTTTACACATGCTCCTGTTTCTTATTCTCTTCTCTTTGTAAGTATTCCATATAAGAATATACACAACCACAATACTTCTGCTTATACATATCCTTACTTAACTCATCCCTACGATCCTGACCACCCTTCTTCTTGAAATCAGCATGTAGAAACTTAACTGTAGGATATACCTTACTCAATTCATCTCCCAGCTCATTTAGAACTCTACTATTCTTCTGCCTAGAAATACTCATTACCGTAGATACATACTCATAATGATGCTCTACAGCATACCTGAAAGTATCCTCTAATCTTCTCTTATAACAAGCAAAGCAAGCCTCCTGCCCCTCACGCATATTCTTTCTAGGACTTAACCATATTGTATATTCCTTATTATCATACACTGGGATCACTAGATCGATCTCTACTCCCTCTCCTTGTAACTTCTCTACATACTGTACTAACTCATTTAAACGAATTTGATATTCACTCTCTGGATAAATATTAGAATTCGTATAATACAGTGTGATATGGAAGTATTGTTGTAAGTATTCGATAGGAAATGTAGAACATGGGGCACAGCAAGCATGGATCAATAGTTTTTGTTTTCGGCCTAATACTTGGTTGATCTTAGAGACTTGTTGTAAGTCTTTCTTACCTAATTCAAAGTAGTTCATTAGCAAATAAACATGGAATCCCCGAAGGAGAAGAAACGATATTTCTCTTCTACCGCATGGCGATACGCTTCCTTGATCAGATCACTTCCCCCAAATGTATACACCAACATGATCAATGTAGATTTAGGTAGATGGAAGTTTGTAATTAGGGCAGAAACTGCTTTGAATTCATAGCCTGGATAGATAAAGATACTTGTCGATTCATTAGTAGCTTTAAAGGTACCATACTTGTTATACACAGACTCGATCACACGCGTAGAAGTAGTTCCTACACTAATGATACGTCTACCTTCTGCCTTCGCTTGATTTAAAGCATCAGCACTCTCTTGTGATAATTCAAAGTATTCAGAATGCATATGATGATCCGTGATCTCATCTACATCTACTGGTCTAAATGTACCAAGTCCTACATGTAAGGTAACATCTACTACTTGTACACCTTTTTCCTTTAGTCTAGCAAAGATCTCATCTGTAAAGTGTAGACCTGCTGTAGGAGCAGCAGCACTTCCTGGTGTCTTAGCATATACTGTTTGGTAACGTTCTTTATCTTCTAACTTCTCATGGATATACGGAGGTAGAGGGGTATGGCCTAATCTTTCTAGTACTTCTAAGAAGATCCCTTCATAGAGCATTTCAAACTTACGGATCCCCTTCTCACCGATCTCGATACATCTAGCACGTAATTCTCCTTCATTGAAAGAGATCACACTACCGATCTTCACAACACGAGCATTTCCTACTAAACACTCCCAAATATCGCCCTCTTGCTTCAATAACAATAACTCTACATGTGCCCCTGTCTCTTCCTTGATCCCGAATAAACGAGCAGGAATAACACGTGTATTATTACGTACCAGTACATCACCTTCTTGTAAGTAATCTACGATATCATAGAAGTGTTTGTCTTCGATACTTTGCTTCTCTCTATTTACTACTAGAAGACGAGATACATCTCTTTTCTGAAGAGGTACTTGCGCAATGAGTTCTTCTGGTAGTTCAAAATCAAATTCAGATAATTTCATATTTAAAAGCCTCGACTATCTTTACTATTTAAATTATGCTTCTTGAAGAATGCTTCTTTGAAATCTTTGAAGCGGTCTTCTTGGATCGCTTTACGTGACTCTTCTGCAAGATTGATCAGGAAGCGTAGATTATGGATCGATAATAGACGATTTCCTAATCCTTCATTACAACGATGTAAGTGTCTTAAGTATGCTCTTGTATAGTTCTTACATGTGTAGCAATCACATTCTGGATCCAATGGTCCAAAGTCATATTCATATTCTTTCTTCTTGATATTGATACGACCTTGAGAACTCATGACTGTACCATGTCTAGCAATACGTGTTGGTAGTACACAGTCAAACATATCGACGCCACGCATGATACCTTCTAGGATGGCATCATAGCTACCTACACCCATTAGATAACGTGGTTTCTCTTCTGGTAGATACTTGATCGCATAATCGATCATCTTATACATCGTTTCTTTACTTTCGCCTACACTAGTACCACCAATAGAATATCCTGGGAAATCCATGGCAGTTAATGCTTCGGCACTCATTCTACGTAGGTCTTCATACTCTCCCCCTTGAACGATCCCAAACAATGCTTGATCAGGGTTCTTATGGGCTGCTTTCCCACGCTCTGCCCAACGTAGTGTTCGCTCTACGCTATTCTTCATGTATTCATAAGTAGCAGGGTATGGAGGACATTCATCAAAGCTCATGATGATATCTGCTCCTAGTTTATTCTGGATTTCGATAGATTTCTCTGGGCTTAAGAATAGAGCATCTCCATTTAAATGATTCTTGAAGTGTACACCTTCTTCTGTGATCTTACGGTTATCTGCTAGTGAGAATACTTGGAATCCTCCGCTATCAGTCAACATAGGTCCATCATAATTCATGAACTTCTGTAAGCCACCTGCCGCAGCTACTACATCTTCTCCAGGTCTTAGCCAGCAGTGATACGTATTCGCTAATATTACCCCGGAGCCTATCTCCTTTAACTCTTCCGGTGATAAGAATTTAACGGTTGCTAACGTACCCACAGGCATGAACATAGGGGTTTCTACATCCCCATGTGGTGTATGCAGGATCCCATAACGAGCGCCTGACTGTTTACAAATGTGTTTTATTTCAAACCAAAATTTCTTATTCATCTTTTCCATAGTGTATTTATTCTATCATATTCTCCTATAAATGTGTAGTATACAAAGGTATTACAAAATAAAAAGCCTGTGATAACACAGACTTTATTCACCAAATGGTGACTCGTACGGGATTCGAACCCGTGAATGCTTGCGTGAAAGGCAAGTGAGTTAACCGTTTCTCCAACGAGCCATAATAAGTGGCGCCTAAAGTAGGACTCGAACCTACGACCTAACGGTTAACAGCCGTTTGCTCTACCGACTGAGCTATTTAGGCGTTTGCCTATATAGTATAGCACATCCAAGAAATAATGCAATACTTTTTTGAACTTTTTTATTAAAATATTACAATTTCTAAGATATACTCTATTCTACACACGCGGATCGTCACTTATACACTGAAATCTACCATTCTTATATTCCAATACATATGGATATGAATTACGAATATTCAGTGCAAATAAACTTTCATCTACTTCTAAGTCTAACAAAATATACAACAAACATCTAAGCGTATGGAAATGTGACACCAATGCTACCGTACTATCACTCTCAAAATCTAATGTAGACAAGAACTCACGAAGACGATCAAACACATCTTGGTAACATTCCCCATCACTAGGCTTCACTAACATAGCTCTTTCTACTCCATCACGATCAAGATCTACTAGATCCATCACACGTTCATCCTGTAGGATCTCTGCTAGAAGTACACCCTCTAAACTACCTAAAGAACGCTCACGTAAACGAGGTTCTAAGATATATTCTCTATTTGGGAAGATGATACTAGCTGTTTGCTTAGTTCTGGTTAGATCGGATACATAGATCGTATCGATCGGTAGATACTTTTCTACCAATGTTTTTGCTTCTTCTGCTTGCTTTATTCCTGTTTCATTAAGCTTAGTCAATTCATTATCTAAAGCTCCTATCAACTGTTGTTTCTGTGTTCCATATAAAGTATTCGCATAGGTCTCTCCATGTCTGATCAATACTAATCTCATAGTTCATGACTCATTTCTGTTAAGTTACGTACCCAACCTTCTTTACGGATCATATAGAATGATAGAGCCATCTTCAATAGATCTGTTAATTGAGCGATCGTATATACATAGTATATATTCAGATCTGTTAAATAGGCAACAGAAGCTACGATCGGGATATTCACTAACCACATAAAACAACTATCCATCAAGAATGTATTCTTAGTATCTCCACCAGCACGCATAATGAAGTAACATTCCGCATTGATCATGAAGATCCAGAATAGAACTGATAATACACGAATAAGATTCGTTGCTAATTCCTTTGTGTGTGGTGTTAGATCATATAGTCCTGGAACTATAAAGGAAGCTCCAAACATCATGATTCCGAATAATACTGCTAACATCGTAGAGAATAAGATCATTTGATATCCATTCTTACGCGCTTCTTCTAACTTATTCGCTCCTAATTTCTGTCCTACGATGATCGTAGTAGCACCAGCCATACCATTAAATAGTGAATAGAAGATATCTGAAGTCGTACCAGCAACTGAATACGCCGTGATGACGTCCGCACCACGTGTAGCATATAACTTAAGTAACATAGCCATACCACTACCCCATAGTACTTCATTGGTTACTAATGGAATAGCTTTTAAAGTGACCTTCTTGATCAATTCTCTTGGGATATCGAATAATCGATTTAAACTAACTTTAAAATCATAATCACGTAATTTCACGAATACTAACAAGATAATAGCTTCAATGATTCTCGAGATCAATGTTGCTAACGCAGCACCAACGACACCCATTGCTGGAGCGCCAAACTTTCCAAAGATGAATATATAGTTCAAGATAGCATTAGTAAATACAGCTAATATGTTTGCGAATAGAGGAACTTTGATCTCCCCACAAGAACGCATCGTACCTGCAATGATCATTGTAAGAGCTGCTGGTAAGAATGAGTAGGCAACTACTTCTAAATAATGGATACCTTGAGCAACATATGCTACATCATCTGTAAAGAAATAAAGGATGACATCTGGTGCTAATAATGCTAATAAAGTAAATGGGATAATGATCACGTATGTACCAAAGATCCCTAGTGAGAAAGTTTGTTTTAAGCGTTTAAAGTCTTTTGCTCCAAAATATTGTGCTATAAAGATACAAGCAGAGGCAACGAATCCATTAGCACCAAAGTTAGCGATCATGTAGTAACGATTTACAACACCTACGCCACCAATAGTCGCATCCCCTAATTGACCGACCATTAGATTATCGATCAAATTGACTGAGCTCATAATTACTTGTTGTACCATTAGTGGAATGGCGATCACTAATACTTGTTTATAGAAATCTTTATCAAATAACCAGTTCTTCATTGTCTGTAGCATAATGTACCTCCTATCTTGTATATAAAGAAAGAGTGTCATGTAGACACCCTTTATATTTCTATATGGTGGAGCGTAGCGGGATCGAACCGCTGACCCCCTGCGTGCAAGGCAGGTGCTCTCCCAGCTGAGCTAACACCCCATATCATATCTATTAACATTTTAAAAATTGTGGTGGAGCGTAGCGGGATCGAACCGCTGACCCCCTGCGTGCAAGGCAGGTGCTCTCCCAGCTGAGCTAACACCCCACAAGTAATCAACATATATATCTAACTCGATGGTGGGCCTGAATGGACTTGAACCAACGACCTCACCCTTATCAGGGGTGCGCTCTAACCACCTGAGCTACAGGCCCATAACCATCGAATGCTTATATATGATACCACTAGAATTTTTAAAAGTCAACACTTTTTTAAAACTTTTTTCAATATTTTTTACTTTTTTTGTTTTTTACTTCTACAAATCGTAATTATCGCTCAATCACTGACCCTTTTAGTAGGAAAACATGCACTCCCCAAGCCGTAATGACCATAATTAACGCGAAAGCAATGTATACCCAATACGGAATTCCATTATTTTGAACTCTTGTTTGCAGATCTCCTTCTAGAATCGCAAACGTGATCGTATTGCTCTCATTACCTGCACGATCCATTTGATAGATCTGATAATTGCCCACAGCATCTAACACGATCATCTTCTTAAGTTCCGTTTGCTTAACACCATTCACTACAAAGTAACCATCCTCATCAGACTCAATAGCCACTTCACTCAAATATTCACTACTAGTAGTATCCCCTTGCATACGGATCGTAGGGATCGTCTTATCGATCGTAAAGGACAAAGAATCCACAGGACCTCTTTCTCCATCGATCGCCTGTACAGTATACATCCCCTCAGAACTTATCGTAATACTCTGTCCTAATTCAGTCTCCGTCTTACCATTCACCATAAAATACACAGGATAACTAGCTAACACCACTACACTTTGATTAGTATGCCCACCAGCACTCACAATATTCCCAGCTACAGATAACTTGATCTCGATTGCTGGTGTTGTGATCATAGGCACCTCACACTTAGCGATCTCATTGTACTCAAAGAAATCATAAACACCCGTTAACTGTAACAAACTAAAATCAGAAGGTAGACACTCAAACTGATTATCTCTGACCCCTAATACACGTAGATCATTCAGATTCGTGATCTGGATCGGTAGATCTATTAACTGGTTATAACTTAGATCTAATTCCTTCAATCTAGCTAGACCCTCGATATCCTTAGAGATCTCTTTGATCTGATTTTGACGGAAAGAGAGTTTCTGTAAGCTTGCTAATTCATAGATGATCTGTGGGATCTCTGTAAATTCATTATTATCTAGGGATAATTCTTCTAGATTATATAGATTGATAATATTACTAGATACTTTATTAAGCTTCATTCCAGAGAGTCTTAGTTTCTTTAAATGCATGAGTGAATATAACTCTTCTGGTAACTTCACGTCCATATCCACTACTGTGAAAGAATCTAAGAACTGTAACTTCAAGATATCTTTGCTAATATCCTTTAGAGGTACTCTTTCAAAGTATAATGACTCTAATGTTCCTAGATCATAGAAGTTATCTGGTAACTGTGTGATCTTAGAGTCATATAGTTCAAAGGAACGCAAGCTAGATAATTCATTGATATTTTCTGGTAATGCTTCTAGGGATGAATTCGTGATCCTTAGGGTCTGTAGCATGTTTAGGGGTAATACATCTTCTAATGTGGCTAGTGTAGAGATATCTAGTGTTAGGGTGTGTAAAGAGGATAGGTCCATTTGGGATAGACCTTGTAATGATCTGATACTATACACGCGATCACTTAGTGTTAATTCCTCGACTCCTACTAAGTCTTGGCTATACACTTCACTTTGTCCTGTTTGGATCTTGATGAATTCGTAAAGAGCAGGATCTGGGATCCCACTGTCGTTATTTGGTATATATGTGCCACGATCATTAGCTGATACAGGAATGATCATAGCGAGTAATATGCATAGAATAAGATGGAATTTCGTAAATAATTTCATACTAACACCTCACTTGTATTATTATACCACAAAGAGAGTAGTGTTGTAAAAGGTGATATTATGTACCTACTCTTGGGATTCATTGGGAATATAAAGAACCTCCCTTGTCAAGATGGCAGGGAGGTTTGTTGATATAACTTAACTAATTGATAAATTGAAATTTATTGTTTTGATTCTTATTCAGCAGCAACAATTCTAAAAATCTTTCTCTATGTCTTGATATAGTGAATTATGTAATATTTCTGCATTTTTTCCTACAAAGGCTTCACTTGCAATTTCATCCTCTTGTAAATGCCACATAAACCAAGCCATTACATAACCATCCTCGGAATACAGGGTATCGCCGTGAGGAGTATCTTTTCTTCTCAATTTAATTTTTGAGCCGACTATATCATTATAAATATCTTTTAA
>SVBO01000047.1 GCA_015058845.1 Erysipelotrichaceae bacterium
TGTGCTCTATCCAACTGAGCTATTGGGACGTATTAAATTTTTTTGTCAGCCCCCGTAGTTATCGGACTCAGCTCCCTCCTAAGGTTTTTCCAAGGTGAGCGTTGTAACGCTACCTTAGGAGGCGAATGCTCTATCCAACTGAGCTACGAGGACATATCTGTTTACACATTATAACAGAAAATAGAGAATAGAGAAATGAAAATTTGTTAATTTTATAATAAATCATCAAAATACTTGAAAAAGTGTAAAAAAAACTATAATATAATTAGGTTAAAGGTGGTAGTAATATGAACGATACACAAAAGATTATCAACATAGCTGTAATTGCCCACGTAGATGCTGGTAAGAGTACATTAGTAGATGCATTCTTAGCACAAAGCGGTGTCTTCGGTGAACGTGACGAAAAAACAGAACGTATTATGGATAGTAACGATCTAGAAAAAGAACGTGGTATCACGATCTATTCTAAGAACTGTTCTATTCGCTATAAAGATTACAAGATCAATATTGTAGATACTCCAGGACATGCTGACTTCTCAAGTGAAGTAGAGCGTATCATCCGTACAGTAGATACAGTTATCCTATTAGTAGACTCTAGTGAAGGACCAATGCCTCAAACACGTTTCGTTCTTCAAAAGTCATTAGAGATCGGTTTAAAACCTATCCTACTTATCAATAAGATCGATAAGAAAGATGCTCGTCCATTAGAAGTAGTAGATGAAGTATTCGAATTATTCCTAGATCTAAATGCTAACGATGAACAATTGAACTTCCCGATCCTATACGGTATTGCAAGAGAAGGGATCGTTCAATATGACATGGATACACCATCCACAAATATCGAACCATTATTCGAAACTATCATCAAGCATACTGAGTCTTATGACCCAGCACACTGTGATGAACCATTACAACTACAGATCAGTGCATTAGCATATGATGAATACATCGGTCGTATCGGTATTGGACGTGTATATCGTGGTAAGTTGAAAGCTAACCAATATGTAGCAGTAGCAAAGAATGCTAGTGATGTAGTAGAGAAGAAGAGCATAGCTCAGATCTTTAACTATCAAGGATTAAAACGTACTTCTATTGAAGAAGCTGTAGCAGGAGATATCGTACTAGTAAGTGGTATTAGTAATATCTCTATCGGTGATACGATCTGTGATAAGGACAACATCCAACCATTACCTCCTATCACTATTGAAGAACCAACAATGTCAATGAACTTCTGTGTCAATACATCTCCATTCGCTGGTCAAAGTGGTAAGTATGTAACAAGCCGTAATATCAGAGAACGTTTAGAGAAGGAACTAGAAGTAAACGTAGGTCTTCGTGTTGAGGAATCTGAAACAGGGGATGTGTTCAAGGTATCTGGTAGAGGTGAATTACACTTATCCGTATTACTAGAGAATATGAGACGTGAAGGCTATGAAGTAGCAGTAAGCCGTCCAGAAGTAATTATGCATAGAGTAGATGGTCAACTATATGAACCAATGGAAGAAGTGATCATCACTGCTCCAACTGAATATATCGGTACATGTATTTCTAAGTTAAATAGCCGTAAGGGTATTATGAAGAACATGGATGAAGAAAATGATTACACTAAGATCGAGTATGATGTACCAACACGTGGTCTAATTGGATACCGTGGTGAATTCATCACTGATACTCATGGGGAAGGTGTTATGGTACGTCACTTCACTGAGTATGAACCATATAAAGGAGAGATCCCAATGCGTGACAATGGTGTATTAACATCTATGGCAAATGGTACTGCTATGACTTACTCATTATTCTATCTTCAAGAAAGAGGTACATTATTCATTGGCCCTCAAACTAAGGTATATGATGGTATGATCATTGGTATGAATAATCGTGGAGAAGATATGGACGTTAACCCTACTGAAAACAAGAAGATGACAGCAGTTCGTTCTACCGGACACGATGATGCTATGGTCTTAACTCCACCAAAGGTAATGTCTTTGGAAGAAGCATTAGAATTCATTTCTGATGATGAGTTAGTAGAATTAACACCAACAGATATCCGTCTACGTAAGAAATATCTAACTAAGTTAGAACGTCTACAACACGCTCGTGCTACACGTAAAGCACAAGCTTCTGAACAATAACCAAAAAGGCACATCACGTGCCTTTTCTATTTCTTTACACTAGTATAGAACTCGATCGCATTACGAATATCCACCTCATCAGGATGTCCCTTAGAAGTACCACCCACTATTTTAAATGGCCCAAAAGTATTATACCCATTACAACCAAATTCACCCACATATTCACAATTCTTATTCTTCACGATCTCTACTAGCTTCTTAGTATACCCACTCTTCAACATAGCACAAGTATACAAACAGAACACTCTCTTACTCTCAGGCAGATTCTCTTGAGCAAACTTCAAAATCTCTACAGGCAGATTAAAAGCATAGATCCCAGAAGCAAAACCAATAAGATCATACGCACTAAGATCCAAACTCTTTGTTTCTAAGATATCCACTAACTGAATATCATATTCCTGAGCGATCCCCTCTACTAACTTCTTAGTATTACCATGATGCACAGAATAATATAAGATCACACTCTTCATACACTCATCTCCTCTAACATATTCAGTATACTATTTTCAAAAGATAATAACAAGTAATCGTATGCTACCAATAGTTGCTGAATAGTTGGTAGTAAATCTAGGAGAATCTGTTATACTGTTTACAAAGGAGTGGTTGGTATGTTGGGAGAAAGGATCCGGATATTTAGACAAAAGGCTATGTTATCACAAGAGAAAGTAGCAGAATTAGTAGGAGTAAGTAGACAGGCAGTGACTAAGTGGGAGAGTGGACAGTCTGCTCCTTGTACACAACATTTACTGAAACTAGCTGAGATCTTCCATGTTTCTGTAGAAGAGTTGATCAAGGAATCTGAGAATACGTCTACTGCGGAACAATTGTTACAACTACTAGCAAATGAGAAGGAACAATTACAGAAACAAAGAACACGTAATATTCTATTTACATTATTAGGAATACTTGTATACTTAGTGATCTATGTGATCTGTAGGATGATATGGTGCTATGATCCAAATGGAAATGTCATGGGTTGGTTAGTGTATAGTAGAGTGAGTGGAGAGCATAGTTATTTATTTGGTTGGTTACTAAGTAGTCATTTGTATTGGTATGCACTAGTGATCTCTGTGCTTCCATGTTTATGGGGGAAGAGATATTATACGAGTAGTACTATAGTAGGATTTGTACTAGGTCTTATTTGTGGTATTATATTTGGTCCTTATCCAGAAGGGATCCCTTATGGGCATGGTCATTATGGTTGGGCTATATGGGGTGGTGTATTCTTGCTATCTATTGTAGTGGGAATACTATATGAAAGATATAAGAATCAGTAAAGTAAAAGAAGCTATATCTATAGCTTCTTCTTTCGTATCTCTAATTCCATATCATAGATCTTCTCATTACGAATACATTCATACTTCTCAGGTGCAAAGTCTTTACGTAAAGTCACTGTATTCAAGCAAGTATACCCTAGTCTATGATATAGCCTCATAGCTCTCTCATTTCTAGCAGCCACTTCCATATAGAAAGAACTAGAATACTCACTTACTCTCTTCTCTAACAAAGAGATCACATAAGAACCATATCCCTTCCCTTGATACTCTGGAATAATATAAATATCCTCTAACCAATCTATACTAGCCCCTCTGCTCGCTAAATGGGCAAAGCCAATATACTTATCCTTATACTTTACTAAGTACAACACATGTTCTTGACTAGTATATACCCTAAGATCTTCTCTAGCTTCCTCATCACTTACTTCCTGATCATTATGCATTCTCCAAAATCCCTTGATCAAAGATAGGGCGATATCTTCTTGTGTGGTATATGTCACTAACTCTAATACATTCATAGTACAAACTCCTTAACTGTATATTCCTGATCTATTAGTATATAGGCTAAATCATGTTTAATACATTGCTCTAATACATATCTATTATCTTCTATAACTGTCTCTATACTAAGAGTACTATCATCTAACCTCTTCTCGATCACATTCGCATACTTCCTAATATCCTCATAATGCATACGAATATACTTCTCAGTAAATACTAAGCAAATATAACGGATATTCTTTAGATACTCTTCCTCAAAGTCATTCTTCCAATCATAGGGAATATAATAACCTTCTATGATCAGATTCTGCTCATTCTCAATAGCAGTCTTAATGATCTCTCTGGTAATAGGCCATAGGTACTCTGTTAATTCCTCATCATCACTAGGAGTTATTGTAGTATATTGACTTCTGATCAACCCCATCTTTAGATGATCTAAAGAGAGATAGGGATAATGATACGTTTCTAGTAAATGTTGTGCTAGTGCTGTTTTACCTGTATGGGATGCGCCTGTGATCAATAGGATCATAGTATATCTCCTTTATATAAATAACACCCAGGTTCATGGGAATCAATGATCCCTATAGCCTGTAAGTAAGAGTAAGTGATCGTAGTACCAATAAACTTCATACCCCTTGCCTTAAGATCCTTAGTAATAGTATCTGATAGTGCAGAGGAAGTCTTATCATGTTCATAGATAATAGTATCATTTGTAAAGTGATGGATATAGTGAGAGAAACTATCCCATTCTTCTTGGATCTCTAGGAATATCTTAGCGTTATGAATAGTAGCCTCCACTTTACGTCTATTTCGTATGATCCCTGTATTCTGTAATAATTCTAAGATCTTATCCTCTGTGTATAATGCGATCTTATGGGGATCAAAGTGATCAAATGCTTCTCTAAAGGCTTCTCTCTTATTCAATACACACTCCCAAGATAGACCTGCTTGAAAAGGCTCTAGGACTAATAATTCAAATAACAATGAGTCATCATAAGTAGGAGTCCCCCATTCCTCATCATGATACTTCACATAGATAGGATTATTCTTGTTACACCATCTACAACGCATACCATCACTCCTTTGTCTCATTATACCATATTTACACTTCCTATTTGATATACTGAGTGCTAGAATGTAAGTATTAATACATAGGAGGTACTTATATGCGAACATTAGTAATACTAGTAGATGGAATGAGACCAGATGCTCTTGTGAATATTCCGCAAGCACAGAAGATCATGGAACACTCTACGCATACCCTGAATGCTAGAACAGTGATGCCCTCTGTCACACTACCATGTCATATGTCCTTATTCCACAGTGTAGATCCAGCTAGACATGGAACTACTACGAATACGTATGCGCCTCAAGTACGTCCAATCAAAGGGTTATGTGAAGTGTTAGCAGATCATGGTAAGTCATGTGCTATGTTCTATAATTGGGAAGAGTTAAGAGATCTTACTAGACCTGGTTCCTTGGTATATTCTTATTTCTGTGGAGGTAAGGATCTTGGTTGGGAATATGCGAATGATGAGGTGACTCGTGTGGCTATACAGTATCTAACTACTCATGAGATCGACTTCGCTTTTCTATACTTAGGCTATGTAGATGAGGCAGGTCATGCCCATGGTTGGATGGGGCAAGAATATATGGATGCGATGGTGAATAGTTGGGAGAATATTGAGAAGGTATTAGCTGTGTTACCAGAGGATTATACAGTGATCATTACGGCAGACCATGGGGGACATGATCGTACCCATGGAACAGAGATGGCAGAGGATATGACTATTCCGATGATGTTATTGGGTAAGGAGTTTGAGGCGAATAGTGTGATCGAGCATGTGAGTATCAAGGATATTGCACCTACTATCACAGCATTACTAGAAGTATCTCCACATAAAGAATGGGAAGGAAAAAGTTTACTATGTCGAAGTTGTGTACCAAGCAACAAGTAGATCTATTCACAATCTTGCTCTCTTGCACCTACATGGTCAGTTACATTACACGGACTAACTTTGGGGCTATTATCTCAGAGGTAGTGAGTGCTACTGGGATCAGTAGAGATCTACTCTCTATAGCATTAGTAGGTAGCTTCATTACGTATGGAAGTGGTCAAGTAGTCAGTGGGATCCTTGGAGATCATATCTCTCCTAAGAGGTTAGTATCCTTAGGACTAGTAATTACTATTCTTATGAATATATCTTTACCTCTGTGTACTAGTTACCTACTCATGATCCTAGTATGGTGTATCAATGGATTTGCCCAGAGTTTCATGTGGCCTCCTTTAGTCAGAATGATGAGTGCTATGCTTTCTGAGGAAGATTATAAGCAAGCTACTACTCGTGTATCATGGGGGAGTAGTGTAGGTACGATCTTGGTGTATCTAGTAGCTCCTTGGATCATTTCTATAGCGAGTTGGAAGTGGGTATTCATGGCTTCAGCATGTGCTGGGATCTGTATGCTAGTGATCTGGAATCAGTATGCGGAAGAGATCAGTATTAGTAGTAGAGGAAATCAGAAGAGTAAAGGTTCGCTATCTCTTTCTCCCTTAATGATCAGTATCATGTTAGCGATCATTCTACAAGGGATGTTACGAGATGGGGTGACTACTTGGATGCCATCGTATATTGCGGAAACATATCATCTAAGTAATAGTACTTCTATCCTAACAGGAGTCGTATTACCACTCTTCAGTATCCTTTGTTTCTCACTAGCTACGAAGTTATATACCCATGTACTGAGAAATCCCTTAGTATGTGCAGGCACATTCTTTCTAGTAGGAACGCTTTCTTCTATTACTTTATATAGTTTCAATGATCAAAGTGCTGTACTCTCTGTAATATGTTCCGCTGTCTTAACAGGGTGTATGCAGGGAGTAAATCTAATGCTAGTGTGTATGTTACCTGCTTATTTCAGTAAGTATGGGAATGTAGGTACTGTATCAGGTGTATTGAATTCTTGTACGTATGTAGGGAGTGCTGTGTCTACGTATGGAATCGCTGTGATCTCACAAAGTCTTGGTTGGCATTCTACGATCTTTGTTTGGTTCATGATCGCTTTGCTAGGTACGATTCTGTGTTTGGGTAGTGCTAAGCAATGGTATCAGCAGTATATGGAATAAGAAAGAGGCTATACAATATGTATAACCTCTTATTTCTTTATAGGGATCCAGACCTCACTCTTATAATCTAACGCAGAACTATCTCCAACAGTATAGTATTCTATCTCTGGTATATTCGCATGTTGGAATCCACAGTTAGGTAACCATTCACTATAGATCCTATTAGTGACTTCTTGTAGAGACTGTGGTAAAGGACCTACTACCTCAAATACAGCCCATGTAGCAGAAGGAATAATGATCTCTTCTAGATCATTGGGACAAGGCTTATTCGACATACAACCGATCCAGTATTCGAAACCACCATCATACATATCACCACATAAACCTACAGTACCCTCATTACAACTAAGAGCATATATCTTCTTATACCATTCCTCTGATAGACTATCCCACATCTTTGGGATCTCTTGTAATTGCTGATTGTTTTGAGTACTGAACCATTTACGGATCCCTAGTACTCGGATCTCTTCTTTCGTGATCATCTTATAATTCATAGCATTCACTCCTTTGATCGTTAATATGAACTGTATCTTACCATATGACTTCACAGTACCCTCTCCTTTCTTAACTGCAGAAGGAGTGATCCCATGAAGTGTCTTGAAAGCTCTTGTGAAAGAATCTGGAGAAGTATATCGATACTTTAAAGCGATCTGTAAGATAGAATCATGCGTAGTTTGTAGTTCTTGGGCTGCTAATGTAAGACGTCTTCTTCGAATATATTCTAGAAGTGTACAATTCGTGAGTGCATAGAATGTTTTCTGAAGTTCTATCTCACTACATTGTGCTACTTCAGACAATTTAGAGGTAGTCAACTCTTCTAATAAGTATTCTTCGATATATTCTATCACAGCATTTAAACTATCTACGATCCGCATACTATTACCTCCTACTAATAGTATAAACTATTATCAAAGAATAATCTCGACAATTATCGCATAGAATTGTCGTTTTGAGTATTTGAAAAGAGTATCCCCAGATACTCTTCAGAAACGATTGGCGTGCTTAACAGGACTTGAACCTGCAACCTTTTGAATCGGAATCAAATGCTCTATCCAATTGAGCTATAAGCACATTACTTAATAATCATACTTTCTTGTGTGTCAAAAGTCAAGAAATGATGAAGTAGTGTATATTTCCTGGTATAATAGAGATAGAAATGAGGTAAATAATATGAAGTATGCTAAGATAGATCTACACTTACATTTAGATGGTTCGATCAATATTGAATGGGGATGGAAGAGAGTGTTAGCAAAAGGACTAGTGCCATCCACATGTACATTTGAAGAATATTATGATAGTCTGTATACTCGAAAAGAAGGAGCTCCTAGAATGAGTATCTTCGATATTCCTATTTCAGTGATGCAGACATATGAGGAACTATATGAAGCAACTTATAATTTGATCAAGAAGTTACATGAGAAGAAAATGGTGTATGCAGAGATCCGCTTTGCTTCCCAACAACACTGTTTAGAAGGACTAACACAATATGAGGTAGTACAAGCAGTCGTAGATGGGCAAAGAAAAGCATTAGAAGATTTCCCAGATATTAAGACAGGGATCATTAACTGTATGATGCATAAGGGAGAAAATGCTGCTTTCAATATGAAGGAGAACTTAGAGACTATTGAGGTAACTAAGCAATTCTTAGGGAAAGGTGTAGTAGCTCTAGACTTAGCGGGATTTGAGAATACAGGTCCATTCCTAGACTATGCTCCATTATTTGAAAAGGCTAGAGAATATGGGATCCCCTATACGATCCATGCAGGAGAGATGGGACTGGGAGAACATGTACCAGAAGCTATTTCTATGGGAGCGTATCGTATTGGACATGGAATCAATTGTATTCAGAATGATGCCTGGTTACAACAAGTGATCGACACACAGATTCCATTAGAAGTGTGTGTATCTTCTAACTGTGGACCTCTTCGTAATTATGCCGCTCATCCGATCCGTAAACTGATCAGAAGTGGTGTAAAGGTAACGATCAATACCGATAATATGATGTTTTCTAAGACTGATCTAGCCTATGAACATAGTCAATTAAAAGAGATCGGTGTTACAGATGAGGAACTAAAACAATGTATGTATCATGCTATTGAAGTAGCATTCTGTGATGAAATGACTAGAGAGTGGATCAGAAGTAGAGTAGAGGAGTAGTTTTAGTAGAGGGAAATGCACAAAAAGATTGTATTTTCAATACCCCTTTGTTATAATATACTGGTAAACGTATAAAAAATGATATAAAACTTCAAGGAGGTCATACTAATGTTAGACATTATTTTAATGGTCGTAGCAGTGTTACTTATTCTTCTATCTTTATTACAAGGTGGTAAAACAGAGGGTGCATCTGGTGCATTAACAGGTAGTGCTGGTGTAAATCTGTTTGCAAATACGAAAGAACGTGGTACTGAGAAATTCATTTCAAATCTTACTATGGTAGTAGGTATCTCATTCTTCGTGCTTGTATTGATCGCTAGAATC
>SVBO01000048.1 GCA_015058845.1 Erysipelotrichaceae bacterium
AAGAAGACAAAGAAGCGCTACTACAAGGCATCATAGATGGAACGATCGATATGATCGCAACAGACCATGCCCCCCATAGTGAAGAAGAGAAATCAAAAGGACTAGAAGGAAGTTCATTTGGGATCGTAGGCTTAGAAACAGCCTTCCCATTACTATATACAAAGTTAGTAAAGACGGGTGTCATTACTATGGAAAGACTGATCGAACTAATGGTCACTAACCCAAGAAATAGATTCCATATCCCAATGACAGATGATTATTCGATCTGGGATCTAGAACAAGAATTTACAGTGGATCCAAATGAATTCTTAACAAAAGGTAGAGCCACACCATTTACAGGGGAGAAATTATTCGGAGTGAACTACCTAACTGTAAAAGAAGGAAATATCGTATACCAACATTCTTTGATTAAGGGAGGAAATTAATATGGCAAAGCGTACAGACATTAAGAAGATCTTGATCATCGGTTCAGGACCGATCGTGATCGGACAAGCAGCAGAGTTCGACTATGCAGGAACACAAGCATGCTTAGCATTAAAGGAAGAAGGCTATGAAGTAGTACTAGTAAACTCTAACCCAGCTACTATCATGACTGATACAACGATTGCAGATAAAGTCTACATGGAACCATTAACACTAGAATACATCGCTAAGATCTTACGTTATGAAAGACCAGATGCTATTCTACCTGGTATTGGGGGACAAACAGGTCTTAACCTAGCAATGCAATTAGAAAAGAAAGGGATCCTTCGTGAATGTCACGTAGAACTATTAGGTACTAGCAGTGAAAGTATCGAACGTGCAGAAGACCGTGAACTATTCAAAGAATTATGCCAATCTATCGGAGAACCAACTATTCCATCTGAGATCACATATAACCTAGAAGAAGCTAAAGTAGCAGCATCTCGTATTGGCTATCCAGTAGTATTACGTCCAGCATTCACACTAGGTGGAACTGGTGGTGGTTTCGCTGAGAATGAAGAAGAATTAGTAGAGATCGGTATCAATGCCTTTAAGTTATCTCCAGTACACCAAGTATTGATCGAGAAGAGTGTTAAGGGATATAAAGAGATCGAATTCGAAGTAATGCGTGACTCTAATGACCATGCGATCACTATCTGTGGTATGGAGAATATCGACCCAGTAGGGGTACATACAGGGGACTCTGCTGTAGTAGCTCCTATCTTATCTTTAAATGAACATGATCATAAGATGTTGAATGACAGTGCTATCAAGATCATTCGTGAATTAAAGATCGAAGGTGGATGTAACGTACAATTTGCTTTAAATCCACATAGTTCAGAATACTATCTAATCGAAGTAAACCCACGTGTATCTCGTTCATCTGCTCTAGCATCTAAGGCAAGTGGATATCCAATCGCACGTGTAACAGCTAAGATCGCTGTAGGTATGGCATTAGAAGAGATCCCAGTAGCAGGAGGAACAGCAGCTATCGAACCAAGCCTAGACTATATCGTAGCTAAGTTCCCACGTTTCCCATTCGATAAGTTCACATCTGCTTCTAACTTACTAGGCACACAAATGAAAGCCACTGGTGAAGTAATGGGTATTGGTTCTAATCTAGAAGAATGTGTATTGAAATCAGTACGTTCTCTAGAAACAGGTGTATGTCACTTACACTTACCTCTATTCGATTCATGGAGTGCTGAAGAACTATTGACATATGTGAAAGAATTCCATGCAGATAATCTATACGCAGTCACTCAATTACTACGTTTAGGCGTATCAATTGAAGAATTATATGCAATTACTAAGATCACACCATACTTCTTAGAATCATTCAAACGCATCGTAGAAATGGAAGTAACACTAGCGAATAGCGTAAATAATGTGGAAGTACTACATGCTGCTAAGAAGATGGGATTCAGTGATAAATATATCGCTAAGTTATGGAAGTGCAAAGAAGCTGAAGTAACAGCACTTCGTAAAACAAATGGTATCAAGCCAGTATTCCGTATGGTAGATACATTACATACTGGTGCTTATGTACCATACTTCTATTCTTCATATACAGGAGAAAATAACTCTATCTTAACAGATAAGAAGAGTGTGGTAGTACTTGGGGCTGGTCCGATCCGTATTGGACAAGGCGTAGAGTTCGACTATTCTACAGTACATGCTGTTACTACTATCAAACATTCAGGATATGAAGCGATCATTATCAATAATAACCCTGAAACAGTATCTACAGACTATACAACATCAGATAAGTTATACTTCGAACCATTAACACCAGAAGATGTAATGAACATCATCGAGTTCGAGAACCCAGAAGGTGTAATCGCTTCTCTAGGGGGACAAACAGCTATCAACCTAGCTAATCCATTAATGGAACAAGGTGTTAAGATCATTGGTACAGACTGTGCAGCGATCGATCGTGCAGAGAACCGTGATCTATTCGAGAAACTATTAAAAGAATTAAATATCCCTCAACCAGAAGGTAAAGCAGTTACTAAGATCGAAGATGGTGTAGAAGCTGCTGCTAAGATCGGATATCCAGTATTAGTACGCCCAAGCTTCGTACTTGGTGGACGTGCTATGCAGATCGTATCTAATGAACAACAATTACGTCATTATCTAAAGACTGCTGTAGAGATCGATGAAGATAAGCCAGTATTAGTCGATAAGTATGTAGTAGGTAAGGAAGTAGAAGTAGATGCTATCTGTGATGGTAGAGATGTATTCGTACCTGGTATCATGGAACTAGTAGAACGTACTGGTATCCACTCAGGGGACTCTATCAGTGTATATCCAACATTCAGTATTTCTGATAAGGTAAAGGGTACTATCCTACAATATGCTAAGAAATTAGGGCTAGGTATTGGTATCGTAGGTCTATTCAATATCCAATTCATCGTTGATAAAGATGAGAAGGTTTATATTATCGAAGTAAATCCACGTTCTTCTAGAACTGTTCCATTCTTATCTAAGGCTACTGGATATAGCTTAGCAGATATTGCGACAGAAGTAATTCTAGGTAAGTCATTGAAGGAGCAAGGCATCTTCGATATCTATCCAGAGGAGAAGAAGAGATGGTATGTTAAGGTGCCTGTATTCTCATTCAATAAGATCCGTGGTCTAGATGCTTATCTATCCCCAGAAATGAAGTCTACTGGTGAGGCTATTGGATATGATGATACATTGTATCGTGCTATGTATAAGGCTCTACAAGCTTCTGGTATGCATTTACAAAACTATGGTACAGTATTCGCTACTATTGCGGATTGTGATAAGGAAGAAGCATTGCCATTGATCCGTCGTTTCTATAACCTAGGATTCAATATTGAAGCTACTAAGGGTACAGCTAAATTCTTGAAGGAACATGGTATCCGTACACATGTACTAGGTAAGATCAGTTCTGGTTCTCATGAGATCATTGATTCTATCCGTCAAGGATATATCGCATATGTGATCAATACAAGTGAATCTAATTCTAATAGCGTCACTCATGATGGATATGATATCCGTAAGTATGCTACAGAGAATAATGTAACTATGTTCACTTCACTAGATACTGTACGTATTCTATTAGATGTATTAGATGAGATCACACTTCATATCTCAACTATTGATGCGTAAGGAGGGTATTATGAAACAGGGATTATTTACGATCAAGTATAATAAGGCTCTTACATCCAATGTCTATGAAATGGTCCTAGAGGGTGATACATCAGCGATCACTGCTCCAGGGCAATTCGTGAATATTAAATTAGATGGGTACTTCTTACGTCGTCCTATTTCTGTATGTGATCGTAATGAGGAAAACTTCACGATCATTTATAAGGTAGTTGGTAAGGGTACTGAAGTAATGAGTCAGATGAGTGAAGGTACACTAGATGTATTAACTGGTCTTGGTAATGGATATGATCTATCTTATGCTGGGGATCATGTAGTGTTTATTGGAGGAGGTTGTGGTGTTCCTCCGATGTACTGGCCTGCTAAGATCTTAAGAGAGGCTGGTAAGAAGGTCAGTGTGATCCTAGGGTTCAATACTAAGGATGAGATCTTCTATGAAGAAGAGTTCAAGGCTCTTGGGTGTGATGTGCATGTAACTACTGTGGATGGTAGTTATGGTACTAAGGGCTTTGTTACGAATGTGTTAGAGAATTTAGACTATAGTTATTTCTATACTTGTGGTCCAGAGCCAATGTTGAAGGCTGTGTATAATGCTTCTAAGACGAGTGGTCAATTTAGTTTCGAGGAGCGTATGGGCTGTGGTTTCGGAGCTTGTATGGGTTGTTCTTGTAAGACTATTACGGGAAATAAGCGTATTTGCCGTGAGGGTCCAGTATTAGTAAAGGAGGATATCTTATGGCAGAAATAAATGTGAATCTATGTGGTATCGAGTTAGATAACCCGATCATTCCAGCTTCTGGTACTTTCGGATTTGGATATGAGTTTGCTGAGCTATATGATATCAATATGCTAGGTACATTCTCTTTTAAAGGGACTACTAGAGAAGCGCGTTTCGGAAATCCTACTCCTCGTATTGCAGAGTGTACAGCAGGCATGATCAATGCCGTAGGCTTACAGAATCCTGGTGTAGAGAAAGTGATCAGTGAAGAGTTACCTAAGATGCGTCAAGTATTCCACAAGAAAGTTATGGCCAATGTATCTGGTTTCTCTTTAGAAGAATATGCTGAAACTTGTAAGATGTTAGATGCTTGTGAGGAGATCGGTTGGTTCGAAGTAAATATCAGTTGTCCAAATGTACATGGTGGTGGTATGAGCTTTGGTACGGATCCTAAGGCTGCGGCTGAGGTAACTAGAGCTGTTAAGGCTGTGACTACTAAGCCAGTGATCATTAAGTTATCACCTAATGTTACTGATATCGTAGCTATTGCGAAAGCTTGTGAGGAAGCTGGTGCAGATGGTATCAGTTTGATCAATACTTTACTAGGTATGCGTATCGATCTTAGAACACGTAAGCCAGTGATCGCGAATAAGATGGGTGGATTCTCTGGTCCAGCGATCTTCCCAGTGGCTTTACGTATGGTATATCAAGTAGCACATGCGGTAAACATTCCAGTTATTGGTATGGGTGGTGTTACTTGTGCAGAAGATGTGATCGAGATGATGTTAGCGGGGGCTACTGCTGTTGAAGTGGGTGCTGCTAACTTAGTAGATCCATATGTTTGTCGTGATATCATTAATGATCTTCCTAGAGTGATGGAGAAGTATGGTATCACATCTTTAAAGGATATTATTGGAGGGGTTAGATAATGGGTAGAGATGTAATCGTTGCTTGTGATTTTGATAGTGCTGAGAAGGTGTTTGCATTCTTAGATAAGTTTACGGATAAGAAACCTTTCGTGAAGATCGGTATGGAGTTATACTATGCAGAAGGTCCATCTATCGTACGTGAGATCAAGAAGCGTGGACATAAGATCTTCTTAGATCTAAAGCTTCATGATATTCCTAATACTGTTAAGAAGTCTATGGCAGTATTATCTAGATTAGATGTAGATATGACTAACTTACATGCGGCAGGTACAGTAAGAATGATGGAGGCTGCTATTGAGGGATTGACTAGAGAGGATGGTACTCGTCCTATGTTGATCGCTGTAACTCAGCTTACTTCTACTGACCAAGAGAGTATGGAGAAGGATCTATGGATCGAGAAGCCTTTGCCAGAGGTAGTTATGCATTATGCAAATAATGCTAAGTTAGCTGGTCTTGATGGTGTTGTTTGTTCACCTCTTGAGGCTGGTAAGGTACATGAGAGATGTGGTGCAAACTTTGTTACTGTAACTCCTGGTGTACGTTTTGCTGATGGGGATGTAGGAGATCAAAAGAGAGTTATGACTCCTGCTCAAGCTAAGGAGATCGGTTCTGATTATATCGTAGTGGGACGTCCTATTACGGCTGCTGCAGATCCTGTGGCTGCTTATGAAAGATGTCTTCGTGAATTCGTAGATTAAGAGAGGGGAAAGAGTATGGAGAACTATAAGAGTGAGTTTATTAAGTTTCTAGAAGATGCTGGTGTTTTAAAGTTTGGTGATTTCACTGCTAAGAGTGGTAGAAAGATCCCTTACTTCATTAATGCTGGTGATATTAAGACTGGTGAACAGATCGCTAAGTTAGGAGAATTCTATGCTAAGGCTTATTTTGAGAAAGTAGGCAATAAGCGTACTGTTCTATATGGTCCTGCTTATAAGGGGATCTCTATTGCAGTAGCTTCTGCTGTAGCATTATCAAAAGAAGGGCTAGATGTTCCATTCTTCTTTAATCGTAAAGAAGTAAAAGACCATGGAGAAGGTGGTATCTTCGTTGGATATGTACCTAAAGAAGGAGAAGAAGTTGTAATCGTAGAAGATGTTATCACTGCTGGTACAGCGATTCGTGAGAGCATGGCTATTCTATCTTCTTTAAAGGATGTGAAGGTAGCTGCTACTTTCGTTATGGTAGACCGTAAGGAAAAAGGTAAGACTGAGAAGTCTGCTATGCAAGAGGTATCTGAGGAATTTGGGTTCCCTGTATACTCTGTAGTAGATGTATATGATATTATTGAATACTTAGAGAAAGATCCTAAGAATGTGGAGAATGTAGAGCGTATTAAGAAGTATTTAGAAGTGAATGGTGCAAAGGCTTAATTTGAAAAGGTAGGGACCAAGTTATGAGACACTTAATTGATATTCAAGATCTTTCTACACAAGAGATCGATGAATTGATCCAAGTAGCTTTAGATATTATTGCGGATCCTGCGAAATATAGCGAAGTATGTAAAGGAAAGAAACTAGCTACACTATTCTTCGAACCTTCTACACGTACTCGTTTAAGCTTTGAAGCAGCTATGTTAGAACTAGGGGGAAATGTCATTGGTTTCTCTGAAGCAAGTTCTTCGAGTGCTGCTAAGGGGGAGAGTGTAGCAGATACTGCTAAGATCATTAGTTGCTATGCTGATATCATTGCTATGCGTCATCCTAAGGAAGGGGCTCCTTATGTAGCCTCTATCAATTCTACTATTCCAGTGATCAATGCTGGAGATGGGGGACATTGCCATCCAACCCAAACATTAACTGACTTATTAACGATTTATCGTGAAAAGGGCAGATTAGATAACCTAACTATCGGGTTCTGTGGAGACTTAAAGTATGGTAGAACAGTACACTCCTTGATCAATGCATTATCTAGATATGCAAACATCAAGATCGTATTGATCTCTCCAGAAGAATTAAGACTTCCTGGATATATGCGTTATGAAGTACTCGATAAATTAGGTATGGAATATGTAGAAACACCTAATCTAGAGTCTGCCTTAGGGGAATTAGATGTTCTATACATGACTCGTATTCAAAGGGAAAGATTCACGGATCCTGCTGAATATGAACGATTAAAGAATAGTTATGTTCTAGATCTAGAGAAGTTAGAATCTGCTAAGAAAGACTTATCGATCCTACATCCACTACCACGTGTCAATGAGATCCGTGTAAATGTAGATAAGGATCCTAGAGCTTGTTACTTTACACAGGCTTTAAATGGTAAGTATATTCGTATGGCATTGATCTTACGTTTACTAGAAGAAGTAAATAAGACTAGTGTACATGAGGAAGAGGATCTGATCGTTGGAGAATTACAATGTGAGAATCCTAAGTGTATCACATCTTGTGAACAAGAGTTAGAGCATGTGTTCCGTGTAGTAGACAGAGAACATGGTATTTGTAGATGTATCTATTGTGAGTCTAAGCAAATTAAGAAGTAATTATATGAGGAATATCTTGCTTTTGGGTGGGATATTCCTTTATTATTATATTTAGAAATGAGGTATGGGTATGGATAAGAGAAAGTTATTGATCGATACGGATCCAGGGATCGATGATGCGTATGCGATATTAAGTGCTATGTTATGTGATAAGTTCGATATTCTAGGGATCCTATGTGTATCTGGGAATAAGTCTTTACGTATCGTTATGCCTAATGCGCTTCGTTTAGTAGATCTAGAGAAGAAAGATATTCCTGTGTGTAAGGGGGCTTGGTCTTGTTTAAAGGATCTAGATAAGCCTTTGGTAGAGGAGATCAGTGCGGATTGTCATGGGGCTGATGGTATGGGAGAGAGTGGTCTTCCTTATACAGAGAGATGTTTAGTAGATACTCCTTCATGGGACTTTATGTTAGAGAAGATCAAGGAGTATCCTAATGAAGTAGAATTAGTAGCGATCGGTCCGCTTACTAACTTAGCCATCGCTATTGAGAAAGATGTAGAGACAATGAAGCAACTTAAGTCTATTACCATCATGGGTGGTACGATCGAACATCGTGGGAATGTTACACCATATGCAGAGTTCAATACTTGGTTCGATGCAGAGGCTGCTCAAATGGTCATTGAGAAGTTAGGGGATTCTGTTGATATTCGTTTAGTAGGTCTGGATGCTACACATAATAGTGTGCTGAGTCATGATGTCTTTGATTTCTTAGCTTATGAGGGTGGTTTTAGAGGTGAGTTATTAGAGCGTATTTCGCGTTCTTATATCAAGGCATATTACTTTGATAGTCTGATCTTAGGTGGGATCATTCATGATCTATATGCGATGTTATCATTGATCGATCCTTCTATTATTGAAGTAGAGAAGGAAGTAAAGGTCAAGGTAATTTGTGGTGGTGAGCACCATGGTCAATTCGTAGAATGTGAAGATGGTAAGAAGATCACTGCTGTGATGAAGTTTGATACTAAGAAGTTAGTACGTACTTTCTTGAATATTATGTTGACTGGTAAGGAAGAGGTTATTGAGAAGTTCTTGCCTGTGATGGTGAAGTAGGTGTGTTTAGGCACACCTTTTCTATTCTTATGTATTTCGAAATAATTATATGGAGTATTCTTAGGATTTTCGGTATAATAGTATAGAAATGTGGTGATAGAATGAGGAAATGTGAATTATTAGCTCCAGCAGGTACAATGGACTCTTTGATCGCTGCAGTCCAAAATGGAGCCGATGCAGTATATCTAGGAGGAAGTCGCTTTGGGGCTAGAGCCTTTGCAGGGAACTTCGATACGAAAGAAATCGTAGAAGCGATCAAGTATGCTCA
>SVBO01000001.1 GCA_015058845.1 Erysipelotrichaceae bacterium
CGAGAACCGATCTGTGTGGCTAGACGGATACGTTGTGCTTCTCCTCCTGATAGAGAACCTGCTAGACGATCTAGTGTTAGGTATTCTAGGCCTACATCTTTCAGGAATTGTAAGCGTTCCTTGATCTCCTTATTGATCAGGAAGGCGATCTTAGCTTGTGTTTCATTTAATTGTAAGTTCTCCATGAATACGATCGCTTCCTTGACAGACATCTGTGTCCACTCATGGATATTCTTACCCCCCACACGCACTGAAAGAGCGATCTCATTTAATCGTTTTCCTTTACATGTAGGACAAGTATCTTCTCTCATAAAGGAGCCATACCACTCTTTAAAGAAGGTAGAAGAAGTCTCAGAATATCTTCTCTCTAATAGATCCTTTACCCCCTCGATATACTCATTACGCGTAGAGCTGATACCACTACGAGATGTGAGTTTATAAGCAATAGGCTCTTTAGACCCATGTAGGATAATATCCATTTCTGCTTTAGAGAAATCTTTTAAAGGCTTATTCAGATCGATACTATAGTATCTACATAAGATCTCGAATGTTTGCCATTCTAAGTTCTCACTACCGACACTATTCTTATAGAAACGAATCCCCCCTTGGTTGATGGATAAAGAAGGATCAGGGATCAATAGATCGATATCTACAGCCTCTGTAAATCCAATTCCTTTACACGTTTCACAAGCTCCTAATGGAGCATTGAAGGAGAATAGTTTAGGTTCTAGATGTGGTACAGAGAATCCACAGTACTTACAAGAATAATTTCCAGAGAATAATAACTCTTGTGTACCATCACTTACGATCACTAGACTATTCGCTAGTTTCATCGCATTCTCGATACTATCACTGACACGACTACGGGATGTATCATTCTTCACTATTCTATCTACTACGACATCAATATCATGTCGTTTATTCTTCTCTAATACGATCTCTTCTTCTAATAACTTAGTTTCGCCATCTACACGAACACGAATATATCCATCTTTCAATAACTTCTCGAATAGATCTTTATGCGTTCCCTTCTCACGTCTAGCAATAGGTGCATAGATCACTAACTTAGTGCCATTCTCGAATTCCATGACGCGATCTACCATTTGTTTCACTGTTTGCGATTGGATCGGTTCATTGTGGGTAGGACAGTATGGTACCCCTACTCTAGCATATAACAAACGTAAGTAATCATAGATCTCAGTGACTGTTCCGACTGTCGATCTTGGATTATTACTAGTTGTCTTTTGGTCAATAGAAATAGCCGGAGAGAGTCCTTCGATGGAATCTACATCCGGTTTCTCCATATTTCCTAAGAATTGGCGAGCATACGCAGACAATGATTCCACATATCGTCTTTGTCCTTCTGCATAGATCGTATCAAAGGCTAAGGAAGTCTTACCTGAACCTGATAGACCTGTCATAATAACTAATTGGTTACGAGGGATCTCGATATCTATGTTCTTTAGATTATTCTCTCTAGCTCCCTTAATAATGATCTTATTAGTTTCCATATTTATCTCCTAATCAAAGAATAAGAATCCACATAATATATACACAAGAGGGATCGCCATGACTGAATGTAGCAATCCTAACATATTCAAGACATTTACTAGATTACCAAACCCTGTAATATAACCTAGACTATAGAAGACATAGAAGAACATTACGAAGCTGATGATCAGCTTCCCGATCCAGGCACTACTACGTTTCTTCTTATAGGTATTTAAAGCCATTCCAAAGCTAAAGAATGTGAAGGCTTTGATCAGTTCCATTACCACAGATTTGAAAGCAAAGCCAAAGCTTCCCACGACTCTATACATCACTGTACCAATAATAATGATACATACAGGTAATCCAAATTTTCTCCAGATCCTATCCATACTACGACCTCCTACTGCCATTATTCTTACTTATGATTTCTAGTTATTATACCATATTCCTACTAGTATTCTCTAGTGAAACTACTTACTACTACTGAGTTCATTATATAGTGTAAAGCTTAGGATCAATAGTCCTCCTAATGCTTGGAGCCATGTGATACTTTCTTGTAATACTGTAACTGATAGCATGACTGCTACTAATGGATCGATGTAGCTTAATAGGGCTACTTGTTGTCCTGTTAATTCTTTTAGGGATGTGAAGTACATACAGTAAGTGATCCCTGTGTGGATAAAGCCTACTATTAGTAAATAGATCCAACCTGTGGTATCTAGGGTATGTACTGTGATGCCATTGGTGATGAGTACGTATGGGAATAATACGATCATCGCGGATACGAATTGTAATAGTGTTCGATGGATCCCTTCTACGTCCTTAATGAACTTATTGATCAGGATGACTGTGGCATATAGTACCGCTGCTCCAAGTCCTAGTAAGATCCCTACTAGATGTGAAGAGCCTTGTCCTAGATCTCCAATACCAGTGATCAGAACGATCCCAAGTGTTGACATTAGGAAACATAGCCATTGCTTCTTCCCCATCTTTTCTTGAAAGAGGATCGGTGATACGACTGTTACGATCACAGGAGCAAAGTAATAACTAAGGGTCGCAATAGATACGGTAGTATACTTATATGCTTCGAATAATAAGATCCAGTTAAAGCCCATAGCAGCTCCAGAGAATAAAAGTAATGCTAACTGTTTCGGATCATGCGATACGACTAGTTTTTGTTTCGTTGAAATTAGATAACATGTGATCAGAATAGATGCTAGAACAGCTCTGAATAAGGCTACTTCAGAGGAAGGTAGTGCAATACTTCTCACACATAAAGAGATCGTACCAAAGATCACCATTGATAGTATAAACATGAATCTAGCTTTCTTACTTGCATTCATACACGATCCCTCATTTCTATCCATTATTAACTAAATTATAATGTTCTGTAATATTACAGTCAAGAAATAAGAGTCATAGCTCTCACTATGACTCTACTTACTATTTACTTTTCAGATCCATGATGATATCACGTAATTCAGCCGCTCTTTCAAAGTCTAGCACTCTAGCTGCATCACGCATTTCTTTCTCTAAAGAAGCAATGATCTCATCCTTAGACTTCTTAGAGATCTTACCCTTCTTAGACATATACTTCATCGTCATTTCTTGTGTTTCTTTACCATGGATCGCTTCTCTGATCTCTTTCTTGATCGTTCTTGGGATAATACCATGTTCCTTGTTATAAGCCTCTTGGATACTTCTTCTACGATTCGTTTCTTGTAATGCTTTCTCCATCGACTTAGTCATTGTATCTGCATACATAATGACACGTCCCTCACTATTACGTGCCGCACGTCCAATGATCTGGATCAAGGATCTTTCACTTCTTAGGAATCCTTCTTTATCAGCATCTAGGATCGTGATCAGTGATACTTCTGGGATATCTAATCCTTCACGTAATAGGTTGATTCCGACTAATACATCATACTTACCTTTACGCAAATCTCGAATGATCTCTGTTCTCTCTAATGTCAATGTTTCATGGTGTAGATACGCTACCTTGATATTTAATTGTTTTAAGTATCCTGTTAACTCCTCTGCCATACGTACTGTAAGAGCAGTGATCAAGACTCTTTCATTCTTCTCGATACGAGCATGGATCTCACTGACGATATCATCGATCTGATTCTTAGTGGGTCTTACTTCTACGAGTGGGTCTAATAGGCCTGTTGGTCGAATGATCTGTTCTACGACTTCACCATTAGTTTGGGCTAATTCATAATCTCCTGGTGTAGCACTAACAAAGATCGCTTGCGGATACATTTGCTCGAATTCCTCGAACTTCATTGGTCGATTATCTAGGGCACTTGGTAGTCTGAATCCGTATTCTACTAGTGTTTCTTTACGCGCTCTATCTCCGTTATACATTCCTCTTACTTGAGGGAGAGATACGTGGGATTCATCGACTACGAATAAGAAATCATCTGGGAAATAATCGAATAGATTATATGGTCTTTCCCCTTCCTTACGACCATCGATATGTCTAGAATAATTCTCGATACCAGGACAGATCCCGAATTCTCTCAATGATTCTAAGTCATATCGAACACGTTGTCCTAAACGTTCTTCTTCTAATGGTTTACCTTCCTTGGCAAAGTAAGCAAGTCTTTCTTTTAACTCTTCCTCGATCGTTTCACAAGCTCTTAGTACAACACTCTTACTATTCGCATATCCATTGGCAGGATATACTACATAGACGGAATACGCTTCCTTAACGACTCCTGTTAATGGATCTACTTCCGTAATACGTTCGATCTCATCGCCAAATAACTCTACTCTCAAAATCGTAGCATCCGTATGACCAAACCCTATCTCGATCACATCTCCACGTGCTCTGAAGGTACCTCTCTTTAGATCGATATCATTTCGTGAATATTGTCTTTCTACAAGTTTGCGCATTAGGTCTTCTCGAGAGATCTCCTCTCCTACGCGGATCGTGAAGAACATGTTGTGATATTCAGTTGGGTTAGAGGAACCATAGATACATGCTACAGACGCAATAATGATCGTATCTCTTCTTTCTAATACAGAGTTCATAGCTGCCATTCTTAGCATATCTAATTCCTCATTAGTAGTAGCATTCTTATCGATATACGTATCTGTCTTAGGTAGATAGGCTTCTGGTTGGTAGTAGTCAAAATTAGAGACAAAGTATTCTACTCGATTATGCGGAAAGAATTCTTTGAATTCACTGTATAACTGTCCTGCTAGTGTCTTATTATGTACGAATACTAAGGTAGGCTTATTGACTCTAGCGATCACATTACTGATCGTGAAGGTTTTACCTGTTCCTGTAGCTCCTAGTAATACTTGGACATGTTTGTTATCTTTGACACCTTGTACTAATTTCTCGATTGCTTGTGGTTGATCGCCTGTTGGTTTATAAGGTGCCACTAGTTGGAATAATCTCTCTTCACTCATTCTTTGATCCACTCCAATGCTTTCTTCATTTGAAGATCATGTTCTTCTCTCTTAGCAAACCAATTACGGAAATTCGCTGCTACGATCTCTTGGTATGTTGTATTATCTAAGATACCATCTATCTCTAAATTATGATCCTTTTCAAAATTCTTTAAAGCAGTTTCAGTATCCTTAGAGAAATATCCATCTTGGCGATCTACACTATATCCTAGATAGTCTAACATCTCTTGTGTTAATACTGTATAAGAACTAACAGAATCATATCCATATTTCTCATTCTCTTTTAATGTAACTGCATTCTTGTATACATCTTCATTCTCTACATAGATATCTGGTTGGATCCCTGTTCCATTGATCGTATTTCCATTTGTTGTTAACCATTCAGCAGTAGTATATCTTAGAATACTACCATCTCCCATTACAAGTGGTACTTGCATAGTACCTTTTCCATAAGTAGTAGTACCAATAACTGTAGCTCCTAATCCTTCTTGTAGAGCTGCTGTGAGTACTTCTGCTGCTGAGGCTGTACTTCCATTGACTAATACTGCGATCTTTGAGAATGTATATGGATCTTTATTAGTGGATACATCCTTATCGATCTTACCATCTCTATAACTCTTCTGAATGATCACTGTACCCTTTGGTAGTAAATAATTCCCAATAGTCACTAATGAGGATAAATATCCACCTGTATCATCTCTAAGATCTACGATCAAGTTCTTGATCCCTAAGATCTCCATCTTAACTAATTGTGTTGCTACTTCAGAAGCTGTAGAATCAGCAAATGAAGAGATAGTTAATACAGCTGTCTTATCATCTACTTGTTTCATATACACAGTAGCTTGTACCATAGCTCTAGTCATTTCTAGAGTCAATTCTTTCCCATCACGTAATACCGTAATAGCCACTCTAGTACCTTCCTCACCACGTACCATAGATACTACTTCATCCGAAGTATGTCCCTTGACACTCACACCATCTACCGCAATGATCTCATCTTTCGTCTTTAATCCCCCTACTTCAGCAGGAGAAGATGGATATACCTTATCCACCATAAAGATATCATTCACATGGAAGATCGAGCAACCTACGCCACTTAACGTACCACTTAAGGAATCTGTGAAATCAGTCGCCTCATCTAAAGTCATATAAGAAGTATGTAAGTCTACCTCGCTCATCATCATGCCATTGATCGCTCCTTCGATCAACTCTTGTTCTAGGTTCTCTACATTTTTCCCGAAGTACCATTGATTCTTCATTACACTATATGCCTTATGAAATAGATCTAAGTGTTCATCACCATAAGTAATAGTAGAAGATACTCTTGGGATCATGCCACTACTTACGATCCCTAATAGGAAACAGACTACGCCTGTGGCAATGAAGCCTAGTACTAAGCGTTTACGTCTTTTCTCGCTAGCGATCTCATCTGGCCATTTGTGTCTTTCTAGTTTATATATTACTGAACGTTTACTCATTGTTATTTCTCCATTCTACTTATATATTGCTTCTTTTCTATAGAATAAGTCTATAGATATTCTTTCAAATTATACCATACATTATATCTTAGGTTAACTAAAAGATGGTACTTCCTATGTATTAATAATAGTAGATGTAGTATTCTAGGAAATTAGTAAATGGCAGGGTGATCCCTGCCATTGGTATATGCCTTATATTTAAATGTTACGAATAGCTGTATAGATCTTATGAGCAGTTTGCTCTATAAAGTCTTCATACTCTTGGATAGAGAAGAAGTATCCACTTCCTTTGATATCTCTCCACTCTTCATATTCCTTCAACATGATCGGGATCTTTCTAGTAATAGCTCCTGTAGGAAAGAAATCTATATAGTCTGGGAAACTTGTAGTAGTGGGTAAGAGTGTGTTATAGCTACATTGAGGATGATCTTGAATATACTGATTCTCTAACTCAATGATATCCGCATAGATATTCCATCTACCAAAAACTTCTTTTAAAGTATCGAATGTTTCAGGATATCCTTCGATCTTCTTAGCCATTTCTGGATCTGTTTTAATTCTCTTGAAACATGTTTGGATACGTTTGGGATCTCTGCTGAATGCTTCATGATACATGATATCTGTGATCAAATGGGAATAATATCCTAGTAGATAAGAGTAATGTTCTTGGGATAAGAACTTCTGATCTTGGATATATTGTACATAGAAAGTCTCTGGATCAGATGTATCTTTCATTTCCCCTTTCATGAAATGTGTAACTTCTCTAGAGGGGATATAGGCACTCCAGTCTTCATTCTCAATATTACAATCTGGTGCTATATTTCCAATACAGAATCCTCTTTTATCTACTTCTAGTCCCATCTCTAATAGAACATCTGCAATTCTTGTATGTGTGATCCAATTAGCCATTATACTCTCCTCATCATCCAGTATACATCCGCATACGTACCATCACTATACTTCATATCATGTGGATGTGTCCCATAGATCTCGAACCCTAGACTCTTATATAACTCTACAGCCCTAGTATTCTCAGTAACTACCTCTAATTCTATTTGCTCTAAACCCATATCCTTAGCGATCTCTAGGAGTGCTAGTACCATCTTCTTACCAATGCCCATACCTGTATACTTTTGGTATAGTGCTATTCCTAGATCCGCTTTATGTCTACATCTCTTAGGAGAATGTCCATTCAAAGAGCAATTTCCTACAAACTCTCCATCTAAGAATGCTAGTAACATAATACTATTCTTTGCATTATTCATCATTTTGATAAAGTTTTGTTCTTGTTCTACGCTAAAGGTGATCTCATCACTCTCTTTTAGTAAATATCTAGTTTCTGAGCATGTTACTTTCAGATAGTTGATCAACATCTGAGCATCTTCTTCTCTAGCATTTCTTAGGAGTAATTCATGTCCTCTATGTTCTATACTAATATCTTGTATCTTCATATCTGCCTCCTAGAATATATGTAATGGTGTAAATACCACATGGTCTTCTACTGCTGTTCCTGTATAAATGTGGGTAGTATGTCTACCTATAGAGAGATAATGATCGATCATATGTTTGGCTGTAAAGGGCATGTTGAGGGATCGTATGTCATTTAATACATACCATTTCGTATCTCCTTCTTGAGAAGGTATATCTTCTTTATACTTTAATAATTCAGCAAAGTAATAGTAATTGATACGAATCTCATCATTCACATGTCTGATACAGATGTATCGTAATTGAAGATCAGTAATATCTTGTTGTGTCATATGTAATTCTTCTTGTAATTCTCTTAAGACACAGGCTTTAGGGTCATTTACTTCCCATTCCTCAAAGTGTCCTCCTGCTGAGCCTATCCAAGAATCACTGATGACTTTCGAATTCTTTCGATATAACATCAATACTTTTCCTTGGTATTGTAGATATACTGTTGCCATGTTTCTAAGTGTACTCATAGCTACTCTCCTAAGAACTTCTTGATCTCTTCTATTCTCTCTAATGCTACTGCTCTACCGATCTCATAGACTACTTGTAGTGTATTAGGATCTTTCTCTACTCTACCAATAGGTAGTTTCTCATTAGGTCTAATGACATATACTTCTCCTGCTTTTTCTTTCTCTAGAATATACTGGATCGTTTCGTTATACATGATATGTCTATTAGCCATGGCTTCTACTAACTTTGGATATTGTTTATATTTACGTTTAATGATCGGCATTAATCCGTTTGGTTCTTTGATATATCCTTGTGGTTGTGTGAGTACTACGATGTTCTTGTTATATCCTAGGGATTCAAAGTGTTTTAGTGGAATAGAATCAGCAATTCCTCCATCTAGTAGTTTCATGCCATCTATCTCTACGATCTTAGAGACGACTGGCATCGCAGATCCTGCTCTGATCCAATCTAGTCCTACTTCTACACCCTGGTCTTCAAACTTCCAGTATACTGGCTCTCCTGTTTCGATATTAGTACATGTAATATAATATTCCATAGGATCTTGTAGATATGTTTCATAGTCGAATAGGTCATGTACTAATGGTACTTCTTTGAAGCAGAATTCTGCACTGAATAGATTACCAGTCTTTAAATAAGAATAGATCCCACCATATCTCTTATCATTACAGAAACGCTTATTATATCGGATCCCTCTACCAATTTGATGAGATTTATAATTCACACCAACACCAGCCCCTGCACTTACACCGATCGCTCCATCCAGTACGATCCCATGCTCCATCATGACATCAATGACACCACATGTGAACATGCAACGCATAGCACCACCTTCTAATACTAACCCCTTCTTGATCATTTCCTCACGCATACTAACACCTTCTTTATTTGTTATCTTTTAATATAACTGAATCAGAACTAGAATGCAAGATAAGGCTAAAGAAAGACACAAAAGGTATGACTCTGTATCAAAGCCATACCTCTTAGTTACTATTACTTTTTCTTCTCGAATCTCTTCTTACCGTTTTCGTCTACACCAAGTAAATATAATTGCCAGTCTAGAACACCAGTCATTAACTTCTCATTCTCATCAGCAGCGAATTTCTTACGCCATTCTACTAACTTTTTAAGTTGAGCAGCTTCATCTCCTCTACTGAAGTCGATATCTTGATCTTCTAAGAACTTGAAACTGATCCAAACTTCTGGTGCAACGAATAGGTCGCTGTCACCCATTACTTGATCTCTTTTTACTTTGTCTTGGTACATTTTCCAATATTGTTCTGAAACACTCACGCTAAATTCCTCCTTATATGCGTATATATTGTAAACTTGTTCTTATATTCTTACAAGTTTAAATTTACAAACTATAAGACTTACCTACCTTTACATTCCATATTTCTAATGGATTATAACGACAAGGTGCCTTGTAATTCTTTTTGTTACAAGTCGTTGTAAGACCTGCACTACCCCAACCAAGACCAAAGTCAAATTGACCTTTGTTAGAGAATTCCTCGATCACATCTACTAATGGAGTCGTACCAAAGTAGAATACCTCGATATGAGAATGTGGACCAGAGGAGTTACCAGAAGATCCGACTTCTCCGATCTGTGTTCCTTGAAGTACTGTTACCGCCTTACCATCTTTACTAGGCCATTCGATATACTTACTAACACCCTTTGCCATATGACCGATCTTCACAGCATATGTCTTACCATCGACCACCATCGCTAGTACCACATGGTTACCAGCTCCAGCACTACCAGGAGTACCACACCAGTTACCTAGTCCTCCATAAGTTGGACATCTATCACTCATGAATAATACTACTGAGTTAGCAGGGGCATAGACTGGTGTACCTACATTAGCAGCAAAGTCTGTTCCTAGATGTGGACACTTATTGGCTCCAGCACTACAGAAAGAAGCTGGATAATAGAAAGAACCTGCACTGATATAGAAGTTATCTACTGGATAGATCCATCCTGTAGATGGAGTCAGAGTTCTTAGACTTGATAAGTCTGATACAGCTCTCTTGATCTCTGATAAGTTTTGAGCAGCTTGTTGTTGCTGTGCCTCGATCTCAGCCGCTTTTAAATTATATTCAGCAAGCAATGCTTGTTGTGTATTCTGTGTACTTACTAGAGAACTCTTTTGTTTCTCTAAGTCAGTCTTTTGATTCTGTGCTGTTTCTTTTTGTTTCACTAAGATATCTCTATCTTTTACTAATAAAGCCTTTTGTTCTTCTAACTTCTTGATCTGTTCCTTATCATAGCTAGTAATACTATTTACACCCTCTACACGACGGATCAAGTCTACAAAGTCTGTAGCCCCCATAATGAAATCAGCAAAGGCATTGACTTGAATGATCGATTGGATCGCTTCCATTCTAGCTCTGATCCCCTCATCCGTAGAAGCAATATCCTCTTCTCTATCTTGGATCTGTTTCTCTAATAATGCAATATTCGTTTCCAATGTTGCGATAGACTTAGTAGTAGAGGTAATAGAAGTATTCTTTTGCTTGATCTGATTAGATAGACTATTCAAAGCAGATTGTAACTTAGAAATATCTTTCTTCACATTATTCAGATCCTGTGTAATACTCTCTAACTCCTTAGCAGCTGCATCACTTTGATCTGACATATACGCATAGAAAGCATCACACACTTCCTCATCCTCTTCACTTAGATCCATAGCAGTACAATAGTTATAATAATATTCCTCTTCCCCATCAAACATCGATACTGCTGTCACATTTACAGAAGGAACGATACAGAAAGTAAGAATCGCTAATAATACACATAGTATCTTCTTCACACTCTTCATACTATCTCCTCCACCATAGTAAACGAGACACGGAAATATAACTTCCGATCAAGCCTACCATAACACCAATAAATGCTAGAAGACCAGATAGTTGATACACAAATGGATCTACAGCGATCAATGGGAACATCTCACTGAAGAAGACTCCATTGAATGCATTGTATAAGAATCCATAACCAAAGATCGTGATCAGAATTGGGAATAAGGCTCCTAGAAGGCCAATGAACATACCCTCAATTAAGAATGGAGTACGAATAAACCCATTACTAGCTCCAACTAATCGCATAATAGCGATCTCATCTTTACGAGCAGTGATCGTTAATTTGATCGTATTAGAGATCAGGAAGATCGCTAATGCTGAAAGACATAGTACAAAGATCAAACCACCACTACGGATCGCATTGAATGCATCCATCATAGCCAATACATTCGTACCACCATATAAAGCAGACTCAATACCAGGGATCTTAGTAATATCTTGCGTAACACGCTCGATCTCATCCCCATCATCTACCTCAACAATGAAAGCTCTCTTTAAAGGATTAGCCTCCCCACGATAACTCTCAAATAACTCACCATGTTCTCCATATACCTCAATAAAAGCATCTAACTCTGCATCCTTATCAGAATAAGTCACCTCAGATACATTCGCGATCTTCTCTACCGCCTCTTGTAAAGAAGGGATCTTGCTCTCTTCGATCACATCCTCGATCTGTACATGGATCTTAGTATCAGACTCCATATTCTTGGTAAATGCTGAGATATTCATTGCAAACACTGTAAATACAGCGATCAATACTAATGTAACCGTAACAGCTGATACAGAAGAAAGCGTCATTGCGATATTACGTAATAGGCCATGGTATGCCTCTTTAAAATGTCTTGGAATATCATGTAAGAAATTACTCACGAGACAAATATCCTCCTTCCATAAGATCTGCTACAACAAAACCATTATCTAATAAGATCGTACGTTTCTTATACTTTTCGACTAACGCCTTATCATGCGTTACCATCAAGATCGTAGTCTTTTCTTCTTTATTGATACGCTCTAACAAACGAATGATCTCTTCACTCTTTTCTGGGTCTAAGTTACCAGTAGGTTCATCTGCGATCAATACCTTAGGTTTATTAGCAATCGCTCTACCGATCGCAACACGTTGTTGTTGACCTCCTGAGATCTGCTCAGGGAATGCTTTTGCTTTATCCTCTAGATCTACTAACTTCAAGACTTCACGTACTCTTTGACGAATATATAATGTAGGTTTACTTACTACCTCTAGTGCAAAGGCAATATTCTCGAATACTGTTTTCTTAGGCAATAGTCTAAAGTCTTGATAGACTACCCCTACATTACGACGAAAATAAGGGATCTTACGATTAGGGATCTTCACTAGATCGATCCCTGCTACATTGACTCTACCCTTACTAGGAGCTTCTTCTCCACTTAAGATCTTGATCAAAGTAGATTTCCCACATCCAGTAGATCCAATGATATATACGAATTCCCCTTCGTTGATGTATAAACTAACTCCATTTAGAGCCTTAGTTCCCGTTTTATAGACTTTTGAAACATTTTCAAGTTTGATCATGATACGTTTCCTCCAGTGTAACACTCTTAATTATAACATAGTTCGACATATTATTTATACCCATATTTTACCAATTATTCTCTACTTTATATGGAATCTGTGAAAAGTATTGGTATGATCTACCTTTTCAATTATTAATTCTTTTCAGATCTTTCAAAATCTTATAGAATATAGGTATAGAAATTAGGTGATAGGTATGAAGATCGTTGTGATAGATGGTCAAGGTGGTAGAATTGGTAAGATGATCATTGAGGAGATCAGTGATATGGTGATAGGACATGAGGTAGTGGCTATTGGTACGAATGCGCTTGCTACTTCATCTATGATCAAAGGGGGTGCTACACTAGCGGCTACTGGGGAGAATCCTGTAGTAGTGAATGTGAGAGATGCGGATGTTGTGATCGGTCCGATCGGGATCATTGTAGCTGATTCTTTGTTAGGAGAGGTTACAGAGAAGATGGCTGTGGCTGTGGCTTCTAGTAAGGCTAAGAAGATCTTAGTGCCTATTTCTAAGTGTAATCAAGTGGTTGTAGGTGTACAGGAACTTCCTTTAAGTAAATATATTGAACTAGTAAGAGAACAATTGAAAAGAGAGCTAGGTCTTTAGACTTAGCTCTCTTACTTTACATCACTCTAGCCTTCTGTAGTAATCTCACTACCAAAGGTACCAAGATCAATTGCAAGATAATACCTGGGATCGCATTCGTGAAGCCACTAGCAACGAATGCCGCTAATGTCATCTCTCCATATAATATAGCCTGTACACATCCCCATACGATCCTACCTAGGATCATAGCACTGATCAAGGAAATATACACTCCTACGATATTTTTACTGACTTTACTATAAATAACACCTGTTACAAAGCCATAGGTAGCTAGTTCAAATGCCATGGGAATAGCGGTAGCCATAGGGGGCATGGTGAAGATCATACTTCTCAGTATAGGTGTGATAGCGCCTACGATAGCACCATAAGGTCCTCCTAATACAAAGCCACTGATCAGTACTGGAATATGCATAGGTAATAACATACTTCCTATTTGAGGTACTTGGCCTGTGATGAATGGCATGATGATACCAAGTGCTATAAATAAAGCAGATAATGTGATCTTCTTAGTGTGTGTCATAGTATACCTCCTGAAATAAAGAAAACGCCAAAAAGAATGTCTATAGACACCTTCATGGCGTTACATAACCTTCATGGTCAAATTACAAATATAGTATATGCAATATATCCCTACTTGTCAATTCTTTCGATATTTCCCTTGATCTCGCTCACTAACTCACCCTTAGTCATATTCCATTCTTCCTTCAGTAATACTAACTCTCTCTCCCAAGTCTTAATAGCCATCTCTGTATTCCCAAGATTCTTGTATAAATACGCAATACAAGATAGTGGATCGATATATCTAGGTCTAGGCGCTATCTCATGGGCCTTCTCATAGATCTCGATAGCCTCTAGATACGCATGATTACTTGCATAGCGATTCGCTACTGACATCAAGATCTTCCAGCTATCTGTATATTTCTCCACTAGTTCGATATACTTAGCTTTCACTGCTTCAAAGCCTACTTTTCGCTCTTCGATCCATACATAATAGAATGGATATAGTTCTTGGTCAGGTCCTTCTTCTAGTATCTTAATAGCTTCAGCAAAGCGATGATCTTCGATCAGGTTATCTAGTAAGAATAGTTTAGTTCTTTGTAGTGTGGGATCTGCTTTCAACATTGTTTGTAATTCCTGGATCAATTTCGAATGATTACTGATATTCCAATCACTGATATGTCCATGAGAAGCATTACTTAAAGTACATAGATCATTCTTATTATCAGGGTTCAGACGTAATGCTTCGATGGCATAATGGATGGCCTTCTCATTGAGTTTACAGGCTTGGTAGTGATACAAGTCTGCAAGTGTAGAATGGGCTCTATAATTCCTAGGATCTTGCCTGATCTCATTTGCTAGAAACTCTTCACTATGCTGAAAGAACTCGAATGTCATGACAGTCTCATTCTCGATCATTCTATCGATCCTTTCATATTCTAGGTCTACTGGATATTCGAATAATTCATCGATCGTGATCCCGAAGTGTGAGGCTATGGCTGGTAATTGTTGGATATCTGGTTGAGAGGTGTTACTTTCCCATTTACTGATTGCTTGGGGAGTCACGTGTAAGACTTCTGCTAATTCACTTTGGGAGAGTGCTTTGTGGGTACGTAATTGTTTGATCTTATTTCCTATATTCATATGGATACCTCCTATCGGTCAGAAGCGCGCATTTCTAGACACTTTCATTATAAGAGATTGTTTGTTAACTCACAATTGAATTTAGGTTTAGTAAATGAAACTAATGGTTGGGAGGAATAGAAAAGGTCTGTAAACAGACCTTAGAATAACATATGCGATAATAGGGCTATGATCGGTAATGTTACGATCGTTCTCTCTAAGAAGATCAGGAATAGATCTTTTAAAGATACAGGGATCTTACTTCCCATGATGATACTACCGATCTCAGACATATAGATCAATTGTGTTACACTCGTAGTAGCTACTACAAATCTAGTGAGATCACTTTCTATAGAACTAGCGATCACACTGGGTAAGAACATATCGGCAAAACCTACGACTACTGTTTGACTGGCTGCTGTAGCTTCTGGGATCTGTAGTAGGTTATATAAGGGAATGAATGGTATACCTAGTATTTGGAATATGGGGGTGTATTCGGCTATGATTAGAGCTATTGTTCCCAAGGCCATAATGACTGGTAATGTACCAAACCACATTTCTACTACGTTCTCTATGCCTTCTTGAAAGAATTCTTTGATAGTAGGGGCGTGTTCTACTTTGGCTAAGGCTAGAGATAGTCCATATTGCCATGAATTCATACCTTCTGGAATATCTTCTCTGTGAGATACTTCTGTGTAGTATGTATCTGGGATATGAGAGAGAGGAGGTAGTTTCGGTACTATCACTGCTGCAATGATCCCTGCAAAGGATACGATGCCATAGAATGGTAGGAACATGTGTTCTAGTCTTACTTGGGAGAGTACTACTAGGCTGAATGTGATACTGACTGCTGAGAAAGTAGTAGCGATCACGATGGCTTCACGTTTGGAATAGAAGCCTTCTTCATATTGTTTACTAGTGAGTAATACACCAATAGACCCATCTCCTAACCAAGAGGCTACACAATCTAGTGCACTTCTTCCTGGTAGGTGAAAGAGGGGTCTCATGAGGAAGATCATTTGTGCGCCGAAGAAGTCTAGTAGGCCATAGTTTAGCAGTAAAGCTAATAACATACCCGCTAATAAGAATACACATACTAGGATCGGTAATAGGTCATGGATCACTAGACCCCCTGTTAGCTCACCGATCAGGAACTGTGGTCCGACTTGGAAGTAGATCATGTTTACTAAGATAAAGCCTAGTATACGTACATAGAACCAGAAGCCTTGGATCGAGAATAGTTGTGAGAACTTAGGATATTTCTGTAGGTATGGGATGCTTATGGTCTTATGGATCAGGGTAAGGATAGTACTGATAGAGATGAGTGCCCAGATGATCGTTGTACTATGTGTTCCCATTAGGTCTTTTAGTAGGTTAGCAAGAACTGCGATAGAGATGGTTAGGGTGTTGTTGTATGTGATAGGAGTGATGAATAGTAGCATACCGATCAGGGATGGTATAAGGAATGTGTATAGTCTTTTGTCTTGTAGTATTTTCATGTGCTTTGGTATGCTCCTTTCTATTAGATGGTAAGAGTTTATTGTATTATTTTTATGGGTATTTTTCAATACTTTGTCTTGATATAGTGTGTGTAGATATTGGAAGTGTATTAAATAAGATCCTGTAATTATAGTGTTTGAATATAAATATTATATTTTTATTTTTGTATTTTATAAGTGTAATATTACTATGTATTATTGAGATAGATTGTGTTATAATATTTAGGCATCTCTTTGTTTATACAGCAAAGGAGGTGAATGCTGTGAAAAAGGTGTTGTATGCTATACTCTCTTCTGTCATCGCTGATATTATCGCATTCTTGATATGTCAGAAACTCGATGAGGAAGAGGGGGAGTAAGACATGGTTTACTCGAAGCATGAAAAAAGAGAGGATGCGCCCTCTCTTTTTTCTTTCTGTGAAATGTGTTGTATGCAATTAACACACTAATAGTATACCATATTATTCGAAAATGTACATTGTTTTTTCTTGTTTTCATTCCGTTATTGATCTGTTAACAAGTAAATAATGCACAGCAATTATATATTCCCTACTTTCCGATCACCTTAGGCTTATACATCATCTCATTTACAGCATAAATAGTTACGAAAGCATCAGGATCAGTCTTCTGAATAAACGTCATCAACTTTCCATACTCATGCTTATCAACGATCGCAACGATCTCTACATGCTGCTCATCTGAATAAGCACCATAAGAGTGATACTTAGTAGCCCCACTATGTAACTCATTCAAAATGAAATCTAAGATCTCCTCTTGCTTACGAGACAAAATACACACCTTTCTCTTGATCGTAGAACCAAAGATAAAATGATCCAACACAACACCACTAATATAGGTACAGATCACACTAAGCACCACTGTCTTCTTATCAAATACTAATGCTGAACATAAAGCTACTGCCATACCTGATAAAGCGATGGCTCTGCCTAATTCCATATGTAGATACTTATTCATGATCTTAGCTACGATATCTAATCCACCTGAAGAAGCATTACGATTGAATAATACAGCCATACCTACACTAGAGAATCCAATATAAGTAATAGCATCTAAGAATTGATCATTTAGAATAGATACATTATTAGGATATATTCTCTCTAATACACCTAAAGTAACTGGAATAAGAAGTGCACTATATACAGTCTTGATCCCAAACTCTTTCCCGATCAATATAAAGCCAATAGCTAATAATACAACATTCATCATCATAGATAATGTTGAGACTGGTAAAGATACGATATTAGACATAACTTGTGCTAAGCTTGTTACACTTCCTACAGAAACATGGCTTGGTAATAAGAAGAAATATATTGCTATTGCTATTGAGATAGCTGCTAATGTAATGACTAAGAAATCAGTGATTTTTCCTTTGGTGATCATATGTATTTCAATCCTTTCTTAAAAATATTCTGCTGTATATTTTACTCTTTTGTAAACATAATGCAATCATTATTTCTAGAAATTTCTATTCCATGAATTGGATGATACAAGATAGTGTCATCTCTTCCTTATTCTGATCATGATCATCCTTGACTTCTAAGGAATACTTAATACCACTATGTTCTAAACAAACACATAGGAATAAGATAAAGATCCCTATATCTAATAGATTCTGATATGTTACCTTCTCAATGGGCATGATGCCTCTTTTACCAGGTTTCTGATATCGATAGACTAATAATCTATTCTCTTCTTCTTTGACAAACCATGGTTGTGTATTACAAGAACTAGGGGCAAAGCGTACTATATTGGCTATATCTAGATACTGATCTCCTTGCCAGATCTCTTCTAGTAATTTGCGTTTGGCTTTAAACATATCTACTCTAAACTTATTACTTGGTACCTTGCCGATAGCGATCATAGTCACGAAGTCTAAGCCATGATAGATACTTTCTTCTGTCTTACCGATCCCGAACCATAATGCACCTATATCTTGAGATGCTAGATATAGATCTAATTGTTCACATAAGAAACCAATATTCTGTAGATAATTACTCTTCTTCTCACTATATACCAAGATACAGTATTCTTGTCCTCTGCTACATGTAGTTAGTTCATTCTCTACGATCCGTATCTCTACTTTGATATCTTCTATTAGTGGTTTGAATGTAGAGAATACCGTTTGGATCTCTTCTAGTTCTTCTGGTGTGATCTGATACTTTTCTTTGTATAATTCTTTAGTCTTTAGATCTTTGAATAGATGGAAAGATTTTCTCTTAAAGATCATTTCATACATTGTTTCACTATATCTCATATGTATTCCTTCTTTCTAACTATAGACTAAAGTAATTTAAAATTATATTCAAGTACATGATAATCTATTTGTTAGATACTTAATACGATATGATAATTTCTATCTATGATCAATGATCGATCATTGAAATATAAACTGAGAGAATACAAAAAAGCCTTTATTGAAAAGGCTTTTTCTGAATATACTTCTGTTTTTACTTACATAAGTTTACTACCTCAAGGAATGGATCCATGGGTCTAGTATTTACTTATGTAAGCTTTGATCGTATGGAGTTTCTTCTCTTGATAAGTATTGGAACTAACGATATCTTTATCCTTTATAAATCTTCTACATCCACAACTTCTAGTAGAACCTTGCGTTAGATTCGTATAACTAACAATTGAATTATTCCCACAATCACACTTGCACTCCCAATATGTCACACCATTCTTTCTCTCAGAAAACTTAGTTACAACAAGTTTACCAAATCTCTGCCCACTAATATCTATAAACTTATTTCCATTTATTTCAATATATGTATAAGGCGATTTCTGTATTAAATATAACTCTTTTCTTGTTTTCTCAACTATTTTTCCGCAGTCAGATCGGCATTTCCATATAATATTTCTATTCTTTCGTTTGTCAGTAGGCTCTAATACAGTTAGATCCCCAAATTTCATACCGACAATAGATCGTTTATTACTTACCATTTTCACAGAAATGCATCAAAATTCTATAATACACTTCTATAATTACTTAACGATATAACGTAATGCTCTAGTTGTAGTATCTACTACTTCAAATCCACTTGGAAGAGTTAGAGTAGAACCATCACTTAATACGATATCTTTTAATGGGAATAAGTATGAATCTGTACCATCACTGATTCTCATGTATGCAAGATATGAACCAGTAGCCATTCTTGTAGCTGCTGTATTACCTACATAATTATTGATATCTGTATTAGAGAATGTAACTGTATAGTTAGCATAATCTAGCTTATATGCTCCATTACCTGTAGCTGTCATGTTCTTATTTAACCATGTGTTATATACTGGTGTTACTTGCTTACGATATGCTTTTGCCATTGAGTAATCTTCTTCATTTACGAAGATAATTTCTCTCCAGATAGAGTTTTCGTTATCTAGGTTAGCATTAGCCTTAAACATATATCCATCTACTGTAATAGAACCATTAGCTGTAGAGATATTAGTTACACGTGAGTTTGTATATACTGGTAATTGGAAGTCAGCATAATCACTTAGATCTGTGTTATTTACTGGTTCTTCTACTTTTGTATATACTGCTGTGATTGTAGTAGCTGTTCTAATATTTTCACCATCATGATCCCATTCACCTACATATCCTTCTTTTTCAGGTACTTCTGGCATTCTAATATCTGCACCCTTAGTGACTCTATATGTTCTCCATACTTTACCGTCTACGATGAATTCTACAGTTGATTTAGGAGCTTCTTTTTCAGTTACATAGAAGTTACCATTAGCATTTTTATTGACTTCGTAACCAGATGGAATGAAAGAATTAATATTAGCATTTGTTGGTTCAGTATTAGATTTTGATGGATCAAATCCAATGAATGTACCACCATATACTTCAATGCTAGCAGTACCAGCTAAAGCACTACCATCATATAGATTTAATGTAAAGTTACGGTCATTACTACTAAACCAACCATCATTGATAACTACTTTTGCAGAATTAATGTTTTCTCCACCAGCATAGATCAATTCAGCACCAGTTGTATTAGTTACGTTTGGATCAACGCTATCTGTATTGAAGAATTTACCATCTTTAATAGTTACTTTTCCTTCATTTGCCCATACAGCGATTGTACCATTGCCATCAGAAGTAGTTGCATCAATAGCACCTAAACCATTTGAAGAATCATTGATTGATAAGTTAGCACCTTCTACAACTTTTAATACTGCTTTGCTAACCGATTTGTCCCAACTATTATCAACAGACAATGTTTTACCATTTAAATCTAATGTTACATCTTTATCTACAATTAAAGTTTTCGATAAAGCAATATTGCTATTAAGAGTAATTTTTCCGCCTTCAGTTACTGAAGTAATCGCATCTTGTAACGATCCATAGTGATTATCATCAAATTTAACACGATCAACAACGTACTCTTCAATCGAAGTCTCTTTTCCATTAACATCGATAGCCTTAGAATTTACAATTTCAAGATCAGACTTACCATCTAACCATGTAGTTGCACCATTATCAACAAGTGTAACATTAGCAATTTTAGTCTTGCCCCAAAAATTAGCACCCGCATAACCACTTTGTTTATTTTCAAATCTTGTTCCATCAATTGTTAATAGGGAAATTGATGCAGCAAAAGCATTAAACCCATCAATACTACCACCATTGATTACTACTTTACCTGAACCACTATCATAGTGAATACCATAAACACCACCAGAGATTTCACAATTCTCATATGTGTGAACTCCATTTACACGACCCCAACGAGTAACATTTTTTGTAGTCATAAGTAAAGAATCTTTAATTGTAAGGTTCTTTGCTTCTGGTTTGATAAGTGGACTAGCTGTACCTGTTATGTAACAGTTTTCAATCGTAATGTTATCACCACCGAAAACTGAAGATTGAACCGCATCTTCTAAAACAAGGTTTTTAAGTGTGATTGTATTGCCGTTTGTTTCGATTTTACTAACCTTTGTTGTAGGTTCGCCATTAGTATTTGTCATACCTTCAATAGTAAGGTTTCCCTTTGTGATTTTTGGCATTTCTACAACACTGGCAGAAATTAACTGGATTACATCACCTTCATCTGCAGCATTGATTGCAGATTCTACTGTATCATATTCAATTCCAGTATCCACAATTTTAGCTACATTTTCATTACTTTCGGCAGCAACTTCCACTGTAGGCATTACTCCAATAACCATAGCAAGAGCAACTACTACAGATAATAATCCTTTGAATAATTTATTCATTTTCTTCCTCCTTTTGTATATTTACTTCGATAACTCTTTTCCCGGTATAACGATATTATCCGGAACTATTACAGACTGGATACCTTCAACTTAAGAATATTCATACTAACCAGTTCTGTAATACTAAGCAGCAACAAACTAGAAGATCTGTTATAACTATCTTTAGAATGTTCTGCTGTTTTTCTTCCTCCATAGCACCCCCTTTGTTTTATACAAACATACTTCACAACATAATAATCATTATGTTGTGAAATAGATTTAGTTTATATGATTGCTTTATAAATCAGCACCAGAATCAACCAAAAAAACACATGAGAAAAAAAGCTCTCTGACTCTTTGTAAAAAAAGTAACAGAGGGCTTACTTGTGTTGTTTGTAATTTTTATATTTGATACATCATATATCGATTTTTACCTATAATTGTAATTCATCTTGAATTATATATGTTTTAAGAGTAAAATTAAAAAGTACAGATCAATACCTTTACCACATAATGATTATTATGTGGTATTTTTATATGACTAATCCTAATTTTTCAATTTTTCGACGATGTTCAGTGCAAGTTGTCATTATATATATTCTTGTTGTTTCTATATTACTGTGACCAAGAATATCAGCTAGCTTTGCTATATCTTTTTCGATTGTATAAAATGTTCTAGCAAAGAGTTTACGTAAATTGTGAGGGAATACTTTTGATGCTGCCACATGCGCTTTTTGATATAGTTTTTTCATCTGAGACCATATATTGCTACGATCAAGTGGGTTGCCATTACGGGTTATGAATATACATCCCTTACCTATACGTTTCTTCAATGCGAAAGTTAGTAATCTTTTTCTTAAAGAAGATGGTACTAAGATTGTACGTATTTTACCTTTTAATCTGATTTCTATTTCTCCATTTTTTATAGCTTCTACTGTGAAGTATTTCAGTTCAGATACTCTAATACCAGTACTACAGATCGTTTGAAGTATCAAGGACAACTGATCATTATTATTTGCTGCTGAAAGTAAGCGCATATATTCTGATTTGGTAAGTTCCTTGCTTTCTGAACAATAGGTTTGCTTTTGCACTCTAAGACTTTTCACAACGCAATCAGGTAAACTAATAAATTTTAAAAATGAATTGACAGATGCTAGCATTGAATTAATAGAACGAATTGCATACTTGTTTGCCTCCAAATGTCTCTTGTATTCAACCACAAGCACTTTAGTAATAGGTATGTTATAAGCGTATTCAATAAAAGCTTTTACATCACGTCTGTACTTTTCTATTGTCGCTTTACTTTTCTCCTCTAATGCAAGAAAAGCACAAAAATCGTTTAAATCATGGTATGTTACTGTTTTTTCTTCCATATTCGAGCTCCTTTGTTCTAGTATATTATTCCCCTTTTTAAAACAAAAAAGCATTAAAATTACAATATAACTCAAAAGTTATGAATAGCTTGTAATTTACAATGCGGAAATATCAAATATAAATGCAAAAAAGAGCAATCATCTGTGAATTGCTCTTTTTCTGTTATTCTATGCACAATCCATTTTTATGAACTGTTTATTTCTATATATGCCACCTAATACACAGTAGCTTTCATTAATACGATTAACGATTAAGAATAAGTTCAGTTAACTTAACAGGATCTACGATCACTCCATCCTTGTAAACACGCATATTACCAGAAGCGATCTCATCGATTAAAATTACTTCATCATTGTTATAACCAAACTCAAACTTGATATCCCAAAGTTGAAGACCAATAGAAGCAAGATCATCAGCCACGATCTTAGTGATCTTTAATGTTTGTTCCTTCATGCTCTTGAACATTTCTTCACTCATAACACCTAGAGCAGCTAATCCCTCAGAAGTAACTAGAGGATCTCCCTTAGCATCATTCTTGAATGTACATTCAACATATCCACCTTCTAATGGAGTACCATCAGCAATATATTCCCCATAACGACGAACAAAGCTACCAGTAGCTACTAAACGGCAAATAACCTCTAGACCATGACCAAATACTGTAGCAGGTAATACTTCCATAGTAGCCTCTTCAATATTAGCAGAAACATAGTGAGTCTTGATACCAGCTTGCTTTAATAATTCAAAATAGTGGATAGAAGTCTTTAGATTCTCACGACCGATACCCTCGATAGTAAGACCAACAGTATTCTCACCTGGATCAAATACACCATCTTTACCAGTGCAATCATCCTTGAATTTTAGTAACACATTCCCATTCTCTAAGCTATAAACATCTTTTGTTTTTCCTTCGTAGATCTTCTTCATGAAAACTCCTCCTCGAATTTTACGTAAATAATTTAACACACCATCTAAAATCTTACAATACATTAAATAAAAAAACTTATTTATGCCCTAAATATCATTGAAATAAATACATGAAATAAGATATAATATATACGGTTATACAACTGACGGATAAGTGGAATCAACCACATGAAGTATAATCTGTAAAGAGTCGACCGTCTGGGCTAAAAAGAGGGTCAGACGTACGCTCTTTTTTGTTTTTTATTTCACATAAGAAAAGGAGAAAAAGAACAATGTTAACAGATGTGGAAATTGCTCAAAGCACTATTATGAATCCGATCAAGGAGATCGCAGCTAAGGTTGGACTTACAGAGGATGATCTAGAATTGTATGGTAAATACAAAGCTAAGATCTCTATGGAAACTATCCAAAACCTACAAGCTAAGAAAGATGGTAAATTGATCTTAGTCACAGCGATCAACCCTACTAGCGCAGGAGAAGGTAAGACTACTACTATGATCGGTCTATCTCAAGGATTGAATGCACTAGGAAAGAATGCAGTTGTAGCTATGCGTGAACCAAGCTTAGGACCATGCTTTGGTGTTAAGGGTGGTGCCGCTGGAGGCGGTTATGCGCAAGTAGTACCAATGGAAGATATCAACTTACACTTTACAGGAGATATCCATGCTATCACAGCAGCTAATAACTTAATTGCTGCTATGTTAGATAACTCTATCCATCAAGGTAATCCATTAAATATCGATACTCGTCAGATCGTATGGAAGAGATGTGTAGACTTAAATGACCGTGCTCTTCGTTATATTACTTGTGGTCTTGGTGGTAAGACAAATGGTGTTCCTAGAGAAGATGGTTTCGATATCACTGTAGCTAGTGAAGTTATGGCTATCTTATGTCTTGCTACTTCTTTAGAAGACTTAAAGGAAAGAGCTGGTCGTATGATCGTGGCTTATACTTATGATGGTAAGCCTGTAACTGTAAATGATATTCAAGCTACTGGTGCTGTAACATTATTATTAAAGGATGCTATCAAGCCAAATATGGTACAAACATTAGACCATAATCCAGTATTAGTACATGGTGGTCCATTCGCTAATATCGCTCATGGATGTAACTCAGTAATCGCTACTAAGCTTGCATTAAAGCTTGGGGATTATGCTATTACTGAAGCTGGTTTCGGTGCTGACCTTGGTGCTCAAAAGTTCTTAGATATCAAGTGCCGTCAAGCTGGATTAAAACCAGATGCAGTAGTGATCGTTGCTACAGTACGTGCATTAAAGATGCATGGTGGTGTTGCTAAGAAAGATCTTGGTGTTGAGAACCTAGAAGCTTTACGTGCTGGTATTGGTAACTTAGAAAAGCATATCGAGAATATTGCTAAGTATGGTCTACCAAGTGTCGTTGCTATCAATGCTTTCCCTACAGATACTCCAGCTGAATTAGAATTATTACGTGAGATCTGTGCTAGCAAGGGTGTTGAAGTTGCTCTTAGTGAAGTTTGGGCTAAGGGTGCTGAAGGTGGTAAGGAATTAGCACAAAAGGTTATTGAAACATTAGAAACAAAGGAATCTAATTTCCATTGTTTATATGAATTAGAAAATCCTATCGCAGATAAGATCAAGACAATCGCTACTGAGATCTATGGAGCTGATGATGTGATCTTCTCTAAGAAGGTTGTAAATAAGATGAAGAAGTTAGAAGAACAAGGATTTGGGGATCTTCCTATCTGTATTGCTAAGACTCAATACTCATTATCAGATGATCCTACATTACTTGGTCGTCCAACTGGCTTCAAAGTAAGTATCAATGATTTGATCGTTAATGCAGGAGCTGGTTTCGTAGTTGCGATCAGCGGTGACATTATGCGTATGCCAGGTCTACCAAAGGTTCCAGCTGCTGTAAATATGGATATTGATTCTAGTGGTAAGATCACTGGATTATTCTAGGAGGGTACAAATGAGAGTTGCAATTGTTATGGGTTCAACTAGTGACTTAAGCAAAGTAGAGAGCGCTGTTGACATTTTAAAAAACTATGGTGTGAAGGTAGACGTTAGATGTCTATCTGCACATCGTGCACATGAAGCTTTATCAGAGTTCATTGATGAGGCAAATCACAATGGAACAGAAGTGTTCATTGCTGCTGCAGGAATGGCTGCCGCTCTACCAGGGGTAGTTGCTTCACAAACTGTTTTACCTGTAATCGGGGTTCCTATTGCCGGTAGTCAATTGGATGGTATGGATGCATTATTCTCTATCGTTCAAATGCCTCCAGGGATCCCTGTTGCAACTGTTTCTATAAATGGCAGTAAGAATGCTGCTTATCTAGCATTACAGATCATGTCTGTAAAGCATGAAGATATTAAAGAAAAGCTATGGCAGCATCGTGAAGAAATGAAACAAGCTGCTGAGAAAGCAAATCAAGAAATGATCGAAAAGTTCAATTAGAGAGGAGAAGAATAGTCATGATGGATTACAAGAAAGCAGGAGTCGATATCGAGGCTGGTTATCAATCAGTAGAATTGATGAAGAAGTATGTTAAAGAAACTTATCGTAAGGAAGTATTAGGAGGCCTTGGTGGTTTCGCTGGTGCATTTAGTTTAAGTGCTATCAAAGATATGGAAGAACCAGTATTATTATCTGGTACTGATGGTTGTGGTACTAAAGTCAAACTAGCATTCGTTATGGATAAGCATGATACTATCGGTATCGATGCAGTAGCTATGTGTGTAAATGATATCGCTTGTTCTGGAGGAGAACCACTATTCTTCTTAGATTATATCGCATGTGGTAAGAACTATCCTGAAAAGATCGCTACGATCGTTAAGGGTGTTGCTGAGGGTTGTAAGCAATCTGAATGTGCTCTAGTAGGTGGAGAAACTGCTGAACATCCAGGTCTAATGCCTGTAGATGATTATGACTTAGCTGGTTTTGCTGTGGGTGTTGTTGATAAGAAAGATATTATCGATGGTTCTAACATCCAAGCCAATGATGTACTAGTAGGTATTGCTTCTAGTGGTGTGCATAGTAATGGATTCTCATTAGTTCGTAAGGTATTTGAAATGACTAAGGAATCTTTAGATACTTACTATGATGCTTTAGGTAGAACTCTTGGTGAGGCTTTAATTGAACCAACTCGTATTTATGTTAAGGCATTAAAGAATGTTAAGAATGCAGGTGTTACTATTAAGGGATGCAGTCATATTACTGGTGGTGGATTCTATGAGAATGTTCCACGTATGCTTCCTGAAAATAGAAGAGCTGTTATTAATAAGAATAGTTATGAAGTTCCAGCTATCTTCAAGATGATCGCTGAGAATGGTAATGTGGCTGAAGAGATGATGTATAATACATTCAATATGGGTCTTGGTATGGTCATTGCTTTAGATCCTAAGGATGTAGATGCTGCTATGGAGGCTATTAGAGCTGCTGGCGATACTTGCTATGTAGTAGGTCATATCGTTGAGGGAGATAAGGGCGTGGATCTATGCTAAGATTTGCGGTATTTGTTTCTGGTGGTGGAACTAACTTACAAGCATTGATCGATGCTGTACAAGAAGGTACTATCAATGGTGAGATCGGTCTAGTTGTTTCTAATCGTAAGGCTGCTTATGGTCTAGAAAGAGCTAGAAATGCTGGTATCAAAGCGGAATGTATCAAAGATGAAGATCTATTGATCCAAAGACTAGCAGAAGAAAAGATCGACTTCATCGTACTAGCTGGATATCTAGCTATTATTTCAGAGAGATTGATCTCTCTATATCCAAATAAGATCATGAACATCCATCCATCTTTGATCCCATCATTCTGTGGACCAGGATACTATGGCATCCATGTTCATGAGAAAGTATTAGCAAGAGGTGTTAAGGTCTCTGGTGCTACTGTTCACTTTGTAAGTGAGGTAGTAGACGGAGGACCTATCATCTTACAAAAAGCTGTAGATATTGTAGAGTGTGAAACAGCAGAAGAGATCCAAACAAAGATCTTACATGAGGCAGAGCATACAATTCTACCTGAGGCTGTTAGATTATATTGTAATGGTAAAGTAAAAGTCGAAAATGAAAGGGTACATATTCTATGAAAAGAGCATTAGTTTCTGTAACAAATAAAGAAGGTATTGTTGAATTTTGTAAAGGTTTAGAGAACTTAGGATTCGAGATCATCTCTACTGGTGGTACATTAAAGAAATTAGTAGAGAATGGTATCAAGGCTATCGCTATCGATGATGTAACAGGATTCCCTGAGATGTTAGATGGTCGTGTTAAGACTCTTCATCCATTCGTTCATGGTGGTCTATTATTCAGACGTGATCTTGAAGAACATGTTAAGACTGTTAATGAACATGGTATCAAGCCTATTGATCTAGTATGTGTTAATTTATATGAATTTGAAAAGGCTTTAAAGGCTAATAAGCCTATGGAAGATATGATCGAGAATATCGATATTGGTGGTCCTTCTATGATCAGAAGTGCTGCTAAGAACTTCAAGGATGTATTGATCGTAACTGATGTGAATGATTATGGTAAGGTATTAGAAGCTATTGCTAATAATACTGATGATTATAACTTTAGATTAAATCTTGCTTATAAGGCATACAGTACTACTGGTGCTTATGATGCAATGATCTCTCGTTACTTTGCAAGTGTTGTGGGTGATGACTTCCCTGATCTATTAAATATTTCTTTAAAGAAGGTAGAACACTTACGTTATGGTGAAAATAGTCAACAAGCTGCTAATAAGTATGAGGATCCATTCGTACAACATTCTCTATTAGATTATGAGCAATTACACGGTAAAGAGATCTCTTTTAATAATGTAAATGACTTATATGGTGCAGTGGCTGTTGTAAGAGAATTCAAGGATCAGATCGTTACTGCTGCTATCAAGCACTCTACTCCATGTGGTGTAGCTATTGGAGAAACAGGATATGATTCTTATATGAAGGCATATAACGCTGACCCTCAATCAATCTTTGGTGGTATCGTTGCTGTTAACTATAAGGTAGATGAAGCAACTGCTATTGAAATGAATAAGATCTTCTTAGAGATCGTAGCTGCTCCAGACTTTGATGATGCTGCATTAGAAGTATTAAAACAAAAGAAGAACTTACGTATCTTGAAGTTAACTAACTTACAAGCAAATGAAGCTAAGTATGATATTAAGTACTTAGAAGGTAAGGTATTAGTACAAGAATTAAATACTAAGATGATCGATGATATGAAGGTCGTTACAAATGCTCAACCTACACAAGCTCAATTATCTGATATGGAGTTTGGTATGAAGGTTGTTAAGTATGTTAAGTCTAATGCGATCTGTATCGTTAAGAATGGTGTAACATTAGCTATTGGTGGTGGACAAACTTCTCGTGTTTGGGCATTAGAGAATGCGATCCACAATAACCAAGATAAAGATTTCAATGGAGCTGTTCTAGCAAGTGATGCATTCTTCCCATTCAATGACTGTGTTAAGACTGCTGCTGATGCTGGTATCAGTGCTATCGTACAACCTGGTGGTAGTGTACGTGACCAAGATTCTATTGATTTATGTAATGAGCGAAATATCCCAATGGTATTTACTGGATATAGACATTTCAGACATTAGGAGGAACATATGAAGGTATTAGTGATTGGTAGTGGTGGTCGTGAACATGCGATTGCATATGCGTTAAATAAAAGTTCAAAAGTTAGCGAGATTCATGCTATTCCAGGAAATCCTGGAATAGCTAAGATTGGTACTTGCCACAGTGGCAGTGTAGAAGATCTAGAGGGCATTTTAGCATTTGTAGAGAGTCATGCCATCGACTTCACTGTTATCGGTCCCGAGGTACCTTTATGTATGGGGTTAGCAGACTTATTGGAGTCTAAGGGACATAAAGTATTTGGGCCTCAAAAGTTTGCTGCTACTCTAGAGGGAAGCAAAGCCTTTTCTAAAGACTTCATGATCCGTCATAATATTCCTACTGCTGCTTATAAGGAAGTTAAGACATATGAGGAAGCTGTTGAGGCTCTTAAGGATTTCAATTATCCTGTGGTAGTAAAGGCTGATGGTCTAGCTGCTGGTAAGGGTGTTGTGATCTGTGAAGATGAGAAGATGGCGAAAGATACTCTATGGGATATGATGGAGAATAAGTGCTTAAAGGATGCTGGTGATGTAGTAGTATTAGAAGAATTCTTAACTGGATTTGAATGTTCACTACTATGTTTCTGTGATGGTAATACGATCGTACCTATGGTAAGTGCGAAAGACCATAAACAGATTTATGAGAATAACCAAGGTCCTAATACTGGTGGTATGGGTACAGTATCTCCTAACCCATTCCTAGGGGATATGGATGAGGTATTCAAAACAGATATCCTAGAACCATTCATGGCAGGTCTAAAGAAAGACAACATGGATTATCGTGGAGTAGTATTCATCGGTCTTATGATCGAGAATAATAAAGCAAAAGTATTAGAGTTCAATGTACGTTTCGGAGATCCTGAAACACAATCTATCTTACTAAGATTAGACACTGATCTATTCGATATCATGTATGCAGTCGCTACTCGTACATTAGATCAAGTAAAAGTAAACTGGAAGAAGGAACAAGTTGCTTGTGTTGTTCTAGCAAGTAATGGTTACCCAGGTTCTTATGAGAAAGGTAAAGTGATCACTGGTCTAGATCAGACAAAGGATGATATCATTATCTTCCATGCTGGTACTAAGGAAGTAGATGGTAATATCGTTACAAATGGTGGTCGTGTATTGAATATCTGTGCTTTAGGTGAGAATTTAGATGAAGCATTAGCTAAGGTATATGAAGCTATTGAAGTAGTAGACTTTGATGGTAAGACATATAGAAGAGATATTGGTCGTAATTAGGAGGGTAAAATGAGCAGAGTATATCGTGTATTCGTAGAGAAGAGAGAAGATTTCGCTGTTGAAGCTCGTGAGATCTTAGAGAACTTAAGAACACAATTAAAATTAGGAAATTTAAAGAATCTTCAAGTAGTGAACCGTTATGATGTACAAGGAATCAGTGAAGAAGTACTAAATCAAGGAATCAGCACTATTCTAAGTGAACCAATGGTAGATGATGTAACACTTGAAGATTATCCAAGTGAAGGTCGTCATGTATTTGCGATCGAATATTTACCTGGCCAATATGACCAAAGAGCAGATGCTTGTGAGCAATGCTTCCAATTATTAACAGGGGAAAAGAACGTTAAGGTCAAATGTGCTAGATTGATCGTTCTAGAAGGTGATCTAAGTGAAGAAGAGATCGTTGCTATTCAGAAGTATATGATCAACCCAGTTGACCAACGTCTAGCTAGCCTTGAGAAAGTTGACGACTTAACAGATGGAGAAGTAAAGATCGATCTTGTGCCTGTGATCACAGGATTCATTGATTTCTCTGAAGAAGAATTAAAGTCATTCTTGAAGTCTAATGGAATGGCTATGAACTTAGATGACTTAAAGGTTACACAAGAATACTACAGAGATGAGGAACATCGTGATCCTACTGAAACTGAATTAAAGGTTCTTGATACATATTGGTCTGACCACTGTCGTCATACTACTTTCGGAACTATTATTACTGATCTAGAAATTGAAAATGGAACATTCAAGGAAATCTTAGAAAAGGATGTTCAAGATTATATTACAAGCCGTCACGTAGTATATGGTATCGAGACTAAGCGTCCATTAACATTAATGGATCTAGCTACGATCTCTATGAAAGAACTTCGTAAGACTGGTTACTTAGATGACCTAGAAGTAAGTGAAGAGATCAATGCTTGTTCTGTAGAAGTGAAGATCCAAACTAGTGAAGGTGAAGAAGACTGGTTATTAATGTTCAAGAATGAGACTCATAACCATCCGACAGAGATCGAACCATTCGGTGGTGCTGCTACATGTTTAGGTGGTGCTATTCGTGACCCATTATCAGGTAGAGCATATGTATATCAATCTATGCGTATTACGGGTGCTGGGGATCCTAGAAAGTCTTTAGATGAGACTTTAAAGGGTAAACTTCCTCAAAGAAAGCTTTGTCAAGAAGCTGCTCATGGTTTCTCTAGTTATGGTAACCAAATTGGTCTAACTACTGGATATGTACATGAGATCTATGATGAGGGATATGTTGCTAAGCGTATGGAAGTAGGGGCTGTTGTAGCAGCTGCTCCAAAAGAACAAGTTAAGCGTCTTGAACCATTAAATGGTCATATCGTATTATTGATCGGTGGTAGAACTGGTCGTGATGGTATTGGTGGAGCTACTGGTTCTTCTAAGTCACATGAACTAGAAACTACTACTACTGCAGGGGCTGAAGTTCAAAAGGGTAACCCTGTAGAAGAAAGAAAGATCCAACGTTTATTCAGAAACAAGGCAGTATCTGAAAAGATCGTTCGTTGTAATGACTTTGGTGCTGGTGGTGTTTGTGTTGCTGTTGGTGAATTAGCAGATGGTCTAGAGATCCAACTAGATGCTGTATTAAAGAAATATGAAGGTCTTACTGGTACTGAGTTAGCTATCTCTGAGTCTCAAGAGAGAATGGCTATCGTGATCGATGCTAAGGATGAAGCTATGATCAAGCAAGCTTGTCAAGATGAGAACTTAGAAGTAGTTAAGATCGCTACTGTGACTGATAAGAACCGTTTAACAATGTCTTATTTAGGACAAACGATCGTAGATATCGACCGTAACTTCTTAAATATGAATGGTGCTAGTCGTTACCAAAACGTAAGAATCGAATTACCTAACTTCGATAAGACTCCATTTGATGTAGAAGAACAAACAGACTTCACAGCTACTTCTAAAGAAGTATTAAGCCGTCTATCTGTATGTTCTCAAAAGGGTCTAGTAGAACGTTTCGACTCTTCAATCGGTAATGCTACTGTATTATCTCCTTATGGTGGTAAGACATTCCGTACTGAGACAGAAGGTATGGCAGCATTATTACCAGTATTAGGTAAAGAAACAACTACATGTTCATTAATGAGTTATGGGTATAACCCAGTAATCTCTAAATGGTCTCCATACCATGGTAGTATCTATGCTGTAGTAGAATCTGTAGCGAAGATCGTAGCTATGGGTGGTGATTACCATACAATCCGCTTCTCTTTCCAAGAGTACTTCGAGAAGTTATTAGATAATCCTACTAAGTGGGGTAAACCATATGCTGCATTATTAGGTGCTTATCGTGCTCAATCTGCTCTTAAGTTACCTTCTATCGGTGGTAAGGACTCTATGTCTGGTTCATTCGAAGAATTGAACGTTCCACCTACATTGATCTCATTTGCGATTACTGCTAGTGATGTAGCGAATGTGATCTCTCCAGAGTTAAAGAGTGTTGGTCATACATTAGTAGAGATCGAATTACCAAAAGATGCTTACCATGTATATGACTTTGATGCTCTACAAGCTCAATATGATTATGTATCTTCTCTAATGAGAGAAAAGAAAGTATATAGTGCTTATACTGTCAAAGATGGTGGTGTTATTGAAGCTATTTACAAGATGGCATTCGGTAATAACATTGGTGTTAAGTTAAATGACGACTTATCACTAGAATCTTTAGTAGCTAAGAACTATGGTAATATTATTATTGAAGTAGAAGATGATTCTGTAGTAACTGCAGAAAATACTCGTATCATTGGTCATACTGTAGAAGAAGCATGTGTATCTTATAAGGGTACTTGCGTATGCTTAGAGGAAGCTTATCAAGCACATAGTGCCGTTCTTGATGAAGTATATCCAACAACTGCAGTAGCTCCAACAACAGATGTGAAAGTACAAGATTGTCATGAACGCTCTACTCTAAAGGCTGCTAAGAAGTATGATGAAGTGAAAGTAGTCATTCCTGTATTCCCAGGTACTAACTGTGAATATGATTCTAAGCGTGCGTTTGAGAAAGCTGGTGCTACAGTACAATTAGTATTGATCCGTAATAAGACTGAAGAAGATATCAAGAAGTCTGTAGATGAATTAGAAGCAGCTATCAAGACTGCTCAGATCGTTATGCTTCCTGGTGGATTCTCTGCTGGTGATGAACCAGAGGGTTCTGGTAAGTTCATTGCTACTGTATTAAGAAATCCTAAGTTAAATGCTGCTATTACTGATCTATTAGAGAATCGTGATGGTTTAATGATTGGTATTTGTAATGGTTTCCAAGCATTGATCAAACTTGGTCTATTACCTTACAATGCTATTAAAGAAATGGATAAGAATGATCCAACATTAACATTCAATACGATTGGTCGTCACGTATCTCAAATGGTAACAACACGTATCGCATCTGTTAAGTCTCCATGGTTAGCAAATGTTAACGTAGGAGATATCCATGTAGTACCAGTATCACATGGTGAAGGTCGTTTCGTGGCTAATCCTGAGGTATTAGAAGACTTATTCAAGAATGGTCAAGTGATCACGCAATATGTGGATGAGAACTTACAACCTACTATGAAGTCACCATATAATCCAAATGGATCTATGATGGCTATTGAGGGTATCGTATCTAAGAATGGTCGTGTTCTTGGTAAGATGGCTCATAGTGAACGTCAAGGCGATAATCGTAATATGAACATCTATGGTGAGATGGATCAATTATTATTCGAAGCTGGCGTTAAGTATTTCAAAGGAGAATAACAAATAGAGAATAGCAAGTTTTCTTGCTATTCCCTGTCATTTTTAGGAGGATAAATTATGAGTGGCTTTTTTGGTGTCGTTTCTAAAACAGACTGTGTCATGGATCTATTCTTTGGAGTAGACTACCATTCACATCTTGGTACTAAGCGTGGTGGTCTTGCTGTCTATGATGATAGTGAGGATGGATTCCATCGCAGTATCCACAATATCGAGAATACACCATTCCGTACTAAATTCGAGTACGATATCGAACATTTCAAAGGGAAAGCTGGTGTCGGCTGTATCTCTGACAGTGAACCACAACCATTATTAGTACAATCTAAACTAGGTTCATTTGCTATTACTACAGTGGGAAGGATCAATAACCTAGATGAACTAAGAAAAGAATGTTTCAACAATGGACATGTGCATTTCTTAGAAATGAGCAAGGGAAAAGTAAACCCTACTGAATTAGTAGCAGCCTTGATCAATCAAAAGGATACGATCGTAGAAGGTATCACATATGCGCAAGAAATGATCAAAGGATCTATGAGTATCTTATTACTATTCCCAGATCATATTATTGCAGCTAGAGACAAATTAGGAAGAACTCCTATCATTTTGGGTAAAAAAGAAGGTGCACATTGCGCAACATTTGAAAGTTCAGCATATCTTAATCTAGGATACCATTATGTATGTGACCTAGGACCAGGAGAAATCGTTTCTATCACAACTGATGATGTTACTCAATTAAAAGAACCTGGCACAGAAATGCGTATGTGTTCATTCTTGTGGACATATTTCGGATATCCTACTGCCACATATGAAGGTATCAACGTAGAATCTATGCGTTATCGTAGTGGCGAGATGCTAAGATCTCGTGATGATGTTGAGGTAGATACAGTGGCTGGTGTACCTGATTCTGGTGTACCACATGCTATTGGGTATTCTAATAAGTCTGGGTATCCATATACTAGACCATTCATTAAGTATACACCAACATGGCCACGTTCATTTATGCCATCTAGTCAACAACAACGTAATTTGATCGCTCGTATGAAGTTGATTCCAGTACAAGAATTGATCAAAGACCAACGTCTATTATTGATCGATGACTCTATCGTACGTGGTACTCAATTAAGAGAAACATCTGATTTCTTATATGAATCTGGTGCTAAGGAAGTACACGTAAGACCTGCATGTCCACCGATCATGTTTGGTTGTAAATACTTGAACTTCTCTCGTTCTGTATCTGAAATGGATCTAATTGCTCGTAGAGTGATTGCTGAATTAGAAGGTACTGAAGAGATCTCTAGTGAAGTTCTACAACAATATATCGATCCAGAGAATGAGAAGTATCAAAAGATGGTAGAAGTGATCCGTGACCGTATGCACTTCACATCTTTAAAATATCAACGTAGAGATGATCTAGTGAAAGCTATTGGTATTGATCCATGTAAGCTTTGCACATATTGCTTTGATGGGAAAGACGAATAACTAAATAGGAGGATATAGCTATGAATGATCTATTGAATCAATACGGCTGTTATACTTTCAATGATGAGGTCATGAGAGAGAGACTACCTAAGTCTACTTACAAAGCTTTCCATGAAGCTCTAGAGAAAGGTGAGCCATTATCTAAAGAAATCGCTGCTGCTATTGCGAATGCAATGAAGATCTGGGCTATTGAGAAAGGGGCAACACACTTTACTCACTGGTTCACACCATTAACTGGACTTTCAGCAGAGAAGCATGATGCTTTCCTAGAACCTGATGGAGATCGTGCTGTATTAGAATTTAGTGGTAAACTATTACGTAAAGGGGAGCCAGATGCTTCTAGTTTCCCTAGTGGTGGTATTAGAAGTACTTTCGAAGCACGTGGATATACTTCTTGGGACTGTACTTCTAGTGCATTCGTAAAGGATGGTTCTTTATATATCCCAACATTATTCTGTTCTTATACTGGAGAAGCATTAGATAACAAGACTCCATTATTGAAATCTTGTGATGCTTTATCCAAAGAAGCTGTACGTTTATGTAAGCTATTAGGTATGGAAGGTGTAACTAAGGTCACTTCTTATGTAGGTAGTGAGCAAGAATACTTCTTAGTAGCTGATGAATACTATCAAAAGAGAATCGACTTAAAGTTAACTGGACGTACATTATTTGGAGCCAATGCTCCTAAGGGTCAAGAACTAGATGACCATTACTTTGGTAGTCTAAAACGCAAAGTAGCTGCTTTCATGAAGGAACTAGACCAAGAGTTATGGAAGTTCGGTATCCCGTCTAAGACTAAACACAATGAAGCTGCTCCTGCTCAACATGAGTTAGCTTGTGTATATCGTGAAGTAAATATTACAGCAGATAACAACCAGTTACTAATGCAGTTAATGCAAGATATTGCTAAGAAACATGGTCTTCGCTGTCTATTACATGAGAAACCATTCAGTGGTATCAATGGATCTGGTAAGCATAATAACTGGTCTGTAGTGACTAATACTGGTGTAAACCTATTCCTACCTGGTAGAGAAGCGATCAAGAACTTACCATTCTTAGCAGCTCTAGCATGTGTCGTTAAGGGTGTAGATGAATATGCAGACTTATTACGCTTAAGTACAGCGTGTGTCGGAAATGATCATCGTCTAGGAGGTCATGAAGCACCACCAGCGATCGTATCTATGTTCTTAGGAAATGAACTAGATGCTGTGATCGAATCTATCGTAGAAGATAAAGCATTACAAGATCTTCAAAGAAAACGCTTCTTAACAGGTGTATCTGTGATCCCTGATTTTGCTATGGATAACACAGATCGTAACCGTACATCTCCATTCGCATTCACTGGTAATAAGTTTGAATTTAGAGGACTTGGTTCTTCTCAATCTATTGCGGGTGTAAATACTACATTGAATAGTATCTTAGCTATTGAAATGCGTAAGATGGCAGATGAGATCGAGAGTGGTAAGACTCCTATCGAAGTGATCCGTTCTTTCTTAAAGGATCATCAACGTATTATCTTTAGTGGAGATGGGTATTCCACTAAATGGGAAGAAGAAGCAGAGAGAAGAGGTCTACCTCATCGTAAGAATAGTGTAGATGCTATCGCATGTCTACGTGATCCTAAGATGTATGGATTATTCATTGATCTTGGGGTTTATTCTCAAACAGAGATCGATGCTCGTTATGATATTAAGTTAGAGAACTATTGTAAGTGTATCAAGTTAGAAGCTTCTACTGCTTTAAAGATGGCTAGAAATGAGATCTATCCAGCTTGTATCAAGTATCTGAATCAATTAGCTGGTACTGCAGATAACTTAGAAGATGTTGGTGTAGATTATGAGTTCTTGAAAGATGATATCAAGGATCTTGCTGCATTGCTTAAGAAGATCAAGAAGGCTATCGTTCAACTAGATAATGCTATCAATAAGGCACATGCGTATAACGGTGATCCATTCAAGAAAGCTGTATTATATCGTGATAAGGTAGTAGTAGCTATGGATCGTCTTCGTAAGTTAGTAGATGAAGCTGAGACTATGGTAGATGAGGCGTATTGGCCAATTCCTACTTATATCGATCTATTATTTGGAATCTAATATAAACGACAAAGGGAATGATCACTCATTCCCTTTCTTATTATACGCAATGATCCAATCGATCGCCTCAGCCACACTATCTACCACATGGGCAGCATGATTCTTCACATACTCTTCCCCATGACTCAAAGCAAAACTATGTATAACTTCACTAAACATCGAAGCATCATTATAACTATCCCCGATCACAGCGATCTCTTCTCTCTTGATACCATGCTCTATTAAACATTGAATAAACGTACCCTTACTAGCCCTCTGATTCGTGATCTCTAGATATGTAGGATTACTACGTGTGATCGTATATTTCTCCCCAAATCGACTCGTAATGATCTTCTCTAATTCAATATTGTACGTAGGATCATAGGAAATCAGTGAGAACTTTCCAAAGTTCGTATCTGGATACTCTTGTAGATATTCTTTAATTTCTAATTCTGAAGTAGAACTACATCCTAAAACCTTAGACTCCTTGACCATACGAAAGTATGGTTCCTTTTGATTGGTGTAATAGATTCGTTTATCCCATAGATCCTGCAATTGAATGTTGTCATAATACTTGATCAAAGGTTCTACAAATGCTAGTAACTCCTTGATCTCACTAGCAGGTATCCCATGCTCTTGGATCATACCATTATGATATACGGCAGCTCCATTTAAACCAGCTCCCCAGATATCATCACTGAAATGATACATCTCATATAACTTGATCGGATAGGTAACAGAACGACCTGTAGCTGGAATAATATGGATCCCATGTTCCTTAGCTCTCTTAATACCTTCTTTATTGACTTCAGATAGATCTAAGATACTTTCCCCATGCCCATGAAGTAATGTACCATCTAGATCAGATACTAGATATCGGATCATACAGTTTTCTCCTTATATTCATACTTATAACAACTCTCTACTACCCTAAATCCTACTGCCCGATATGCATCATTACTTATAGGATTCATGGTATCTACATATAGCGTTACAAACTTATCCCCTTGTTGTAGTAATCTCTCACATACCCTAGATATCATACTCTTACAATATCCCATACCACGATACTTAGGCTTAGTATACACAGCACTAATACACTTACCCTTCTCTACATGTCTAGGAGTCATACACATAGATACTATTCTCCCCTCATCTAATAAGATATAAGCATCATTTCTCTCTACACATGTTCTTATCTTATCTAGCGCTAATTCTCTTCCTGGAGCATCTCCTAGAGCCTCTAAAGCAAAGTCTATATACATTGTTGCTAGTTCTTCAATATGTTCACTACTAGCATACTGTAAGACTCCTAGATCTTTAAGCCTATTTACCTCAGTCAAGACCATGATATCCATAGATTCACTTAAATACATATTCTTATTATGTAATAGAAACCCATCTACGATCCCTTTGGAAGCACTGATCCCTGTGATCTTGATACCCTGTTCTCTCACATACATAGCGATCTCTTCTCCGACCCTCATCTCTTCCTCATCACTACTCTTACCACTTCTAGTGACTAGCATAGCAAAGGGTGGACAGTTACATATAAAGTAACGATGTTCTCTTTCACACACTGCAAATAGTACCCCTTCTTCAGGAGTACTTATTACTCTATTTAAGTTACTTATCATAAGCTGATGAACAGCCTCATTCTCTAATAACTCTGTATAATATTGGGTATAGAATTCTCTAGCACTATATATAGTGATCATATTTATACACCAGAATGGAAACTGAAACCATTTCCTTTTACTTCTCTTGTATCTGTAATGATCATGAAGGCATCTGGATCGATCTCATGGATCCCTTCATTTAGTAGTGGATATTGACTCTTATCAATGACTACCAAGATCATAGTTCTTTCCTCGTTCTTATATCCCCCATATACATTGAATAAAGTACAACCACGATCTAATTGCTTATCAATGAAACATCTTACTTCCTCTACCTTAGAAGTAATGATCTGAATACTCTTAGCTTCTTGTGCCCCTAACATCAAGATAGCATTGATCGTATAAGAACTTGTTACTACGGATAATAGACCCACTAGAACACTTTCAACATTATAGGAATATAGACCTAATAAGATCGTTAGCGCATCTACGACTAACACCCACTTAGATACTTCGATATGCGTATATTTTGCTAAGATCAATGGTGGTACATCCATCCCCCCTGTAGAAGCATTAGCTCTAAATACCATACCAATACCAAAACCTGCTAATACACCACCATATAAAGAAGCTAGCATGTGATCTGTAGTAAGTGGTGCTATCCCTGATAAGATCCCAATGAATACGGGATAGATCGCTGAGCTGATACATGTCTTTACAGCAAATTCTTTTCCTAATACTAACCATCCTAATAAGAAGCATCCAATTACTAAGATATTGATCACTAGCTCTTGATCTAGATGAAAGATAGGATATAAGGCTACCGCAATACCTGCTACTCCCCCTGATAAGATATCGTTTGGTAGAATGAATGCTTGTACAGAATATGCTAGGATAAAGTTACCTACAATGATCGTAACTATATCTTGCAACATCTTTAATAGATCCCCTTTTCTAAACTTCATTGTATATCCCTCCCATTTATTTCCATATTATTGTACCTTATTTCCTCATTCTTGGGAATAACCAAGAATCTAATACTTAAGAAAAGACCTGGGTAAATTTCTTTACCTAGGTCTATTATCATTAGATCTGTTTCTTTAAATACTCATAGATAAAGCCATCAATAGCTCCATCCATCACACTATCCACATTCCCTACTTCATAATTCGTACGATGATCCTTTACCATCGTATATGGACAGAATACATAAGAACGGATCTGGCTTCCCCATTCGATCGCCTTTTGCTCTCCTTTGATAGCAGCTAACTTAGCTTCTTGTTCTTCAATATGTCTTTGATATAACTTAGACTTCAACATATTCAAACAACGCTCTCTATTCTGGATCTGACTTCTTTCTGTTTGACAAGTCACTGTAATGCCAGTAGGAATATGAGTCATACGTACAGCAGAGTCTGTCTTATTGACATGTTGTCCACCAGCTCCACTAGCTCTCATTGTATCTACTTGAAGATCTTTATCCTCGATCACGATCTCGATATCATCCTGGAACTCTGGCATAACATCTACAGAGGCAAAGGAAGTATGTCTTCTTCCTCCACTATCAAATGGCGAAATACGTACTAATCTATGCACACCCTTCTCTGCTTTCATATAGCCATACGCAAAGGGACCATCTATCAGAATAGACACAGACTTGATACCAGCCTCTTCTCCTTCTTGATAGTCTAATACCTTTACCTTAAAACCATGACGCTCTCCATATCTAGAATACATACGGAATAACATCTCTGCCCAGTCTTGACTCTCTGTGCCTCCAGCTCCTGGATGGATCTCTAGGATCGCATTGCTTCTATCATATGGATGAGACAGTAATACACGTAACTCAAAGGCTTCAAACTCTTGGGCTCCCTTACGATAATCTTCTTCTAGAATATCTAATAGATCAGCATCAAAGGAATCCTTTACCATCTCATACGTATCTGCTAATTCACTATAATGCCTATCCAAAGACTCATACATACTACATAACTCTTTTAAAGCATTACACTCATCAATGACCTTCTTAGCCCCACGTTGATCTCCCCAGAACCCATCTTCTAATTGCATTTGTTCTAGCTTATGGATCTGTTCCTTCTTGCTAGGCAAGTCAAAGTGAATCACCCAACTGTTGAAGTTTATCGCGTGTTGATTCGATACCTTGTTTAATTTCGAATAATTCCATCTAGTTTTCCTCGTCTTTATACTTTTCTACAAAGCGTAGCTTCATACAATAGTTTACTACTTCCGCAGAAATATTAGCCATCATATCTTCAAACATCTTGAAACCTTCAGAGATATAAGCTTGTAATGGTGAACCAGTTGCATATCCACGTAAATGGATACCTTCTCTTAACTTACTCATCATATCGATATGATCGATCCAGTTACGGTCTAATAACTTCAATACAACTACCTTTTCAAATGGTAAGTATTTCTCACGATATGGTTCGATCTTAGCTTCATATAGATCCCAGATAGCCTTAACGACCTTTTCTTCCACATCCTTGACATCCATGTCTGTATAAGCAGCTGGATCTAGTACATTTTCTGGTAAATTCAATAAACTTAATGACTTATTTAATTCCTCAATATCTACGACAGGAGTCTTTGGTGCATAGTCTGTACAACGTGCTACATATCCACCGATCACACGATCGAACATATCTTTCACAAGTGTATGTGCTTCTGGATGTTCTAGGATATAGTTACGTTGCTTGTAGATAACTTCACGTTGTTGACGTAATACATCATCATAGTCTAATAATGTCTTACGCATATCGAAGTGGTTTCCTTCTACTCTCTTTTGAGCAGAAGCGATTGACTTAGTTACCATCTTAGATTCGATAGCTTGATCTCCTAATTGATCAAAGATACCTTGGATCTTCTCTGAACCGAAACGGATCATGATCTCATCTTGTAAAGATACATAGAAACGTGAGTACCCTACATCCCCTTGACGACCAGAACGTCCACGTAATTGGTTATCAATACGACGTGATTCATGTCTTTCACTACCTAGTACTGCTAGACCACCTAGTTCAACAACCCCTTCTCCTAACTTGATATCGGTACCACGACCTGCCATGTTAGTTGCGATAGTGACAGCATTCTTTTGACCTGCCTTAGCAATGATCTCTGCTTCTCTAGCATGGTTCTTAGCATTTAATACTTCATGACGTACCTTTACAGCAGTCAACATCTTACTTAATAATTCACTTGTTTCTACAGCAATAGTACCTACTAATACTGGTTGTCCCTTACGATGACATTCTAGTACTTCATTAACTAATGCTTTATACTTAGCAGCCTTTGTACCATATACAGCATCTGGATAATCGATACGAGCAACAGGCATATTCGTAGGAATCTCGAATACACGCATGTTATAGATAGATTGGAATTCTTCTTCCTCTGTCTTAGCAGTACCAGTCATACCTGCTAGTTTATTATATAAACGGAAATAGTTTTGGTATGTGATCGTTGCTAGTGTAGAAGTTTCTTGTTTGATAGTTACGCCTTCTTTAGCTTCTAATGCTTGGTGTAATCCATCTGAATAAGCACGTCCTTTCATTAGACGTCCTGTGAATTGGTCTACGATGATGATCTCGTTGTCTTGTACTACATATTCCACATCTTTTGCCATGATGTAGTTTGCTTTTAAGGCTTGGTTGATGTGGTGTACTAATTGCGTATTAGCTAGATCATATAGGTTATTGACCTTGAACCCTTTCTCAGCCTTAGCAACACCTTGTTCTGTTAAAGAGATCGTCTTAGTCTTAATATCGATCTCGAAGTCTTCTCCTTCTTTGATAGCCTTAGCAAATTGATCTGCTGCACGATATAGATTAGCAGTTTGCTTTTGTCCACCAGAAATAATAAGAGGTGTTCTAGATTCATCGATCAAGATAGAGTCAACTTCATCGACGATCGCATAGTTTAAAGGACGCATAACACGTTCTTCTACACTAGTTACCATATTATCACGTAAGTAGTCGAAACCTACTTCTGAGTTAGTTGTATACATAATATCGCATTCATATACTGCACGTTTTTGCTTAGCAGATAAGGCACGCATATTTACCCCTACAGTAAGTCCTAAGAACTTATGTACAGCTCCCATCAACTCTGCACCTACAGATACTAAGTATTCATTGACTGTTACGATATGAACACCCTTACCACTTAACGCATTTAAATACGCAGGAAGAACAGATGTTAGTGTCTTACCTTCACCAGTCTTCATCTCTGCGATATCGCCTTCATGTAGCACGACAGCACCCATTAATTGTACAAAGAATGGGAACTCCCCGCGTACACGATAACACGCTTCACGTGCTACTGCAAATGCTTCTACCATGATATCATCTTCTGTAGCTCCATTTGCTAGACGTTCTCTAAATTCTACTGTTTTATGTTTTAATTCCTCATCGCTCAATGCTCTAACTTGATCCTTAAGAGCATCTACTAAATGGGCTTTTGCTTCTACTTTCTTCAATAACTTTTTATCGACTTGTAGTAATTGGTCAAAGATTGTAGCCATATTGAATCTCCTTTATATACATAATACACTATATCTATTATATTTTATCAGTTTTTCATTTTTTTGCAAGGAATATAAAAAGAGGCAACTGCCTCTTTTATGCTAGAGTTTCACAATGTTGCGAGCTTGTAGTCCGCGTTCTGTCTCAACTAATTCGAATTCTACTTGAACATCAGCTTCGATTGTCTTATAGCCTTCCATTACTAATTGAGAATAGTGGAAGAATACATCTTTACCATCTTCTAACTTGATAAAGCCATATCCCTTCTCTTGATTAAACATTTTGATTTTTCCTGTCATGCAATTATCCTAATACCTTTCTTTAAAACGTGGAATACCACGAGAGATATTATAGCATCTTACAAACTATTACGCAAGATTATAATCGCCGCACACTCTAAACCTTTAAACCTTTACGACATTGCGCGCTTGTGGACCACGTTCGTTTACGATTAGATCGAATTCTACTACTTGTCCTTCTTCTAGTGTCTTATATCCCATTTGATGGATCTGTGAATAATGAACGAAAATGTCATTTCCACCTTCCTGTGAGATAAAGCCAAAGCCTTTTTCAGCGTTAAACCATTTTACTTTGCCCTGCATACTGGTAATTCTCCTTTCACTTCATCTACAGTATACTTGCTATACTATAACTAATCAAAACAATTCACTCGTCAAAGTTCGACACCCCTTTTCTCCTCATTATACAAACATACTAATAACTCTACATCTACTAACTCTAATAACTCTCTAGCAGCTTCTAAGGTAGCCCCACTACTCATAACATCATCTACCAAAACGACCTTCTTATTTCTAAGAGTATTCTTTAGTTCCTCATCCACACCTAGTCTTTCTCTTACATGGACTCGGTCTTGTTTCGTATACTTAGATTGTTTATAACGTACTTTCTTATATAGGGGATATACTTCATTTCGGGTAATATTCTCAAAGAGTACGGGTAAGTGTTTGAATCCTCTCTCCTCATCATCTTCTCTGTGGGAGGGCATATACACAAAGGTATGATCTTTGAATCTCTTATGTAGTGCTTGACGGATCTTGGGGTGGATCAGTAGGTCTTTATACCATTTCTCTCCATTACCTTTCAATGAGATCAATTGTCCCATATTCTCTTCATTATAAGTATGTAGATAATACAAAGGATAGCCTTTATACTCACTCACATGGATCTCTTCATATGCCTTCTGTAAACAATGCTTGCAGAATGGTACACTTCTTACAAATAGTCCTAATACACTTGGATAGAACTTCCCACACTGTACACATCGATCATCCATGGGCATTCATCTCCTGTAGTCTATTGATCGCCTTCTCGACATTCTCACTTCTCTTAGTACACAAGAATACACAATCTCCTTCCCTAGCTTCTACCTTTCTACCTACTCTACCACTGATCTGGATCAAAGAGGCTAGAGAGAATACTGGATGATCTGCTTGGAGTACTATGACTTGAACATCACTAATGGTAATCCCTCGTTCCATCACTGTAGTACATACTATGATCTGATACTTATGAGACTTCATTTCTCTGTTATAGTATTCTCTATTGGTACTTTGGGATGTGAGTACTAATACACTAGGGCAATAGTATTTCAGTAGTCTTCCTAATTGATATGCTTTCTGAATACTCGGTACGAATAATAAGGTAGTCTTATGAGAATGTTGGTGTAAGAAGTCTAGCATATGGAGATAGAGATACCAGTTATATCCGATCTTCACTTCTGGTATACATAACTTTCCCTTATGGAATCTTTCAAAGAGCGTAACTAACTTCATCTTCCCTTGTTCACATGTTTCTAACATTTCATCACTAGGAGTGGCAGTGAGATATACCTTATTCCCCTTACAAGCAAAGTGTACTAGACTCTCTAACAAAGGATCTCCTCTGAAAGGAAAGGCATCTACCTCATCTACGATCAATACACCGAATACCTTCTCATACCGAAATAATTGATGTGTCGTACAGATGACGAGATCTGCATCAATGTTATCATGATGTTCTCCATATACAGCGATCACACTCTTTCGACTATATGCTTCCTTGAATCTTTGTTGCAGTTCGATCACTACCTCCTTTCTAGGAATCGCTATACCGACCTTTATATGCTGCTTCATACAGTACGTGATCAGAGGCATGACCATTTCTGTTTTCCCAGCACCACAGGCAGCATAGACTAATACATCTTGTTTCTCTTGGATTCCTGCAATGATCTCTATAGAAGCTATTTGTTGTTTCTGACTTAGACTATAGGATAGTTCATAGTCACTATCCTCACTACTTGGAAAGTGCCATATACGAGTAGAGAGTGGAGCATCTACATAGAATCTACCCATCTTCTTACAAGCTTCACAGTAGTATCCTTTACTAGTCTTATGAAACTCTTTCGTGTTTCCACATCTACGACAGTATAGTTCTTCCATTTTGATCCTCCACTTTATTATTATAAATAGTTTGAGAAATGGGCATGAGTTTCTTATATTTCTTGAAAAGTTCAGATATAACGAATTATTTCTAAATTTTATTTAGATATATGATAAGTATTTGAGGATTAGAAAAGGAGAAAGCTATGCTCTCTCCTAGTCCATATCGATTCTCTTAATGTATTGTAGTACGATACAACCGATCCCCATGTGAGCTCCAATAATAGAAGTTAACTGTCTATATAATACCTCATTACGAGGGAACTCTGTACGTACTCTTCTTAAGAAATACCTACCAGACTCATCATCTGCTACATGTCCCACAGTCAACAAATAATCATCCGTGATCTCTTGTTTCACCATCTTAGCAATACACTCTTCCATAGCCTTCTGCATCGTATACGCATGAGCAAACGAATCTAGTCTACCCTCAGTACTCTTATTTAAATATAATATCGGTTTGATCTTCAATAACTCTCCCACAGTAGCCCAAGCAGAAGAGATCTTACCACCTCTGACCATATGATTCAGATCATTCATAATGATCATCGTACAATTATCTAAGATCGCACCCTGTAAACGCTCCTTGACCTCTTCCACACTCTTCCCATCATCAAATAATGTCTTAGCACTCTGTACTAAATATAACTGATTAGAGAATGCAGAATAACACTCAATATACTCTAACGGAATACCCACTTTCTCACTTGCCTGTAGCATAGCAGAAAGAATATTCGTAAGTGAATTACAGATAGGTACTGCAAAGATCATATCATACTCTTCTTTTAATGTCGTAAATAGACTCTCGATCTTCTCCATCGGTGGCAAAGTGATCTCCACTCTCTCACCACTCGCTAATAGTCTATACACTTCATCATTCGTGATCGTTTCGCCTTCCAACTCAACAGAAGCACTTGTCTTTACTTGTAAAGGTAATACATAGATACCCGTATCTAGACCCTGTTCCAAGCTCATTCCACTTCCGCTGTCTGTTACCACAGCCACACGCATAAATGAGGATCCCTCCTATATCTGATAAAATAGCTAGTATCATATACTAGTTATCTAAGTATATATTATCCGTTTTATACAGAAATTGCAATAGTGAGTAAAGTTTCTACTACATTTCACATCACTATTCCATAATTAGACTTATCAAGAGTCAAAAAGCATGGTAAAATGAGGGAAAATAGGAGGTATGCTTATGTATCGTATCGCGCAGGAATATATAAGAACTATGGAGATAGAGAAGTCTAAGTTCATCACTTATACTAAGAAAGTGTTCTCTGAAGAAGAAGCGAAAGCCTACTTAGCAAGCATTCGTAAAGAACATCCTAATGCTACACATCATTGCTATGCCTTCGTGATCGGTCCTAATCATGAGCAACAAAGATCTAATGATGATGGAGAGCCTTCTGGTACAGCAGGAGTGCCTATGTTAGAGGCTCTTAGACTCTCTGGGATCCATGATTGTATCGTAGTGACGGTGCGATACTTTGGGGGTATCAAGCTAGGGGCTGGTGGACTTGTGCGTGCCTATTCTAGTAGTGTGTCTTTGTGTTTACAAGAGGCTCCTAAGGTAGTTATGTGTGAGATGTTGGAATATACGATCTCCTTTGGGTATGAGTGGATCAATAAGATCGATTATCTATTACAGAATAAAAACGCCATTCTCTTATCTAAAGAGTATGACGTGAATGTTACTTATAAGTTTGCTTTAAGTGATGATTCTATCGAATTACAATTACGTGAATTAAGTAGTGGTACTCTACAAGTACCTCCTCCTATCAAAACTGTGATCGAGAAGCCTCTATAACTTCCATAACTCACTCATAGAGATAAAGCTAATATGATCGGCATGTTTCTTAGCCATGAGTCTTTGTTCCTTAATGTTCCCTTGATGGACTTGTGTTAGAAGCGTACGATCCAGCATATATTGTACATATAATACTTTCTTGATCAGGAACCATGTGACAATGGTTCCTTTTATAATTTCTTCTTTACGATCTCTATCCCCCGTGATCTGATCACTCACACTACCTCTGATCTCTTCAGACCATTCCACAACACGCTCTTCAAATGCCTCATAATTTGGAAACAAACTACTATCTAATCTTCTTTGTACACTACCACACTTCTGATCCTTAGCAAAAAGGGATTCTATCACATCTTTCAAATGTTCTCTATCACAAGATACTAATGCATTACGATGTTCATTCAATAAGCCCATAGGTTCACTGATACAGAAGTATAAGGCCTTAGTGCGGATATATTCCTCTGCTAGGATCACTGCTCTTTCTTCTCCCTTAGCAGTATATCCATATAGGATATACGGATAGTACAAGGCCTTCTCTTTGATCTTGAAAGCATCTTTATATCGAATGATCTTATTAGTCACTACCTCATCATTGATATCTAGTCTTAACCCCACTATGATCTTGATACTAGGATCTATCTCAACGATCTCCTCTAGTACCTCTTTCCATTTCATACTCAGATCTTCTGCCATACTAACATAATCTTCTAGATAGCCATTGAATTCCATATGATCTTTACATGTACTCAATACTTCACACAGTTCCATATACGATCCCACCATTCTTATTATCTTTATACTATATTTTGAAAGGAATTAAAATACTTTAGTATGAATTTTCGTAATTCTTATTCTTTGTTGTATGGATAGTAGTTTGTCTTGTTTGGGAATTTGTTTAAAAAGCATAGAAAGTTATGGGGTGTTGTGCTATAATTTACTTGAAGAAGAGGAGGATGTATGTATGAAATTAATACTTGCGATCGTATCTGATGATGATTGTACTGAGGTTTCTTCCTCACTGACAAAGAATAAGTTCTCTGTGACTCGCTTAGCGACTACAGGTGGCTTCTTGAAATCTGGTAACTCTACTCTGATTTGTGGTGTGGATGATGAACATGTAGACACAGTTATTTCTATTATCAGTGCTAACTCTCGTAAGAGAACGCAGATCGTTCCTTCTAGTAGTTCATTTGATCTAGGACGTTATGGTTCTTATCCAATTGAAGTTACTGTGGGTGGCGCTACGATCTTCGTGCTTGATGTAGAACAATTCATTAAGGTATAAGTACTTGAGCAGGCTATGGCCTGCTTTTTATTTTCAATACACATTTCTCTTATATCTCTAGTACTACTATTCTTCTATAGAACTTTGTTAATTCTCTAGAATTCGACTATCCTCTCATTCATACTAGTACTATGACAGGAGGTATAATCCATGGAGAAGAGCTATATTGGAGCTTATATACAACATTATCGTAAGAAAAGGAATATGACACAGAGTGAACTAGCCCAAGGCTATTGTGTACGCCAAACACTCTCTAAGATCGAGAAGGGAATAGATGGTGTTGCTTGGAATGATTACCTCTCTTTGCTAGAGCATCTTCATCTTACATACCTAGACATCGATAGAACCATCCTCTATCAACACCTAGAAACACTCTATCAAGTCTATCTAAATGACCAAGACCTACGACCACACTTTCAAACACTATATACCCACTTACATCTAGAAGATATCTTACATCAAGAGTATCATGCTGCCTTACAAGTCTTATATACCTACTACATAGACCATAAGTCGATCCATATAGATATCCAAGAAACATTACTCTCTCAAAGGAATATGTATCCATTCCCATTACGTTATCTAATCAACCATATGGTATACCAATTACAAAGTATATATCTAAGTGATCGTAAACTTGAGAAATATGCCCTCAAACATACTCTATTCACACCCCAGGAACCACTCTCTATCCGCAACCAGATTCCTCTTCTTATTTCCTTAAAGAGGTACCTAGAAGCCTATGAGATCACCCAAGAACTATATACCCATACTACACATTATACACTACAACTAGAAGCCCTACGCTATACCCTAGTACTCTATGATCTGATCCAACCTGTATTCTCTTATACACCGATCCATAGGATCGAAGAGTTCTTACTTACTCATCGTAATGATCTAACTAGTAAACAGATCTGTGATACCTACTATCAAATAGGTACTATATTACTGAATAATCATGATTATCCCTATGCATATACCTGTTTCAAGAATTGCCATGAAGTATCTCCATCCTTACTATCCACAGTCATACTAATGAATTACATAGCATTACATAAGAATACCCAACTACCCTTCATCACACTCCCTACCCATACCCTTAAGACCCATTCTCTTTATACTACTCTATACCAATACTTTGCCTATAAACAAAGATTACTCACTGCCAAGGTAAATACCTTATTACTCTATAATGGATTAGAAACATATCTAATGAATCATATTCTTGATCTTTCGATCCAGGATCGTTTGTTACATAGTATTATTCAAGAAGAGATACGGGTCGTATACCATCATACTAAGAATTCGAAATTGTTACCTGTATTAGGATAGATTTGTATATTTATACGATACAAGTCTTATATGTATGTATTCTTTGTGGTATGATTAAGCAAAGAGGTAGCCTTATGATCGAGAAACTATATATAGCAGACACGTACTTACACACATCCCTACAGAAACGATTCATTAAAGAGAATCAGAATAGACCCATCTGCGGTATCCGTATGATGGACTTTTCAACTTTCTTAGCACAATATACTACCCTCACTACATCTTCTATTGAAGCCTATGCGCATATGTATCATACCTTTCAAGACGTGAAAGGGAATATGTTCTCTCCACTATTATCAAATCTTTCCTTCATCAAGGAGATCTATTCTTTATATGAGACATTACAATTAAATGATACGCACTACACAGAACTCCCTAGTGAGAAGAGATCCTACCAAGCATTACGTGAATTATTCTCTTTGGTAGAGGGGGTGTCTACTCGTGGAGAAGCTATGAGAGAAGCCTATGAGAATATATGTAAGCAAGAGGATTTCTCACATGTAGTATTCGTGAATTATATGTATAAGAATACTTTAGAGAAGAAGATCTATGAGGAGATGCTCTCTAAAGGAGCACAAGTACTGAATACTTCTATAGTACCTTCCCATGTACGCTATCACTTTGCACTGAATAAACGTTTAGAATGTGAGAGTATTGCACAGGAAATAGTGGAATTAGTAAATAGTGGTGTGTCATTAGAAGACATTGGGATCATGGTCAGTGATCCGAAAGAGTACCAAGATGTACTCACTTTCGTCATGCGAAGATATAATATTCCGATCTATCTACCAAGAAGTAATGTGTCTTCTCCAGTATTAGACTTCTTACAAGTATTCTTTAAATATTATGCTAAGAGTGATATCTCTACCTTTACTGCACTGGTGAATAATGCTTTCTTAAATATCCCTAATGTAGATAGACTAGTATCTTATATTCAAACATTACATCTAGCATACGAAGATCTATTTATACCATTCGATCATCACTCTCGTATTGAGGGAACAGAGTTATTAAGTAAAGATAATGTAGCCTTACTGAAAGTCTATGAAGATAGTGCTAAGGAAGCGCAACAGATCTATACAACATTCTTAGATACTATCGATCCTACTACTTGCTCAACACTACTTACTACCCTACATGAATATATAAGTTCTCGTAAAGAGGAATTAAATGAGGAAGAGATAGAATTAGTCAATCGTTTATACCAAACATTCTATCCTCATATTAGTACACTAGATACTCTTCCATTAAGTATCAGTACACAATTGATCCTAGATCATCTAAGTAACCTCTCTGTACACACAGAACACTATTCCCATACAATTACGATCTCTGATCTAACTACTCCTCCATTACCTGTTAAGTATGGTTTCTTAGTAGGTGTACATCAGAAGACATATCCTGCTTTCCATAGTCTAAGTGGATTACTGAATGAGGAATTAGTAGAGATCTTACCTAATTTCTTACCATTATCTCAAAGATATGATGCTCATATGCATAGAGTAGAAAATGCTGTTAGATTTGCTGATACTCTTGTGATCTCTTATCCACAGTCTAACTATGAAGGTAAGACGAATGAACCATCGCTAGAGTTAGAGGGAGTATTCCATATCAAAGAAGCAGTCTTCTTCCCTGTACAAGAGAATAATGATTCTTATGTTCGTAAGTATAAACTAGATCGTAGCCTTGCTAGAGATATCTTCTTCAGGGATGGTATGATCAAGGGTTCTATCTCATCCTTTGAACGTTTCTTTAAGTGTCCATATTCCTATTTCTTAAAGAGTGGTCTAAAGATCAAGGATCTATTCTCTTTTGATATTGCTTCTGCTCAGATCGGTACACTTCAACATGCTTTCTTTGAGGAAATGATCAAGGAAAAGGGGAAAAACTATACCACTACATTACCAGAAGAAACACAGGCATTCTTAGATCAAAAGTATCAGGAATATCTAGATACCTACCCAAGAGAGAAGATCTCTATTGAAACATGTAAGAAACAAATCAAGATCAATCTCCATAAATCACTAGAAACACTTGCCTTGATAGAAGAACACACTAGTTTCTACCCTACACTACAAGAATATCGATTCAGTGAAGATATTCTTACCCATAGAGGTATTATTCTACATTTAAATGGTATTATCGATAGAGTAGATGAGATCCCACAAGGTGCACGTGTAATTGATTATAAGAGCAGTGATCGTTCCTTTAAACGAGAAAAGTTTGAGACAGGAGAATCTCTTCAACTAGTCACTTATGCTTATATCGTATCCGAAGTCTTACGTAAGAATGTATTCGGGATCTATTATTTCTCTATGCGTAGTAAAGATACGGAACAGATCGCATCTAAAGTAGCTAGACCAAGGTACTCTAAGAAGTTAGAACAATATGAGATCACTACTCCTACCTTAGAAGAGATCGTTGAAACTAAGAATCATAATAAGTTAACTGGACAAACATTCGTAAATTCTCCAAGTGATCTTACTATGTTAGATGATACTTACGGAGATTGGATCAGTGATATTAAGTCTGGTACTAAGAAAGAAATAGCGGAGGGGATTGTGGCTAAGGTAAGTAAGCCTTTTGATTATGAAGATGCGAAAGAGCAATTAGTCATGATCTATCAATATCTGATCGATTCTTTATTCTTGGCGGATATTGATTGTAAGCCTGTAGAAGGCGCTTGTACATATTGTGAATATAGTTCTATTTGTATGTTTAGAGGAGAATATAGTGAAAGAGATAGAATCGTGAATGGGGAGGTGGAATAATGGCATTTACAAGTGAGCAATTACAAGCAATACACTCTACTGGTAAGAATATAACAGTAGCTGCCTCTGCGGGTAGTGGTAAGACTACTGTATTAGTAGAACGTATTATGAAACGTGTTATGCAAGATCATATCCCCCTAGATCGCTTTCTAGCTATGACATTTACAGAAGCAGCTGCCTCAGAGATGAAGAGCAGACTATTCGATCGTTTGACTAAGACCATGAAAGAACAACCAGAGAATGCAGAGTATTGCAAAGCACAATTAGTATTACTAAGTAAAGCACAGATCTCTACGATCCATTCTTTCTGTTTAAGTGTGATCAAAGAGAATTATGCGTATATTGGGATGGATATCCAAAGAGTCAATACGATCATTTCATTAGAAGAAGAACAACATTACTTCCAGAAAGCTTTCCAAGATACAGTCAAGTACTATGAAGCAGAAGAATACTTTCCTTATCTAAAGGCTTATTTCTCAGATAAGGTATATGATACCTCTACACTATATAAAGAAGTACAAGAGATCGCTAAGGTGTTACGAGAAGTAAACTATGAGGAATACTATACACAAGCTATGCAGACCTATACAGTTCGTAGTGTATCTGATCTACCTAAGATGATCAAGAAGGCATTATTCTCTTATTTACTAGATCATATAGATTATCTTAGAGAATGTATCGATCTATTGATCCAGTTCAGCGAGGAACCAGAGAAGTTATATACTAAGAAGAACTACTTAGTACAAATGGAAGATGCCTGTGTGAAAGAAGACTATTCCTTATTCTTAGTGCTATTCCACGGCTTTACACAAGTCGTATTTCCTCCTACTAGTGAGGAAGTCTTCAAGAGTAAACAAAAGGAACTACGCTCTATAGAAGATTCTTTATTAAGCATCTTATTCAATGAATCCCAAGTGATCAGTGATCTACATGCTCAATGGCCATTAGTATCTCTATTACTACAAATGAGTCATTACTATAATCAAAGAATAGAGTATTACAAACAAGAAGCTAGTTTCATGGACTTTGATGATATGGAACATCTAGCCTATAAGATCTTATCAAATTATCCTGAAGTAGCGCAGATCTATCAACAACGATACATAGATATCTTAGTAGATGAGTATCAAGACTCCTCTACCCTACAAGATAAGATCTTATCTTATATCACTACAGGAGATAATATCTTTAGAGTAGGAGATGTGAAGCAATCGATCTATAGCTTCAGAAATGCGATACCAGAGTTACTACAAGGCTATGTAGATAGACCTAGTGAAAAGGATGAAGTTATCTTCTTACGACATAACTTCCGTTCTAATTCTCAGATCATTGACTTTGTGAATGGTGCTTTCTATAACTTCATGAACCTCTCTACTATGAATAGCAACTTCCATGATGAAGATGTTGCTTTAGTAGGGATGGAGAGTCAGGAAACAAATACTACTTGTATCGACTATCATGTATTACTCAATGATTTAAAGAAGAATGAGTTATTGGAAGATATGGATACCTCTCGTATTCGTGCTGAGTATATTGCAGATGAGATCATTGCTATTAAGCAAAGGGATAAGTGTAAGTGGAGCGACTTTGTAGTATTAGTACGTAATAATGAACGTAAGATCGACCTTAAGAGAGCCTTTACAAAACGGGGTGTACCTAACTTCATTGATAGTAAAGAAGGCTTCTATAAGTCTACTTCAGTAACTATAGTCACCTCCTTTATCCAATGGGTAGTATCTCCCGATGTAGACAATTACTTTGCAGCAGTAGCTCTATCTCCTTTCTATCAACTCACTGATAACGATCTAGCTAAGATCACATTACGAAAAAGAGAATTAGGATGTAGTTCTTACTATGAGTATGCCTTAACGCAAGAGCATCCTGTGTTATCTAAGATGATAGAGGATCTAGGGGTGTTACAAAGTATGCTTTCTCTACGAGATATATTGTTATATATGTATAATGTGAGTCATTACTATGATACGTATACGACACATGGAGATCGTACGAATCTAGATGCCTTGTTAGAGAAGGCTTGTTTATATGAGAGTACGCATAGTGATGGGTTAGAAGGATTTGCTAGTTTCATTACTTCTCTAAAGGATTTCAAGAGTGCTGAGGCCTTGTCTATCAATACAAAGGAAGATGTAGTTCGTGTAATGACTGTACATCAATCTAAGGGATTACAGTTCTCTTATGTATTCTATTGGGGTAAGGAACAAGCAAATTATATGTTACGTAATGGTGTATTGAAGAACTCTGAATTAGGAATCTTCTTAGATCATCGTGATCAAGTATACCAAGTAAGTCGTAAGAGTTTACTAAGAAGTGTATGTTCTCATATCCAAACGAAGAAAAGCGTAGAGGAAGAGATCCGTGTGATCTACGTAGCCTTAACTCGCCCTAAACAAAAACTGATCATGACTACGATGTTAACAAATGAGCAATTCGAACTACTTCGATCTTCTCCTATTAGTACGTATGAACTTCTTAAGGGAGAGTGTTATGGTAAGTGGTTGTTACATCAGGCTTATCAGATGGATCAAATCAGGATCAAGAGTGTATCTACTTTACAAATGAATTCTGCAGGTAGGATCCACCCTACTCAAAGATATACAATCACTCCTCTACCAGAATATCCACACACACCACTTACTCAAAAGCCATCAGTTCATACCCCTAAGCTACACTCTCTACAACAAGAGAAGGCTATGCAGTTAGGTACGATGTTACATAGAATGCTAGAGATCATAGACTTTACTCGTACATATACGCAAGAGGATCTGAAGGCACTAGCAGCAAGAGAATTCCAAGATCATCCATTATGTAGTAAATTGAAGTATAGTGCTGTATTAAAGTTTATAGAGCATGATCTTACACAGAGTTTTAAAGATATGGAAATCTTTAAAGAATATCCATTCTATGATATGACGGATGGGCAATTGGTACATGGTGTAATCGACTTATTAGTAAGAAGTAATGATCATATTTATATCGTAGATTATAAGAGTGATATTTCTACAGATGAGGAATTAGTTTCGATGTATACTTCTCAGTTGATGTACTATAAGCAGATTATCGAGAAGATATATCCAAAGACTCCTATTACTGTATATATCTATTCTACCCATAGTAATAAGTACATTGAGATCTAGGAGGGATAGTATGCCTATTGAACAAAAATTAAGAGTATTAAAGAAGATCGCTAGTGCATTTGAGAGAGCACATATTACATGGGCCGTTGGTGCTTCTGTTCTACTGTACTTCAAGGAGATCGTACCTAGTTTCAATGACCTTGATCTATTGATCCATATGAAGGATATCGAGAAAGCTAAGAAGATCTTATTACAGATGGGTATCTTGAAGCCATCTCAAGAGAATACTAACTTCAAGACTAAGGTATTCTTAGAATTTGTAGTAGATGCAGTAGAAGTAGATGTGATCGGAGGCTTTGCGATCGTTCATGATGGTATATGTCATGATTGTTCTTTGTTAGAAGAGCAGATCATGGAATATGTCGAACTACAAGGACATCAGATCCCTTTGCAATCCATCGAGTTATGGAAACAATATTACTACTGGATGGGAAGAGAGAAAAAGGTAAATATCATTGAGGAAGCGTTGCACCGAAATAGTGCGGAATAGTTGGTAGATGCACTTTCCCTATTTCGCTATACTAAGAGTGTAAAGGAGAGAATATAATATGGTTCCTAGAAATAATACATTATTACTTGCTGTTGTTAGTTTTGTTATCTGGCTCTTACTAGTTATCCTATTCATTGCCTTCATGGTACTTGTAGTACGAGCATTACTGAAATATCTTAGAGGAAATGAGAAACATCATGAGAACACGATCCTTAAGAAATCATTAGGAGAAGTGATCAAGGTACATCGTACACAGTGTAATATGACACAAGAATTCGTAGCAGAATATATGGGTGTTACCAGACAAACGATCAGTAAATGGGAAACAGGTATCAATGAACCTAGTACCTCTAATCTACTAAGGTTAGCCAAACTATTCCATGTGCCTGCTGAAGATCTTCTGAAGGAGATCAAGGCTTAATATAGGAGAGATACTATGAAGCTTATATACAAAGAGATCGTGATCCATACTGCTACCCATGATGATGCAGAGATACTTACCACTTGGTGGAATGATGGTTCTATTATGGAACATGCTGGTTTCCCACTTGGTATTGGTACTACTGTAGAGATGGTAAAAGAACAATTACTAGATACCTCTAAAGTACGCCTAATGATCGAATATGAGAGTATTCCTATTGGAGAGATGTGTTATATTCCTATAGATGATACTACCGTAGAGATCGGGATCAAGATCTGTGATCAAGCATATCAAAACAGAGGTCTTGGGAAAGTGATCTTAAGTATGTTGATCAAACATTTATTCGATATCGGATATCAAAGGATCATTCTAGATACTATGTTAAGCAATACTCGTGCACAACACGTATATGAATCCCTAGGCTTTATACGCACTGCTATCCACTATGATAGTTGGAAAGATCAATTAGGGATACTTAGATCTAGTGTGGACTATGCATTGAGTCCTGAGCATTTCAAGAATTATATGAAGTAATGTAAAAGATGGTACATATCGTAATGATATATACCATCTTCTTTTCTTATATTCTTACTTAGTAGCTTCGTCAAACTCTGCTTTGATCTTAGCCATTTGCGCTGGATCACAGATCAGATCACATGCCACATATGCAATAGCCTTACTAGCATTTAGAAGAGCCTTCTTACCCTCTTCACTAATAGTAGCAGCAGCTAACTCCTTAGAGTGACCAGTTACACAACTATCAGCGATCTTGATACCCCCTTGAATAGTAGGACATACATAACTCACACTACCTACATCCGTAGAACCACCGCCCACTTCATTCACAGGCTCGATATTCTCTACACCAAGTAGTTCATACTTTTCCTTAAGCATATCTGCTAGACCATAGTTTACAAGAGTATCTTCGTAAGGACATTCATAGATACTAGTCTTGAAAGTAGTACCAGTGGCTTCACATGCACCCTTAGCACAATTGATAGCCTTCTCTGTTACTTCTAACGCATACTTCATAGTAGGAGCTCTGAAGTAATATTCTAAACTAGCATATGCTGGAATTACATTTGCAGCCTTTCCACCATCTTTCAATACACCATGGATAAATGTTTGAGGTTCTACGAATTGTCTTAATAGATTGATCTGTACATATGTCATAACAGCAGCATCTAATGCAGAAGCCCCATCTTGTGGATGACATGCATGGGCATTCTTACCAAAGAATTCAAACTTCACTGGATTTAAAGCATTAGACTTTCCACCAAGACCATTCTTAGTACCAGGATGTACCATCAATGCCACATCGATATCCTTAAAGACACCAGCCTTTACCATCTCTACCTTACCACCAAAGTTTTCTTCCCCTGGAGTACCTACTACCTTGATCGTACCACCGATCTCATCGATAATAGCCTTAAGGCCCTCACCAGCAGCAATCCCAATACCAGCGATCAGATTATGACCACAACCATGTCCTACCTCAGGTAACGCATCATATTCACACATGAAACCAATAGTAGGTCCTTCTTTCGCTGACTTATACGTAGCTACGAAGTCTGTTTCCACAGCAAGCCCAGTCTCTACCTCAAACCCAGCATTCTTTAAATATTCTACTAATAACTTTTGACTCTCATATTCCACAAAACCTAATTCTGGATGATCATACATTGCTTTGACCATTCCCATATAATCATCTACATGTGTATCAATAGTATTTGAAATTACTTCATAATTCGCATTCATAATCATATTTCCTTTCATTTACTTTTAAGAAAAGAAGTAGTTGAACTACTTCTTAGTAACCATAGATTTCAGCAGTTAGATCAAATGGTAATAAAGCTTCTGCTTCATCATTCCATACATCTAATTGACATCTACCATCTTCTTTAACTTCCTTAGCTTCAGTAATAACTTTATTAACGATCTCGATCAATGACTCATTATCAGCATCCTTAGCAAATACAGCACACATTTGATCATACTTATTCTCAGGGTCTAGGTTAAAACTATCACCAGGTAGTAATACGATACCATCGTTAGCGTTCATAGCAGCAGCACCTTGTGTAGAAGTGATAACATATGCATCGATACCACCTGTAGCAAGTTCAAGAGCTAGGATAGTGTTATCGCCAATAGAAACGATATTACTTGTATCAGTTAAATGAGATGCCATTTCGTATTGGATAGAACCTAATTGTGCACCAATAGTTAAATTAGCAGCCTTGATATCATCTAAAGATTGATACTTACTTGCATCTTCCTTACGTACCATTAAACCTTGCCATTCATCATCAGCAGTTTGTGCATAACTCTCAGAGAATTCTACTGTAGCCGCTCTTGTTTCAGTCCAAGCAAATCCAGATAGACCAAAGTCAGCTAGACCAGATTGTACTTCACTGATAACGTTATTAAACTCTACAGCAGAGATCTTTAATTCTACACCAATCTCTTCTGCTACAGCTTGTGCTAAGAAAATATCTGTACCCACGATAGTTTGTTGACCATCTTGTAATACATAGAATTCATTTGGAGCAAAGTCAGGAGATGTAGCTAGAGTAATATATCCCTTCTCTTGGATTTGTTCTAGAACACTCTTAGGTGTTGTATCTGTATTGTTATTGCTATTACCACAACCAGTTAATCCTAATACCATAGCAAGTACTGCTACCATGCTTAATATTTTTTTCATATTTCTTTACCTCTTTCTATTAATACATTACTTTATCTAAGAACTCTTTCGTTCTTGCTTCTTTTGGATGATTGAAGATATCATCTGCACTACCTTCTTCTAAGATGATACCATTGTCAATGAACATAACACGAGTAGCTACTTCTTTCGCAAAGCCCATTTCATGTGTTACGATCACTGTAGTCATACCTGACTTAGCTAGATCCTTGATAACCAATAATACTTCCTTAACCATTTCTGGGTCAAGCGCACTAGTAGGTTCATCGAATAACATTACATCTGGTTCCATAGCTAGTGCACGAGCGATCGCTACACGTTGCTTTTGTCCACCAGATAATGTATTGGGATACACATCTTTCTTTTCTAATAATCCAACCTTCTTTAATAATTCAACAGCCTTCTTTTCGGCCTCTTCCTTAGAAAGACCCTTCACTTGGATCGGTGCTAATGTGATGTTCTCTAGAACAGTCATATTAGGGAATAGATTGAAGTGTTGGAATACCATTCCAATGTGTTCTCTTACCTTATTAATGTTGAAGTTCTTGTCATCCCTTGTAGTCAGGTTCTGACCCTTAAAGATCACTTCTCCACTAGTAGGTTCTTCTAACAAGTTCAAGCATCGTAAGAAGGTTGATTTACCAGAACCAGAAGCTCCGATAACTGCAACCACTTCACCTTGTTGAATCTCAGTAGTAATGCCATTAAGAACTTTTAATTTACCAAAATGTTTATGTAAGTTTACTGTCTTAAGCATTGTTCAACTTCCTTTCTAGGATCCCTAATAATCCAGTTAATGTTGTTGTCATGATCAAGTAGATCACTGCGATCACGATCAATGGTTCAAATTGACGATATGTCAATGATTGAATGATCTTTTGAGTATACATTACATCGAAGATCCCTAGTGTAGATACTAGTGAAGACTCCTTGATCATCATAATGAATTCGTTACCAAGAGTTGGTAAGATCGTCTTGATCGCTTGCGGTAGAATAACAAAACGCATTGTTTGTTTCGCATCTAATCCAAGAGATCTAGCTGCTTCTGTTTGTCCCTTATCGATAGAATCTAAACCAGCTCTGAAGATCTCACATACATAAGCGCCAGAGTTGATACCAAGGGCAAGTACACATCCTGTTAACTTTCCATCTGGATCAAGATATGGAATTGCTGGAATAGGAACACCAATTGCTGGTAGACCATAACGGATCAACATTAGTTGTAATAAGATCGGTGTACCACGAATGATTTGTGTATACAGAGTAGCTAGTAAGTTAAAGATCTTATACTTAGATCTCTTACCCAGTGTTGCTACGAAACCTATGACACATCCTAGTAATACTGTGATCATAGATAGTTTCAATGTCATCCATGCACCTTCTATGAAGTAATTCATATAAGGAAGCATTGTTGTGAAGTCTATTTGAATTGCTAATAGTGTATTCATCGTATCCTCTCCTTTGTATAAAATAAAAATCTCCTGACGATCTGCCAGGAGACGAATATACCGCGTTACCACTCCGATTGATGATAGTTGACCTATCATCCTCTCTCTCTATTAAGGCTAGCCACCTGATATCCTACTACTTTCAGATATCCCCCTCCAAAGTGCGCTTCATTTAGAACATCAGTACCGATCTTCCACCAACATCGGCTCGCTATACCCTATTTCTAACTACTCTCTTCTTCCATGGGTTTACATATTTAATTTTATGATTTTATTATACTCACTCCAAATTATTTGTCAATCACTTTCTATGTAGTTGTTTCAGGAATTTCATGAAAATATTTTCATGAAGTTACAAAAGAAAAGTACTGCTATATAGCAGTACTCGGTCTTAGTCTTGGAACATTTCGTAAACGATGCTCATTGACTTCTTAGTTTCGATATATTCAATAGTCTTAGCTAACATTGGTGCGATAGAAAGAACTGTGATCTTATCTAACTTCTTTTCTTCTGGTAGAGGAATTGTATTAGTAATTACTACTTCCTTGATCATAGGATTGCTTAATCTTTCGATAGCAGGTCCAGAGAAGATACCATGTGTACATGCGAAGTAGATATCCTTAGCCCCTTCATCCTTTAATAATTGAATACCAGCCATTAATGTACCAGCAGTATCACACATGTCATCGATAATGATAACATCAGTACCCTTAACTTCACCAATGATATTCATAGCTTGTGCTTCATTTGGACGTAATCTTCTCTTATCAATGATAGCTAGTGGAACTCCACCTAAAGCATCACATAACTTTCTAGCACGTACCACACCACCATGGTCTGGAGATACTACAGTTACATTCTCTAGTTGCTTAGAGCGGAAATATTGAGAGATCATTGAACTAGCAGTCATGTCATCAATAGGAATATTGAAGAAACCTTGAATTTGAGCGGCATGTAGATCTACTGTAACAACACGGTTAGCACCAGCTGTTTCTAATAATGAAGCTACTAGTTTAGCTGTGATTGGTTGTCTAGGAGCTGCCTTACGGTCTTGACGAGCATAACCGAAGTATGGTGTGATGACTGTGATTTCACCAGCAGATGCACGTTTACATGCATCGATACAGATCAATGTTTCCATTAAGTTACTAGAAACTGGATTACATGTAGATTGTACGATATACACGTGCTTACCACGTACAGTAGCACCGATCTCTACCATGATCTCACCATCTGCAAAGTGTTTAACAACACATGGGAATGGTTCACAATCTAAAATGTCACAAATTTCCTTTACTAAATCCTTTGAAGCATTTAAGCCTAAAACTGCAAAATCCTTGTTCATAATCCCTTCTCCTTCTTAGTCTTTGTTCTTTAAAATGTATCTAATACCGTACCCTTCTTTATTGACCTGCTTAGCACGAGCGATCCCCATGTCCTCACTAGGAACATCCTGCGTGATCGTAGAACCAGCAGCAAGTACAGCATAGTCACCAATAGTAACAGGTGCGATCAAGTTTACGTTACAACCAATGAATGTGTTGTTACCGATCACCGTACGGAACTTATTCTTTCCATCATAGTTTGCAGTAACACAACCACAACCAAAGTTGCACTTCTCACCAACATCCGCATCTCCTAAATATGTTAGATGAGCACACTTACTACCATCCCCAAAATTGACCTTCTTCATCTCAACAAAGTTTCCAATACGAACATTATTACCGATCTTACAATGTTCTCTAATATGAGACATAGGTCCAATAGTAGTATCATGACCCACTTCAGAATTAATGATCCAAGAGCTCTCGATCTTCGTATTCTCACCAATCGTAGAATTCAAGATCTTACTATTTGCTCCGATCATACATCCATTCTTCAGGATCGAATTACCTTCAATAAAACAATTAGGATAGATCACAACATTCTCCTCGATCACTACTGACTCATCAATATACGTAGTCATAGGATCTAAGATCTTAACACCTTTCTCTATCCATTTTGAATTGATCAAATCTTTATTTACAGTATTCATATATCATACCCCAATCTATTTTACCAAATATACTATTAAAAGAAAATCCATTATTCGCTAATAATTTTTGTTTTTTGAACAAATTCCTTACTATTTCTAAAGTATAGCATCGCTCTATCTATCACATCCATGCTCTTACAAAGCCCAAATACACAAGAACCACTACCAGACATCAAACAATGATCAAAGCCTAGTTCTACTAAAGTATTCTTGATCTCTTGTATTTTGGGTACTAATCGTAGAGCACTTTGTTCTAAAGAATTTCCTAATACAAAGTCATCCCTTCCCTGTTGGATAGCATTCATAATACCATTAATATCAGGATGATCACATAAGCTAAGATCTAATGTTTCATAGGCTTCCTTAGTACTTACCCCCTCTTGTGGTTTCACAAGGAATACATGATAGTCTTGTAAAGCCTTAGGAGAGAAAGGAGTCAATGTCTCACCGATCCCTTCTACCTTCATAGCCTGATTCATAACACAGAATGGTACATCCGCTCCGATCTCCACAGAAGCTAATGCTACTTCCTCTAGCGGATCAGTGCCATACTCTTTCCAAAGATAACGGATCACAGCCCCAGCATCACTACTTCCACCGCCAAGACCTGCTTGATGAGGAATTACTTTGTGTAGATGGAAATGATATTGCTCTTGGATCTGGTATCTTCTCTGCATAAATCGATATGCCTTCATCACCAGATTGCTCTCATCCACAGGGATCCCCTCTACATCACATGTCATATACGTATCACAAGTACAAAAAGAGATCTCTAACTCATCTCCAAACTCCACAGGAACCATAATGCTCTCTAGTATATGATACCCATCTTCTCTTCTACTCTTCACATGTAAAGAGAGATTGATCTTCGCATTTGCTACTACCTTCATATTACTTACCTTCATACACACGATATAGAGTCAAGAACTCAGCTAGTGACATACTCTCTGCTCTACGAGAAGGTTCGATCCCTGCTTCTTGTAACTGTCTACTTGCTTCTTCTTTATTTCCTAAGAACTTTCCATAGTTATTTAGAATAGTCTTACGTCTTTGATCGAAACAAGCCTTTACAACCTGGAAGAAACGCTCTCTAGAAGCCACTTCCTCAATATGCTCTCTTTGTACGAATTGGATCACAGCAGAGTCTACATTTGGTTTAGGTTCAAAGACTGTGCGTGGTACTTTCATCACTACAGATACCTCATATAGATATTGAGTAATAACACTTAGTGCATTGTAATCCTTCGTACTTGGTTTGGCAGCAAAGCGATCTGCTACTTCTTTCTGCATCATTACGGTAATGCGATCGATCTTAGCATTACTTTCAAAGATGTGGAATAAGATCGGTGTTGTGATGTAGTATGGTAAGTTGGCAGATAACATTACATTTCTATATTGTTCTCTTAGTTTTCCTACGATACTTGCTACATCGACTGTTAAGAAGTCTTGAAAGATCACTTCTTTGTTATCATATTGTGCTAGCGAATAGGCTAACACTTCTTCTAATCTCTCATCCACCTCAAATGCTACGACCTTACCTGCACGCATAGCTAATTGCTCAGTCAAAGCTCCGATCCCCGGTCCGATCTCGATCACTGCATCTTCTTTAGTCACTTGAGATGCCTCTGCGATCTTTCTTACGATCCCTGGTTCTGTAATGAAGTTTTGACCAAACATCTTCTTGGTATGTAGATCAAATGTTTCCATGATCTCTTTGGTTCTTGCTACTGTTGCGATCTCTTTCATTACTCATTCTCCTTACATACTTCATATAATTCCTCATAACTGATCCCTAATAGATTCAGTCTTGCTACTAATGTCTTCGCATTACATTTCCCAATATGGAAATGATCTGCTACTTTTTGTCTGTTTATAGTACTATTTGCCCCTGTTAATCGTAGTGCTACTAACATATCCATAGTGATCTGTTCACTTGGAACCTCTTGGAATGTAACACATTTCTCTAGAGCTTCTAATAAGTCTTCTCTATTAGCATGTTCGATACCTACCTTATGATTTCCTAGGGCTTTACTTTTCTCTAGGAAGGCATTCTTACAACCTGGAATAGTGTGATTAATGATAGAGCGGATCCTTTCTCCTGGATAATCAGGATCTGTAAAGATGATCACGCCACGTTTTTGTTTAGCTTCAGCAATATACCCTAGGATCTCTCGACTAATGGCAGAGCCCCCTGTTTCGATCGTATCTACTTCAAAATATTGTTTCAACACTGCACTATCATGTCTTCCTTCTACTACGATCACTTCTTTAAATTTCATAGTTATCACTACTCCCTATTTATATAGTATACCAAATTTCAATGGACACTGAAAGAGCAAACAAACATATTCCCAGAAAGCAATTAAAAAGCTTGGCATCTACCAAGCTCTCTCTTACAGTTTACAACTATATCCTTTTTTCTTATACACAAGTCCACCTAAACGCACGATCTCTGCTAGTGGAGTTCTCTTGGATACTGACTTAACATTCTTATTGACCCAGTCCTCACTACCAATATAGAAATCCAAACGATTATTCTTGATCGCTCCCCCACGGTCTAAGACGATCGCATAGAATGGTTCATTAGGAGTTAATCCTTCTCCAGAATAATTATGGTTCGAGATCTTCAAGATCGAACAGAAAGGAATACTCTTATCTGCCGCTACGATATAATACCCTTCCCAAGTGATGCCTTGTTTCCATGTACCATCTGCTTGCATAACACCCTTATTCACATCCATCTTGATACCAATAGCAGTATTACCTACACCCGTATATTCTCCTCTACAACCCTCACAATCTACTCCATAACGAGAGAAACTAGGATTGAAGAATGTACCTTGTTCTACTTTCGCACCAAACTGACGAATACGGGGAGAAGAAGGAACTAATAAGTCTTCTCCTAAGATATGTGTCTTACTTAATTCATTACCTTCATAATCATATACAACATTGTAATACTTGATCTCCTTTTCAGGAGAACCTGAATCAATTTCCTTCGCTATCCAACTCTTCTCACCACTTGCTAGAGGAGTCTCTTTCTTAGTATATATAGTCTTTTGCTCAGAAAGAATCGTTTCCTCTGCTACTCTTTCCACTACCACTTCTTCCATAGTTTCTGGTAGTGCTGTGAATCTTTGCGTCAATACGATCGTATTGGCTTGTTGGCCGTTGATACTGCAAGAACATAGCAATAATGAATACATCATAATTTGTAATATTCTACATTTTTTCTTCATTTTGCTACCTCCTTTCATACAACGTGCTATATGATAACACATTTAGTAGGATTTGTCCAATTTCTCTTTACAAGCTGAATAAATCACAGGCATTTTTACTGGTAATAGCTTCCAGTTCTTGATACTCGATCCCCCTTAATCTAGCAATTTCTTCGGCTACTAACTTAACATAATATGGATAATTTACCTTACCACGATAAGGATGTGGTGTTAGGTATGGGCAATCTGTTTCTACCAATAGTTTGTCACTTGGTACGGCTACAGCCACTTCCTTGGGTACTCTAGCATTCTTGAATGTGACAGGTCCTGCTAGGGAGATATAGAAGCCTTGTTTGATGAATTCTGCTGCCATTTCTGCTGATCCACTATAACAGTGCATAACGCCTTTGACAGGTGTGTAATTGGCTGTGATGTCATATGTATCCATTAGGGCATCACGACTGTGAATGATGATGGGTAGATCATGTCTTCTCGCTAATTCGATCTGTGCTTTGAATACTTCTTTCTGCATATCTCTAGGAGCCTTATCCCAATAGTAATCTAGCCCGATCTCTCCGATCGCTACGACCTTCTCATCTTCTGCTAGTTGCTCTAACTCTGCTGCTACTTCCTCATTATAGTCTTCTGCTGAATCTGGATGGATCCCTACGGCTGCATATACACATGGATACGTATGTGCGATCTCTACAGCTTTACGGGAAGAGGGTAGGTCAAAGCCAATGCAGATCATCTTCTCGATTCCTTGATCTAGGCATTGTTGTACTACTTCAGCCACATTTTCTTGATATGTTTCATCATTTAGATGACAGTGTGTATCGATAATTCCCATAAATACTTACTCCTACTTTCCTAAACAGAAACGTGTGAATAGTTCATCTAATAGATCCATATTCTTAGCTTCTCCTATGATGTCTTTGATACATTCATACGCTTGTTCGATATCGATCAAGGCTAGATCGATCTCCATGCCTGCTTCTAGTGCTGCTACTGCTGTTTCCATGTGTGTATGGGCTTGGCGTAGTAATGCGATGTGTCTTTCATTAGCGAATGTTGGTTCTCTTAAGGCGATGGTATGTTCCTCATACATCTCTTCGATTCTGTCGATCAGTGGTTCGATGTGTTGATCTTTGGCAGAGATGTATAGCTTGTCACTATCTATATCTTGTGTCAGATCTACTTTGTTATACACAATTATTCTATTAAGATCTTTACTTGCTTCTAGTAATGCTTCATCTTCTTTAGCTAATTCCTCATGGGCTTCTAGGACAACGATCACTAGGTCGGCTTCTTCCATGGCCTTGTGACTTCTTTCAATGCCGATCTTTTCTACGATATCTTCTGTGTGATGGATACCTGCTGTATCGATCAAATGTAATGTGACACTTGGTAAGCGTACATATCCTTCTACTAGGTCACGGGTTGTTCCTGCTACGTCAGATACGATGGCTTTGTCTTCTTCTAGTAGAGCGTTTAGTAGAGAGGATTTTCCTACGTTTGGCTTTCCTAGGATGACTGTCTTGATCCCTTCACGCATGATCTTTCCACTATGACTCTTACGGATCAATTCTTCTAATTTTGTTAGCCATTGGTTTGCTTTAGAGAGTAGTTGTGGTGTTTCTACTTGGGCTACGTCATAGTATTCTGGGTAGTCAATGTTTACTTCGATCTGTGCGATCATTTGGATCAGGTCTTCTTTTAGAGGATCGATCAGTGTACGAATACCGCCTCTTAGGGTATTCATGGCTAGTCTTGTGGTAGAGGAGTCTTTTCCTTCGATCAGATCTTGTACTGCTTCGGCTTGTGTTAAGTCGATGCGGCCATTCAAGAAGGCTCTCTTTGTGAATTCTCCTCGTTCTGCTAGTTCGGCACCATTTTCTAGTAATAGCGATAAGATCTTCTTTGTGATGTAGATACCACCATGACAGTTGATCTCTACGGTATCTTCTCGTGTGAATGTTTTAGGGGCTCTGAATACGCTAACTAACACTTCATCGATGTATTCTTGTGTCTTAGGATCTTTGATGTATCCGTAGACTACTTGATGGGATGGGATGTTAGTTAGGTCTCTGCTGAATAGTGTATTAGCGATGGAGATGGCTTCATCTCCGCTGATTCTTATGATAGCGATAGCTCCTTCGCTTAGTGGGGTAGCTATGGCTGCGATTGTTTTCATGAACATATGGATCACTCTCCTGTGTATGATTATAGCATAGTAGTGGGTAGTATTTCAAAGAATGGGATAATTTCTTTGTTTTTTGTGGTACTTTAGTAGTTTTTAGTTTTTACAAGAAATTATGTTATATATGAATCTTTTTCCAGAATAATTCGTTATATCTGAATAATTGCATTTTCTTCAAAATCTAATACTTTTTACGCTTTTTGAGGATATTTGCATGGTATTTCTTAAAGGTATATTATGGTAATATATATTAGTTTAAAAGTATACCATGAAACTGCAGAATACTACAAAAAGTATATATTTGTAGAAGATATATGATATTTGCTATATTTTCCTCACAGAAAGGGAACTTAATGAAAGTTCGGGAGGAAAAGATTATGAAGAAATTATTTGTTTTATTAACTGTGTTTATGCTTTGTTTTGGAGCAGTAAGTGCTCAAAAGATTAATGACGACAAAGAAGATGGGTTCATCGGTTGGACACTTAGACAATAGAACAGAAAGGTAGGGAGTTTCATGAAGTTTGTAGATTTCGAGTTGACAGAGTATACGAAGGATTATAAGTATTTCGAGGAATACTTAGAGATACGCTACAAACAAGATAACGTGAAACGCAGTGTGATCCTAAAGGAAGCAGACATTTATCAGTCTGCTTTTAGTCTTGCTAAGAAAGATGGATTAGGAACACATAAGAAGATCGTTCAGAAGTTTGAGAAGTATTATGGATTAGAACCTATTCAACCTCAACCATTACAAGAACTAAATAACCATTTTAATAATTTATTCATCGGAACCTATTATACCAATGAAGAATTAGCTTATAATTCTTATCAAGAAATCATGAAATTAAAGAATGAATTTTCTAATACTTATATATCTTTCCTGTTTGATTTTTTTGAACTGTTCTACATTAGTACCACAGAACAATCTACACATCAAGATAATGAAAAATATATAAATGAAACTTTTATTTCACTGCAAAAGTATAAGTCTATTTTCCCTCCTAAATTACTTATTCTATTGATTCTGTCTGGTTTTTCAACCGACCATTTGTCAATATCGGACGTTAATCTAGAAATAGCAAAACTCGAAGAATTACTAAGCCGTTACCCAAAACTCAAAGGTTACACTTACTTTAAAATAGGATATATATACCATCGTTTAGACCATCAAGAAGCAAGCATTCACTATTTAAAAGAAAGTCTTACATACCTAGTACAAGACATAAACCTCCAAAGAGCAAAAACAATACAGAGTAACTTATTTGTCGTTTACAATTCAATCGGTATGCTCGCCAAGGCCAAAGAACAAGGCGAAACTTTCCTCCTATACCTAAACACAGTAGAAGGAGACGAATTCCTGAAATGGTCTATCAACTACAACATGGCCCTCATCTCCATCCAACTAGAAAACTACAAAGAAGCCCTACACTACATCGAAACAGCCTACCAATACAATAACAACAAAATAGCCATGATCACCCTATACATGCACATATGCCACACCCTAAAAGACAACAAGAAAGTAAAAGAACTCTATTTCACTAACCAAGAACTCATCAACAATAACTCTAATCCTATTTATAAATTAGCAATAGACCTTATTTACCACAAGACTATCAAGTATAGTAGAGCTCAACGTAACAAAGAATGGAAAGAGTTATGTCTCCTGCTTGACAAGTTCAAAAACTATAATGTGAAATACTACATCCATAAACTAAAATAGCTTAGAGATATCTCTAAGCTATTTTTATTTCTACCTACTTCAAACCCTCATACACATCACTACGATACCCAACGATCACAGTATCCTCACTCACTAACAACGGCCTCTTCACCAACATTCCATCACTAGCCAGTAATACTAACTTCTCCTCATCACTTAAACTATCCATCTTCTTACTTAACTCTAATTCTCTATACTTGATCCCAGAAGTATTAAAGAACTTACGAAGTGGTAATCCACTCATCGCACACCATTCCTTTAACTCCTCTACCGTAGGATTCTCCTCCTTGATCTCTCTGACTACAAACGAAACATTCAACTCCTCTAAATGCCTCCTAGCCTTCTGACAAGTACTACACTTCCCATAACAAATAAACGTATACACACACATACCTCCCTTATACAACAAAGCGCCGTTATCCACAGCGCTACTCTTCGATCATATGTAAGATCTCTAAAATACGATTCAAATCAGAATCATCTTCAAACCTAATAGAAATCTGCTTATTCGCGATCACTACCTTAGTCTGTAACTTATCACTCATCAACTTCACAGGATAACTATAATCAGTCTCTTCCTTCTTACGAGGCTTAACACTATCCTTATTCAACAACTGTTTCACAAGATTCTCAACAGCACGAACACTCATACCCTCTTGCACAGCCTTCTTCGCAACACTTAAGATACTCTTCTCATCTAAAGGCAATAAAGCACGCGCATGTCCCATAGACAACTCATTATCCATTACCATCTTCTGCACACTACTAGGTAACTTCAACAAACGAAGCATATTCGCAATATGCTCACGACTCTTACCCACACGCTTAGCCAAAGCCTCTTGCGTATACCCAAGCTTAGTGATCATATTCTGATACCCAATAGCCTCTTCGATCGCACTCAGATCCTCACGTTGAATATTCTCCAACATAGCGATCTCCATCATTTCCTCATCCGTAAAATCAACAACGATCGCAGGGATCTCAGAAAGACCCGCTAACTTACTAGCACGCACACGACGCTCACCAGCAATCAGATCATATCCCTTAATAGACTTCTTCACAAGAACAGGCGTAAACACACCATGCTCCTTAATAGACTCACTTAACTCTCTTAACTTCTCCTCATCAAACACCGTACGAGGTTGATATGGATTAGGACGGATCTCTGATAAAGCAATAGTCACCTTCTCAGTAGGAACCACATCCGTTTGACCACTTTGGATCTGTTCGATCACATCTGTCACATTATTACCGAAAATAGCCTCTAACCCTTTTCCCAACGCTCTATTCTTCTTAGCAGACGCCATCTCCATTCCTCCTTAACACTACTTCTTTAAAATATCCTTATTATGCTCCATAACTTCCTTAGCAAGATGAGCATACGCATTCGCACCCTCACATCTCACATCATAATCAAAGATACATTGACCACAACTAGGAGCCTCAGATAACTTAACATTACGTGGAATATAACTCTTATACACACGTTCCTTGAAATACTTACGTACCTCTTGCATGACCTCTAAACCAAGCTTAGTACGACCATCAAACATCGTTAATAGAACACCCTCGATCTTTAGATCCTTATTGAATAAGTTCTGCACTAATCGAATAGTACTTAATAACTGCGTAACACCCTCTAATGCATAATACTCACATTGTACTGGAATGATCACACTATCCGCAGCAGTTAACGCATTCGTATTCAATAATCCAAGAGAAGGAGGACAGTCGATGATAATGAAATCATACGCATCCTTCACAACATCTAACTTCTTCTTAAGAAGTTGTTCCTTACCTACCTTATAGTTATTCATCTCAAGATCTGCTCCCGCTAAATTGATCGTAGTAGGTAATAGATCTAAAGTAGCTTGTGCTAATGGCACTTGGATCACAGCTTCTTGTACTGTTGTATCAGATAATAATACCTCATACACAGTCTCTTCAAATTCCATGGTATTAGCCCCAATTCCTTGAGTAGTATTGCCTTGTGGATCTAGGTCTACAAGTAATACCTTATTTCCTAAATATGTAAGACCAGCAGCTAGATTGATACTTGTAGTAGTCTTACCAACTCCGCCTTTTTGATTTGAAACCGCAATAATCTTTCCCATAACTTACACTCCTTACTGTTTCGGAATCCTAACCACCATCATAACAGCATCCCCATCATCACGCGTCTCTACAGTTGCCTTGATGCCACCATCATTGATCATCTTAACAGCCTGCTCGATCGTATTCATAGCGATCTTTGTATGTTTAGTAATTCCATGTAGACTACTTTTCTTCTTAGCCTCTTTTGGTTCTTTCAACTGTTGAATATATTCCTCAGTCTTCTTAACGTTATATCCTTTATTAATAATAGTCTTATATACATTTCTTTGTTGTTCCTTCTCAACACTTAGTAAAGCACGTCCATGTCTTTCGGTAATAACACCACTGCTTACTGCTTGTTGGATCTCTTCTGGAAGATTCAATAAGCGGATCTTATTCGCTACACTTGCTTGACTCTTACCGATCTTCTTAGCCACTTCTTCTTGTGTCATAGAAGAATTACGCATTAGGTTCACATACGCCTTAGCCTCTTCAATAGCACTTAGATCTTGTCTTTGAATATTCTCGATCAATGCTAGTTCTGCCGATTGTAAGTCACTTGTTTCCATAAGGATACAAGGTACTTCATCCATACCATTTAAACGACATGCACGTAGTCTTCTCTCTCCTGCAATGATCTCATAATGATCCCCCATATGACGTACTACGATAGGTTGTAGTAAGCCATTATACTTAATTGACAATGCTAGATCTGCTAACGCCTCATCATCGAAATATAAACGTGGTTGATTCTTATTCGTAACGATCAGATCTGCATCGATCCATTTAACCTCTTTCATCTTCTATGCCTCCTTATAAAGGATTCTTCTTGATCTTAGCAAAGGCACGTGGATATTTCTTAGGTGTCTTTGCGATCTTTCTATAATACAGATTAATATGTGTATGTTCCCCTACATGTTCTTCACATACATTCTCTAATTTCACACCAAGAATACGTAGCGCATCCTTAGCTCCCTCATTCTCTTGCATTCCACTACTTCCCTTCATAGCCATAAATAGACCATGTTCCTTGACAAGTGGAATACATAATTCACTTAACATATTTAAATTTGCCACTGCTCTAGCACTTACTAGATCATACCTCTCACGTTGTTCACTTGCGAAATCTTCTGCTCTAGCATTTACGATATTCACATTCTCTAATCCTAATTCCTTAACGACTTCCTTTAAGAAAGTACAGCGTTTTGCTAGGGGTTCAATGATCGTGATCTCTAAATGTGGAAATGCGATCTTGATAGGAAGAGAGGGAAATCCTGCTCCTGCTCCTACATCTGCGAAAGTCTTGATCTCTTCGTTATTTGGGATCTTAGCGAATCCTAAAACAGAATCAAAGAAATGAAGAGTAAATACTTCCTCTTCTTCTGTGATCGCACTTAGATTCATTTTCTCGTTCCATGTCTTTAGTAATGCTGCGTAGCGTGTATATTGTTCTAATTGAGTATCACTGATCGCAGCGTTCACAGCTGCCATCTTCTCTGTAAATTCATTCTTATTCATGCACAGCCCTCACTTTTGCTTATATATTATACATGAAAAAAGATAAATTTGAAACGATATATTACAGAAACTCTGCAAACCTCATAAAACCAACCAATTTAAAGAATAATTTACGTTCAATTCTACACCTTTGGTTGACGTTAGAGAACTATTGCTTTAAAATAGATAGAAGAGGTTTACTCTTATGGGAGGTATATTACGTGAGTATTATCGTAAAAGCCAAATATAAAAAAGGATTATTTGCAAAAAAGATTTCCATCGAAAATTTCATGGAAACATTAGGAAAGATCAATGTTGAAAAAGAATATAAAGCAGAATTGATCCGCTATAGTAACAATCAATTCGTTATGAGTTTATTACCAGGGGGTTCTATCCAATTCAATGTAACTGAAACATTAATGGAGATCTCTTCTCAAACTTCTCTTGTAGGACCTGGGTTCCACAAGTGTGTGATCGATATCATTGAAGAACTAGGAACTCGTATGGGATTACACTTCGATATCACAGATCCAACAGACTATGATGGAACACGTGCCTTCATGATGCTTCAAAAGGAACATATCAATGATGTACGCGAGATCTTTGCTGAGATCGTGAAGTCTAGAGAAGAAAAACCTGTAGAGGGTTCTAACTTCGTAGGTTGGAGAAATAATTGGTTCCCACTACGTCAGAAAGAGATCATTACTTCTTATGGTAGCTTTACTGTAGAAGAGATCAAAGAAAAACTAGCTAGTGAAGATTTCGATGAATTTGCTAAGTCTATGATCTATTGGTTCGATGAAACTAAGACTGCTCAATATTATAAACAAACAGCTCTATTCTATCTATGGAATGGATATAGATGGCGTAAACCTGTTACAAAGGAAGATGCTAGAGTATCACAACTCATCCTACATAGCTTAGAAATGGCTCGTATGGCTGATAACGATATCACACTTCCTTCTCAAGCATGGCAACAGATCTGTGCTTATACAGGAGTACCATATCTAAACTTAAACGAAGCTGCTGATCTAGATGATTCTAAGATCGGATATCTAAAGTATCCAGTACACTTCCATTTACCATTAGACTATGGTCTAAAGTTACCAGGATCATTCGAAATGGGACGTGATAAAGAAGGCTTCATCGTATTAGCAGATCCAAATAGAACGATCAAGATCAAGATCGCTCCAGAAATGCAACCAGGACATGTAATGGATCCTCGTAAGATGTTAGAACAGATCGATTATCAAGAAGAAAGAAATGGTAGTATCTATGTGGCTCAGATCACTGATGCTAAGGTTTCTGGTGGTTCTATCTATATCTTACATGGATATATCCAAAGTTATGCTTCTTATGCAGAAGTAAATATCGTATTACGTAATGTAGAGGATAAGGAATGGGCATTGAATGCTCTTAAGGCGATCGAAGTTCCGTTCACTAGACCTATCTCACTAGCATCACTTGACCAACAATAGAAAGGAGTACAGTGTATGTTTAATTTAAAAGATAAACTAAATAATTTCTTAGATGAATTAGAAGGTGTTGAGGAAACTGAAGTAGAAAATGAAGAGGAAGGTACTGTAAGTCCTATCTCTGATGATGTGAAACCAGCATCTATCCCTGTAACTCCTGTAGAGATAGAACCATTAACTATCCCTACTACTTCTGTTAATACCAATACGATCAAGCCTGTTACTTTAGTAAATGCTTTTGAAGTAAGTAGAGGTTCTGTGATCACTGATGATGTAGTTATCACAGGGGATATCGTAACAAGCGCTCCATTACAATTCAATGGTACTATCAAAGGTAATATCAAGAGTAGTGAGCAAGTATTGATCCATGGGAATGTAGAAGGTAATATTGAGGGTAATAGTGCTAAGATCACTGCTTCTAATATTATTGGTTCTATTAAGTGTGATGGAAATGTTGTGATCACTGATCACAGTGAGATCCATGGTGATATTTATAACAATTCTATTTCTGTAGATGGTATCATTAATGGTTCTATCTACTCTAAGGAAAGAGTTCGTATCAATGAGAACGCTGAGATCTATGGAAATGTGACTGCTGCTTCTATTGCGATCGAAGAGGGTGCTGTGGTCAATGGTAATGTTAAGATCAATGGTGGTCGTAAGTAATTAAGGAGTATAACACTGTAGAGATATCTACGGTGTTTTCTTTTAGAATCAGTAAAGGGTATCGTTCTAATGAACAATACCCTCTTTTAGTTATGCCTCTATCGGAATAGAATGGGAGATATTCTTATCACAATCCTTACAATCTCCCTTACAATTCTTGATCACCGCTGGAATACCTACAGCCGTACAATTCGCAGGCACATTCTTAAGTACCACCGAATTTGCTCCCACCTTCGCATTCTCACCAATCACGATCGGACCTAATATCTTCGCACCAGCCCCGATCACAGCACCATCTTCCACAGTCGGATGCCTCTTACCATGATCCTTACCCGTACCACCCAAAGTAACCTGATGATACATCGTCACATAGTTCCCGATCTCAGCAGTCTCTCCGATCACTACTCCCATACCATGGTCTATAAATAAACCATAACCAATAGTAGCCCCTGGATGGATCTCGATCCCCGTCAACCATCTAGCAAACTGAGATAGAAATCTTGCTAAGAAATATAATCTTCTCCCATGTAGGAAGTGTGCTATACGATAGAAGAATAGAGCATGGATACTTGGATATAGTAACAATATTTCTAGTGTACTACGTGCAGCTGGATCCATCTTCTTGATCTGTTTGATATCTTCTCTTACATGTTTAATCATACAAGCCACCCGAGATATACTTCTCTCCACCATCCGGTGCCACTGTTACGATATGTGTATACTGATCAGTCAGTTTCTTAGCTGCTGCTATATTCGATCCTGAAGAGATCCCTACTAGAATACCTGTCTTTCTTGCAAAGGCTACTGCTTCTGCCATAGCTTCCTCATTAGTAATAGTCATATACGCATCCACGTATTCTCTTATAAGATTCTCTGGAATAAAGTTAGCTCCGATTCCTTGGATCTTATGAGGTCCTGTTGTATTCTTTGTAATCAGTGGAGAAGAAGCTGGTTCTACGCCTATCACTTTGATATCTTTATTCTTCTGTTTCAATGCTTTCCCTACACCACTTAGTGTACCACCCGTACCAATTCCTGCTACGAATACTTCTACTTCAGGGATATCTTGTAAGATCTCTTGTCCTGTTGTTTGGTAGTGATACTCTGGATTGGCTGGATTTGTAAATTGTCCTAATGTCTTATAATGGCTATTCTCTCTCATCAACTCTTCCATCTTATCGATAGAACCCTGCATCCCTTTAGTTCCCTCAGTGAGTACTAACTCTGCTCCATAGGCCTTGATCAAAGATCTTCTCTCTAAACTCATTGTCTCTGGCATCACGATCACTACAGGGATCTGTAATACAGCTCCTAACATCGCTAGTGCAATACCTGTATTCCCACTAGTTGCTTCAATAAGTGTATCAGTAGCATGTAATGTACCTTGTCGTAAGGCATCTTCTAACATTCCTAGTACTGCACGATCCTTAATACTCCCTGCTGGATTATACTTCTCTAACTTAATATAAATATGACTCCCGTTTTCTTCTAATAAATAGACTGGAGTGTTTCCTATCATTTCTTTCGCATTCTTATATATCATTATTTCTCCTTCTATAGGCTTTGATATCAAAGCTCTCTAATATGTTCAAATTCAATCCCTGCAAGATCTCTTCTGCTAGTGCTAACTCACGCTCATCTACGAAATCTAATGGAGCATGAGCATCATGACCATATACACACGTATTTCCATATTCAGCAGCGATCTCGAAGAATCTACGATATGGATACGGATAGAATTCCCCATCTCTATAACGATGTTTACCTCTTCTCATACCCTTTAAATTGATCTCTAATGGAACGTTGCATCTCTTAGCACACTCACAGATCATATGAGCCGCCTTCTCACATGCTTCGTTCCAACACTTTCTTCCTAACATAAAGTAATCTGGATGATTCAGTGCTGCAAACATGCCTGTCTCTAAGCCTTCACATACTTCCTTAGCATATTGTAATACATCACTATCACTACAATAATACGTATATTCCGCATGATGATCTGGGTGTAATTCTCTTAGATGATGTCCTAGTAATAAGTAATCACTTCTATTATATAACTCACGGATCTCCTCTGATCTCTCCTTCAAGAACTCTACCTCAAATCCAGTAAAGATCTCGATTTGATCCGCATACTTTTCTTTCATTTCTTGGCATTTCGCTAGATAGTCTTCTAACTCTTCATAATGCATACGATCTCCGTGAATATAGATCCCTTTGAATGGACAGTGATCAGAAATACCTAAATACTGGATCCCTTCTTCGATCGCACTTTCAATATATTGCTCTTCGCGTCCTACTGCATGTCCACAGCGATATGTATGATTATGGTAACTATAATTAGGTTTCATGATATGTCCTCCTCTTCAGTTAAATTATACCATATTAGAATTTGAAAACCCATTGATATACTCATCAATGGGTCTTATTTACTATTGATTCTGTACGTACATCGCTAGTACTGCAATATCACTTGGATTGACTCCACTGATACGACTAGCTTGTCCAATGTTCATAGGTCGGATCTGCATTAGTTTGTCACGTGCTTCTAATGCAAGATTTGGAATATTCTGATAGTCTATGTCTGCTGGGATCTTTACGAATTCCATCTTATTCAACTTCTCAGCATCACGTAATGCTTTATTGATATATCCTTCATACTTGACTTCGATCTCTACTCTATAAGCAATATTCTCATCTGCTTCAAATGGTACATACTTCATGATCTGAGAGATCTCAGTGTGAGGTCTTCTTAATAGTTCTAGTGCACTGATACCACCACTTAATGGTTCATAGCCAAGAGTAGCTAGATATTCATTAACTTCTGATTTCATAGTGAAACGTACTTCTTGTAGTTTCGATTTCAACTCTTCGATCGCTGCTACTTTATCTAAATACTTCTGATATCTCTCTTCACTAATACAACCATATTGATGTGCATATTCTCTTAATCTCTTATCAGCATTGTCATGGCGTAGTAATAGTCGATATTCTGCTCTACTTGTTAATAATCGATATGGTTCTTGTGTTCCTTTGGTAACAAGGTCATCGATCATGACACCGATATAAGCTTCATCTCTTCTTAGTACTAATGGTGGTAAGTTCTTAAGACTAGCGCCTAGGTTGATGCCTGCTAATAGACCTTGTCCACCCGCTTCCTCATATCCACTTGTACCATTGATCTGGCCTGCTGTATATAGACCTTGGATCTTCTTTGTTTCTAGGGTTGGTTTTAGTTGTAATGGATCGATCGCATCGTATTCGATGGCATAGGCATAGATCTTGATCTTAGCATTCTCTAGTCCTGGTAGAGAGTGGATCATTTCTTCTTGAACATCTTCTGGCATAGAGTTAGAGAAGCCTTGTACATATGTAGTCTCTAAGCGTAGAGATTCTGGTTCTAGGAAGATCTGGTGTCTTTCTTTATCAGCAAATCGTACTAACTTAGTTTCGATAGATGGGCAATATCTTGGACCTGTGCCTGTGACTGCTCCACTATACATACTACTTTTTAGTAAGTTATCATTGATGATCTTATGTGTCTTCTCATTAGTATATGTTAGGTAACATGCTACTTGTTCTTGTGGTGGGATCCCTGTTGTGGAATCTTCACTGAAGAAGTATAGTCGATCACTGCCTCTTTCTTCGCTTACTTTAGAGAAGTCGATAGTGTTTGTGTATACACGTGCTGGTGTACCTGTCTTTAATCTAAAGATATCGATTCCTAGGGCTTGTAGTTGCTTAGAGATCGCTGGTGTTACTGGATCTCCATCTGGTCCCTCATCTTTCAATGTAGCACCACGCATAGTGACGGCTGCCATATAAGTACCTGTTGTTAGGACTACTCCTTTAGAGAAGATCTCTCCTCCGTTACGTAAACGTACTCCATATATTTTGTTATCTTCGATCAGAAGTTCTTCTACGATATCTTCGATAATAGTCAGATTCTCTAGATCCCTTAAGATCTCTTGCATTCTTTCTCTATATTCTAATCTATCAGATTGTACACGTAAGGATTGTACTCCTGGGCCTTTGGTAGTATTCAGCATCTTGACTTGTAATGCTGTTTCATCTGCTACTTTACCCATGATACCACCAAGTGCATCGATCTCACGTACTACGATACCCTTGGCTGGTCCTCCGATCGATGGGTTACATGGCATATGTCCGATGCGGGATATGTCTGTTGTAACAAGAAGGGTATTTAGGTTCATTTTTGCTAAGATATGACATGCTTCTATTCCTGCGTGTCCTCCACCTACTACTATTGCATCATACATACTATCTACCTCCTTGTTTTGCTTATTTATTATATACTATTTTTGAAAGATATGAATATAAATTTATTCTCCTTAGTGTGTTTTGTATGAATATTACAGAATAAAAGGAAAGCTTAGCACTTGCTAAGCCTCATTTGTTTGTGTAGGCGCTACTTTCTCTTTCATTCTATTTAGAACATCTATACAGTTGTATTCTGTAAATTTACCTTCTAAACGTACCCAAGAATAATTTGTAGTAGTTTGATGCATCGTGAGTGATTTTAACTGATCTCCGTCTCGGAATATAATATGGGCTATTAGTGGTGGAAATTCTATCTCTGGTGTTAGAGGCTCAACATATTCACACTCTGATAATAATCGAATAGTCTCTGCGATCCACTCTAAATCTTGTATCTCCACATAGTCCTCTGTATCATCTGTACAAATATATGCCTTTACGAAACTGTTTGGATCAATGTTTGCTAAGTATTCTTTTGTTGCCTTCTCTTCATCGAATACTTCCGCGATGTATACTTTTAGTTCTTCTGATTCAAATGTTGCCTGACCATATTGACAATCAATTATGAACTTTCCATCATATTCTGTTATATGCAACATTGGAAAACCATGATCAGCTTGGTATAATGTAATATCTAAAGATTTAAATTCATCTTCTAAAGATACATTTTCAATATTCTTAATATCATTTATATTACTTAAAATCACATCCATCTGTGGGTTCTCGTACATATTTAGATTCCATGGACTATTAGATTCAGAATTATAATCAATAGCAAATTCTTTAAAATAACTTAATGACATTCTATCCCAGACTTCTTGACTATTCTTAATTGGTACTCTTTCTGGTGCATTATTATATGTATATGGAATTAAATCTTTATTCATTCCCTCTTTGATCTTCTCAAATTGTAATCGCATATCTGCAGTAATCATATCTTGTGCAAGAATAATCTCATAAAAGTCTCTTATAGCATTATAACATTTAAACCACACTTCATTTGATAAATCTACATGCGGTTCAATTACTAAATCACCTTCATTTTGATCAATATATAATGAATAAGAATTTCCATTAGAATCCTCTAGTGAACAATATGAATAAACGATACCATTTTCAACTTCTGCTAATTGCGTTAAAACATATTGTTCTTTAATAGTAAATTCTACTTTGGGAAATTCAAAATATACTTTCTCTTCATTCCAATTTCCTAATATCACATACTCTTCTGTATCACCAGGCCCTTTGTAATTGAACTTAAAGCTATCTCCATCTGTTTCAAATTCAAAAGGATAATATCTATATTTACTACCTAACTTCCCGATTGAATTATTATATTGTTTTCGAATTACCCAATCAAAAGTTACAACAGGTTCTTCAATCTTATCATCTACTGGATCTTCTATATCTACTACTGGATTTTGAGTATCAATATCATCTTTAGGTGTTGCTGTACAACCAACTAACAGAACCAAGCATAATAATATCTTCCAGAACATATCTACCACCTCTTTTGGTTATTATAACAGAAAAATATATTACATACTAGAAAACAGGGCATATGCCCTGTCTCTTATTCACATGATTATTTATATACAATTATAACAATGCCTCAATACCTTCTCTAACCTTATCTAAAGAGATCATAGGCTCAAATCTCTTAACGATATTCCCATCCTGGTCGATCAAGAACTTAGTGAAATTCCACTTGATAGCACTATGAGTTTTCCAAGTAGGATCGATACTCTCTACAATACCCCCGATACGGATACCCGCAGGACTATCATCGAAACCTTCAAACACAGTATTCGCTCTTAACCACTTATATAAAGGATCTGCATTATCCCCATTTACCTCGATCTTAGAGAACTGAGGGAACTTAATCCCGAATCTACCTACACAGAAAGTATGGATCTCTTCATCAGTACCAGGAGCTTGCTCACGGAATTGATTACATGGGAAATCTAAGATCTCGAAACCTCTATCCTTATATTCCTCATAGATCGCTTGTAGCTCTTGATATTGTGGAGTGAAACCACATCCAGTAGCAGTATTTACTACCAATACTACTTTACCCTTATAATCAGATAAACTTACTTCACTACCATTACGTGCCTTTACCTTAAATTGATGCATACTCATATATGTACCTCCTATTATTTAAATATTACCCTTGTTTAATTTTATTATACTGATTATATACATATAGTCAAAAGATATGCTCATAGGAATTATGTAAGATTAATTACATAGAAATATATTTCTTTTCAAGGACTGTACCATAGGCAGATCACCTCTCTTATATTATACACTATTTCACTTTCCTATTCCCGTATTATCTGTTATTATTTACCTGAAAGGAGCTGATCTAATGCGTAAATTCTTACTAATATTACTCACAATACTATTATGCTCATGTACATCCCTACAACAAGGACCAGGTAACTTCGATCTATCTGAAGAATTCATTGAAACAGAAGATGGTACTGTGCTCACTATCAGTTCCTTAGAGTTAGAATATATCTCTAAAGTAACGGATTGTTTAAGTTATGAGATATTCAATGATCTTATAGAAACTAATAAGAAATGGAAAGAGGCAAAGAAGGAACAAAGGTTAGTGACTTTGAATGATGTGTATACTGCTTCTGTTGTTAGGTATTCTTTAAAGGATACCGATATGTATTATGTGTTCAAGATAAGGGAATTAGAGGATACAAGTGTTATGTATGAGGTGGATACTCTTATAAAGAATGACATGTTATCTGATCTATTCGAGAACGATGATGAGGTAGTGAATATTGCTTTATCTGAAGAAGAGTATCATCTAGTGAATGGATATTACATTGCGAATGTTACTAATGGTCGTAATTATGATGAGAAGGCACATGATCTTGTAGTAAATATATATGAGAAATATGCTGAGGAAGATGCGATCGAAGAATTGCCTCTAGGATTCGCCATGATCAATACTATGTTCTATTCAGAACCTAACTCTGCTGTAAATCCTTTCTATGTGCAAGTGATTACTGGTACTATGGATAAAGTCTATGTGATCGAACGTAATGCAGATACTTATTCTGAGATCTTATATGATCATCCAATTCCAAAGAATGATCAATGTATTTATCTTGATGATAGTGAACATGGGAATTTCTTATGTAAACGTTATGGAAATAAATTATATTACTCCACATATCACATTGTAGACTCTCTAGATCATACTGCTCTACTAGAAGATACTAAGAAATATGGAGATTATTTATTCGATGAGTATGCTAGTCCAGAGCTATGGCAAGATACTTTGAAAGAATATCGTTTAGTCACAGTAAATGGTGAATATACAACATCTATTGCTCGTTATTCTGCTATGCATTCATATGGTAGGGCGTATAAGTATTTCTTCTTGGGTATTAGAGAAGAAGATGGTAAAACTGTGATGTATGAAGTAAGCAATACGAACCAAGATTATGTAACTGATACTGTCGTTTCTTTCTTTGAGGGCGAGGATGAGATCATTACTTTCGAATTAGATGCTGAGAAGTATGATGTAGTGAATGGATTCTATATCCCTAAGCTAATGGAAGGTAATGGATTCTTAGTAGCTCCATATAATCAAATGGTAGGAGCTTATACACAAGCTGCAAAGCAGGACTCCATGGATGCCATGCCATTTAAATATATAGATATCGAACCATTATATTATTACACAGATGGCACTCTAACAAACATCTATATTCATATAGATCGTGGCTCTCACACCATAACACACCATTTCCCAGTTAACAGTACTTCATACACTTCCGCAACATTAGATGAGAAGTTACTAGAAGATGGTAAATGTCTTGCATTAGATCGTCCTGGCGGTGTGGAATATACTCTATGCCGTGAGGGAGACACTCTATATCACACAACTAAGTGATCCTAGTAAGGGTCACTTTTCTTCTATTCCCCATTGACATATATTACTAGTAGAGTATAATATACCTGTGTTAGCACTCTTGTAAAGAAAGTGCTAAGGAGGTAATGAAATGGAAAGAAAAGAATTTAAAGCTGAATCTAAGAGATTATTAGACTTAATGATCAATTCTATTTATACGCACAAAGAGATCTTCCTACGCGAACTGATCAGTAATGCTAGTGATGCTACTGACAAGCGTTGTTATGTAGCTCTATCTAACAACGAAGTGATTGATCGCTCTAACCTAAAGATCCATATCGCTGTTGATAAGGTAGCACGTACTATCACGATCAGTGATAATGGTATCGGTATGGACCAAGAAGCACTAGAGAATAACCTAGGAACTATCGCATCTAGTGATTCTTTCTTATTCAAGAAACAAATGGAAGAGAAAGAAAATACCACTGAAGATATCGATATCATCGGCCAATTCGGTGTAGGTTTCTACTCAGCCTTCATGGTCGCTAAGCATGTAAGTGTATTAACTAAGATGCATGGTTGTGATCAAGCATTCCTGTGGGAATCTGATGCTCAAGATGGCTACACTATCTCCTCTGCTACTAAAGAGGAAGTAGGTTCTATTATCACATTAACTTTAAAGGATAACACAGAAGAAGAGCACTATGATGAATTCTTAGAAGAATACAAGATCAAGCAATTAGTCAAGAAGTATTCTGATTATATCCACTATCCGATCACTATGGTAGTAGAGAAGAATGAATTCGATGAGGAAGGTAATATCACAAGTACTACTAATATCGAAGAAACATTGAACTCTATGGTGCCACTATGGAAGAAGAATAAGAATGATATTACAGAAGAAGAATATAATACATTCTATATGGAGAAGTTTGCCGATTATGAAGAACCCCAAAAGGTCATTCATACTAACGTAGAAGGTAACGTATCATTCACATCTCTACTATACATCCCATCTCATACACCATATAATTACTATTCACAAGAATATGAGAAAGGCCTACAACTATATAGCCGTGGCGTATTCATTATGGACAAGGCAGCAGAACTGATCCCAGAACACTTCCGCTTCGTAAGAGGTCTAGTAGACTCTCAAGATCTATCCTTAAATATCTCCAGAGAAATGCTACAACATGACCGTCAACTAAAGATCATCGCATCCCGCATTGAGAAGAAGATCAAATCAGAACTATCTATCATGTTAGCCAATGATCGTGAGAATTACGAGAAGTTCTGGAGCAACTTCGGTCTACAGATCAAGTATGGTGTCTATAATGACTTCGGGATCCACAAGGAACTATTACAAGACTTATTACTATTCCCATCTTCTAGAGATAAGAAACTAGTCACACTAGATGAATATGTTACACGTATGAAAGAGGAACAAAAGTATATTTACTTTGCTAGTGGAGAGTCTATTGACAAGATCGATCGTCTTCCTCAAACAGAGCGTGTCAAGGATAAGGGATATGAGATCTTATACTTACATGAACATGTAGATGAGTTCGTATTACAGATCATGCGTTCTTATAAGGATAAGGAATTCAAGAATATCAACCAAGGAGATCTTGATCTAGATACAGAAGAAGAAAAGAAAGAATTACAAGAAAAGAGTGAGAAGAGTCAAGACTTATTAACTGCTATCAAAGAGGCTCTTCAAGGTAAGGTAGGAGATGTAGTGATCTCTTCTCGTTTAAAATCTCATCCAGTATGTTTAACTAGCGGTGAGGGCGTAAGTTTTGAGATGGAGAAGGTATTTGCTGCTATGCCACAAGGAGCACCTGACTTCAAAGCTACTCGTATCTTAGAGATCAATCCAGATCATGCTATCTTTAAGGCATTAGAGAAGATCGCTAGTAAGAATGAAGACATGACTTCTTATGCTGAGTTGCTATATAATCAAGCCTTATTGATCGAAGGTTTCTCTATTGAAGATCCTATCGCATTCTCTAATCAGATCTGTGATCTAATGATCAAAGCACAAGAGAAATAACAAAAGTTTCCGAAAAGGTCGAAAGACCTTTTTTACTTTCCTAAATAATGGTAGAATTGTAATAATTGATATATCTAAAGGAGGATGGATATGCTTACTAATAAGTCTCGTTCTATCGATATGATCGATGGACCATTACTTCAAAATATCTTTCTATTTGCTGTACCATTAATGCTGACACAGTTCCTAGCGATCTTATTCAATGCCGCTGATACTATCGTAGTAGGTAAGTTTGCAGGAGATCTAGCGTTAGCAGCAGTGGGAGCTACAGGGGCTCTATGTAACCTATTAGTCTCTTTATTTAATGGATTAAGTATGGGTACTAATGTAGTCATTGCTCGTTTACTAGGCAGTAATGATGAGGAAAGAGTCCATCGAGCTGTTCATACCTCTTTAACGATCGCTATGGTAGGAGGGATCCTCTTAGCTATTACTGGATTATTCTTATCTAAACCTATGTTACATATCATGGCTACTCCTGAGGATATCATTGATCTAAGTGCCTTATATATGCGTATCTACTTTATAGGAACTATCCCACTAGTGATCTATAACTTTGGAGCTGCGATCCTAAGATCTAAAGGAGATACTAAGAGACCTCTATTTTTCTTAGCTTTTAGTGGTGTATTGAATGTTGTATTGAACTTGATCTTCGTTATTCCACTTCAAATGAGTGTAGCGGGTGTTGCGTTAGCCACTGCGATCTCTCAAACAGTTGCTGCTATCCTAGTTTGTAAAACTCTTATGAATGAGAGCGATGCTACGAATTTAGATCTTCACAAGTTAGCGATCGATAAGGAGATCGCTTTAGATATCCTACGTATCGGTGTACCTGCTGGTATTCAGAGTATGGTGTATTCCCTAAGTAATGTCGTGATCCAATCTAGTATCAATTCCTTTGATTCTTCTGTTATCGTGGCTGGTAATAGTGCGGGAGGGAATATCGAAGGCTTCGTATATATCGGTCTATTTGGTTTCTCTAATGCTGCTATCACATTTACTAGTCAGAATGTGGGTGCTAAGAGATATGAGCGTATCAAGAAGATCATGCTTACTACCATGATGTTAGTTCTGATCTTTGGTAGTATATTAAGTTTTGGTGTATGTTACTTTGGTGAGTTCTTCTTGAGCTTCTATACAAATGAACCATTAGTAGTTGAAGTGGGAATGATCCGTTTACTATATGTAGCAGGACCACTTGTACTAAATGGGATCCTAGATATCTTCGTATCTTCTATGCGTGGTATGGGATATTCTACTCTACCAACTGTACTTATGTTACTTGGTATCTGTGGAGTAAGATTAACTTGGATCTGGACTGTCTTCCCTCTTTATAAGACATTAGAAATGATCTATGTATGTTATCCTCTAAGTTGGACGATCACAAGTATCATTCTTGGTATCTTATGGTACTTTAGTCATCGTAAGACGCTTCGTGAAGCTTCTGTAGGTTGTTAGTCTATGGCCTTGTTCTTTCTATAAGAGCAAGGCTTTTTTGTAGTAAACATCTTCGAAAAGTCTTTTTCTCTTTTCTATTTAGTGTTATTATTGTAATAATAAGAAGTAATTGGTGGTGGTAATATATGTCTTCAAAGAATACTCAAACTGTAGATATGATCAATGGATCTTTACTAAAGAATACTATTATATTTGCTGTTCCTTTGATGCTGACTCAGTTCTTATCTATTCTATTCAATGCAGCAGATACGATCGTTGTTGGTAAGTTTGCTGGTGAGATCGCTTTGGCTGCAGTAGGGGCTACTGGTTCTTTGTGTTTCTTACTGACTTCTTTATTTAATGGTCTTAGTATTGGTAGTAATGTTGTTATTGCTAGGGCTTTTGGTAGTAATGATGAGGAAAGGATCCATAAGGCTGTACATACTGCTATGATGATTGCTATCATTGGAGGTATCTGCTTAGCTATAGTTGGTTTCTTTATTGCTAGACCTATGTTACAGATCATGTCTACTCCAGCTGATATTATTGATCTAAGTGTATTATATATGCGTATATACTTTGTAGGAGCTATCTTCATGGTTATTTATAACTTTGGTGCTTCTATTCTAAGATCTAAGGGAGATACTAAGCGTCCTCTATATTTCTTAACGATCAGTGGTGTGATCAATGTTGTATTGAACTTGATCTTTGTGATTCCTCTTCAAATGAGTGTAGCGGGTGTTGCGTTAGCGACTGCTATTGCTCAATTAGTGGCTTCTGTATTGGTGTGTAGAACGTTGATGAATGAGAATGATGCGACTCGTTTAGAGTTAAATAAGTTAGCGATCGATAAGAGTATTGCTTTAGATATCATTCGTATTGGTGTTCCTGCTGGTATTCAGGGTATGATGTTCTCTTTAAGTAATGTTGTCATTCAATCTAGTATCAATTCCTTTGATTCTTCTATTATTGTAGCTGGTAATAGTGCTGGTGCAAATATTGAGAACTTTGTGTATATTGGTATGATCGGGTTCATGAATGCTACTATCACATTTACAAGTCAGAATATTGGGGCTGGTAGATTGGATAGAGTTAAGAAGATCTTATGGACTAATATGTGGTTAACGATCGTTTCTGGTGTACTACTTGGTGCAGGTGTTTGGTACTTTGGTGAGTTCTTGTTAGGGTTCTATACGGATGAGTCTATTGTAGTGGAAGTGGGTATGATCAGATTGTTATGGGTAGCACTTCCTATTGCTTTAAATGGTATACTTGATATCTTCGTTTCTTCTATGCGTGGTATGGGATATTCTACGATTCCTACTGTTATGATGTTGATCGGTATTTGTGGTGTGAGATTACTATGGTTATGGACTGTTTTCCCTATGAATAGAACATTAGAAGTGATCTATATGTGTTTCCCTGTGAGTTGGACTGTTACTAGTATTATTCAGGGTATTATGTGGTTGTATTGTCATCATAAGTTATTGAAGTCTCATGTGAATGCTTAACCTCTGTTTAGACAGAGGTTTTCTTTTTGGGTAATTTAAAAGGCTCCTTTCGGAACCTTTTCATTTCTTATAGAACACTTACACCATTAGGCATAGCCTTAGCAGGAGAAACAATACTTAATTCACTATCATCCTCAGTAGCAGCACTTAAGATCATACCTTGAGACTCAACACCACGTAACATTCTAGGTGCTAAGTTAACAATAGCACATACTTGCTTACCTACTAATTCCTCTGGCTTATAGAACTTCGCAATACCACTAACGATCTGTCTCTTCTCATATCCAAAGTCTAGTTGGAATACTAATAACTTATCTGCCTTTGGATGCTTCTCACAAGATAATACAGTAGCCACACGAATATCTAACTTTGCAAAATCATCATACACGATCTCAGCCTTAGGCTCGGGCTTCTTCACTGTCTCTTCCTTCTTAGCAGTCTCAGCATGGATCTTCTCTAAAGTCTCAGCAGCGTCTAAACGAGCAAATAAGATCTCTGGCTTCTCACAAACCTTAGTATGATCTTCTAAACCACCAAATGTAGTAATAGACTCATAACTACGAGCAGAAGTATTTAATTGATCTAAGATCTTCTCAGCTGTATCTGGCATAAACGCACGTAGTAATACAGCCGCAATACGAATACTCTCTAATAAGTTATATAGAACAGTTTGTAAACGAGGCTTATTCTCTTCACTCTTAGCCAATACCCAAGGAGCAGTCTCATCGATATACTTATTACTTCTACGTAATAGATCAAAGATCACATCGATTGCATCAGCCACACGAAGATCCTTCATCTTAGCTTCTACTAAAGCAGGAGTAGCCTTAGCAAGAGAGATCAATTCCTCATCAAAGTCTCCTACCACATTTGTATTCACCACTTCTCCACCAAAGTACTTATTAGACATTGAGATAGTACGATTTACTAGATTACCTAAGATATTCGCTAGATCAGAGTTGATACGTTCGATCACTAGATCATATGTGATAGTACCATCTTGCGCAAATGGCATCTCATGTAATGCGAAATATCTAACAGCATCTACCCCAAAGAATCTAACAAGATCTTCTCCATAGATCACATTACCCTTAGACTTACTCATCTTACCATCACCCACTAATAACCAAGGATGACCAAATACCTTCTTAGGAAGAGGAATATCTAGAGCCATCAACATAATAGGCCAATATAAAGTATGGAAACGTAAGATATCTTTACCAATTAGATGCACATCAGCAGGCCAATACTTCTTGAACTCTTCACTATGATTACCATCTACATCATATCCAATTTGAGTAATATAGTTAGAAAGAGCATCGATCCATACATATGTAACATGACGATCATCAAATTCTACAGGAACGCCCCATTTAAAAGAGGAACGAGATACACACAGATCTTGTAGACCTGGTTTCAAGAAGTTATTGATCATTTCATTCTTACGAGATTCTGGTTGGATGAACTCTGGATTCTCTTCGATATGTTTGATCAAACGATCTGTATAGTTACTTAGCTTAAAGAAATATGCTTCTTCTTTAGCCTTCTCTACAGGACGACCACAGTCAGGACAATTCCCTTCTACTAATTGAGACTCTGTCCAGAATGATTCACATGGTTTACAGTATAGACCCTCATATTCTCCCTTATAGATATCTCCTTGATCATATAATTTCTTGAAGATCTTTTGAACTTGTCTTTTATGATGGGCATCCGTAGTTCTACCGAAACGATCATAACTAGTATTCATTAGATCCCAGTTAGCTCTCACTTGACCAGCTACACCATCTACGAATTCTTGTGGTGTGATGCCAGCTGCTTTAGCCTTATCTTCGATCTTTTGACCATGTTCATCTGTTCCTGTTAAGAAGAACACATCATAGCCTGTTTCTCTTTTGTAACGTGCTAGTGCATCTGCTAAGATGATCTCATAGGTATTACCAATATGAGGTCTACCAGATGTGTAAGCGATAGCGGTTGTAATATAGTACTTTTCTTTACTCATAATCTTCCTCCTTTATACAAATAAAAGCGCCCTATCTAAGGACGCTTATCACGTGGTACCACCTTAGTTCGTATACAGGATCTCCATATACGCACTTCATTCTCTAATAACGGCAGAGTCCGTGTTTGCCTACCTATCGACAAACCAGTTCCAAGACCATGTTCTCATTGTATCCCTATAGTGTCACACCCACCCACTACTCTCTAGAAAGGACTCCAATAATACTCTTCTCTTCATCACTTTTACTTATTAATTATATTGAATCTAGCCACTTTTGTAAAGCCTTATTTTAAAACACGCCCCATAACACACCAATAACCAATAAAATAACAGAAAAGTATCAGAAATGTATCATATTCCTTACATATTCTCCTTTTTTCTTTTGCGTACTCCTTTAAATTAGTATATAATAAATAAGATGGAGGTAATGATTCATGGAGAAAAAGATCAGACAAGAAAAACCATCCGCTAAACCATATTACGCCGTATCGGTACTATGGATCTTAGCAGCAGCATTCTTACCAATGCACAAAAGCTTCACATACATTATACTAGTGATCCTTTCTATTGCACTATACATAGGTCTTAAGAAAGTATTACCTAAAGAGTATGAAGAGATCATCATGGAGATCTCTGAAACAGGTAATCCTGAATACGATCTAATGCTAAGAGAAGCAGATAAGAATACGAATGAGCTTATCGCTTGTGCTAATGAGATCCAAGATCCACAAACAAAAGAGGGACTATTATCTATTGCCTCTAAGAGTGAAGCGATCTTATCTTATCTTACAAAACATCCAGAACTTATCTCTAAATACAGAAAGTTCTTTAATTACTATCTACCCACAACTCTCAAGTTGATCAAGAGCTATGTACATTACAAATCACTACCGATCCAAGAAGATAACATTCAAAAGGCTAGTAAACAGATCGAAGATGCTATACCGATGTTAGATAGCACATTCTCTAGTTTATATAACTCATTATTCGATAAGCAAACTATCGATGTTACTACTGAGTTAAGTGCCTTTGAGAATATCTCTGATCTAGATATCAATATCAAAGATGAGGGGGTGTCTATCTATGAAACTAAGTAACTATCATGTAGCACGTATCCTAATGATCGTAGTGATCATAGCTTCCGTGATCTTAGGAAATATGCGATCTATGAACCAAGAGACACAGAAGATCTTAGAGATCTTTGAAGTAGGAGAAGATAAAGATGGACTATCTGCTCGAAACGACTTGTTAGATCGTTGTAATGATTCTATGAATATGTTATCACTAGCTAATCGATATAATTACTCTAGTGATCCTGTAATAGAATTAAATGATATTTCTGCTGAAATGAAGATGTTACTATCACAAGCCTCTTTAAAGAATATCAATAAGTTGGCTGAATTAAACAGTGAACTTACTAATATCTTCGATAGTGTATATAGTGAATTAAAAACAAAGATCTCTAAAGAAACAGATCGGAAGTTATTAACAGGTCTATATGATGATTTCCATTCTACTGGTAATATCTTATCTCGTTCTGATTATAACCAAGCTGCTTTAGAGTATAACGAATTAGCTCAGAGCTTTCCAAACAATATCTTATCTTTATTTAATAGATCACAGCGCTTAACGCTGTTGGGAGAATAGAAAATGCGTAAATTATTTAAATCATTCTTATTTATAACATTATTATTATCATTCATTACTGCTGTATCAGCTAACATCCAAGTACCTACTCCTCAAGAAAATACTTGGGTTCATGACTATGCGAATGTCATTAGTGATGCACAAGAACAAGCGATCAATGAGAAATGTGATGAGCTTGATGTGAAGGGATATGCTCAGTTGAATATTGTTACTGTTGAGTTCTTAGATGGCAATAGTGTGACTGATTATGGTACTACTCTATTCAATGAATGGGGGATCGGTGATGAGGAATCTAACAATGGTGTATTGATCTTATTATCTGTAGGAGATCGTGAATTAGGGTTCATGCAAGGTAAAGGACTAGAAACTATTCTTCCTAGTTCTGATCTTGGTACTATGGCTGATGAAGTAGCTGTTCCTCTTATGAGTGAGGATAACTATGCAGATGGTCTAGTGGCTTATGCAGATGCGATCCATACTCATTTAATGGATTATCATAATGATGATGAAGTGATTCCTAGTGAACCTGTTTCTGATGAAGTATTAGCGCAACAATACTATGATGAATTTATGGATGGTGTTAAGAAAACATTATTATACTTTGTCTTATTCGTTGTATTCATTGTAGTTGCATTCCAATTCATTCTATTTGCTACAGCTAGATTTGGTAGAAGATATCATCGCCCTTATGTAGACAGCAGAACGATCCACCATGGTCGTCCTGTACACCGTCACACATCTTCTAGCAGACCAGCACCACGTCCATCTAGATCATTCTCTAGTAGTTCTAGTCGTAGTTCTAGTCCTTCTCGCAGTAGTTCTTCTCGTTCTTCTAGTAGAAGTAATGGAGGCGGAAGTACTCGTGGTAGTGGCGGAAGTCGTAAGTTCTAATGTATAGATAAGTAAAGGCTATGTTCATTTCGAACATAGCCTATTTTAATTTACGCTTGATGATATATTCTATACACTTCATTCTTAGAGATATTCAGATCCTTAGCAGCACACTTAATAGCCGCAGAAGCACTCATACCATTACTAATATATTCATCTACTTTAGCAGAGATCATACTCATAGTCACGACTTGAGGTTTCTCACTCTTACCCTCAACGACCACTACCATCTCACCCTTAGGCGTATCTACGATCTCTAACACTTCACTGATCTTACCACGAATAAACTCCTCGTGTAGCTTAGTCAATTCTCTTGCTAGACAAATATTACGATCTCCTAATACTTCTAACATACTAGTCAATGTCTTAGCAATACGATGAGGGGCTTCATAGAATACGATCGTATATGGAATAGGTTCTAAGGTAGTAAGCTGTTCCTTACGTTTAGATTCCTTAGCATCTAAGAATCCATAGAACATATATGGTTGAGGAGTAATACCACTGGCTACTAAAGCGGCCAAACAAGCATTCGCCCCAGAAATAGGTACTACAGGATATCCAGCATCACTCACAGACTTCACTAAATAAGCCCCTGGATCAGAGATACATGGATATCCAGCATCACTTACAAGGGCTACTGACTTACCTTGCTCTAATAACTCTACGATCCCATGACTACTTTGTTGCTCATTGAACTCATGATGCGCGATCAATTTAGTCTTAATATCAAAGTGTGATAACAATCTAACAGTATTACGTGTATCCTCAGCAGCGATCACATCAACACTCTTCAAGATCTCGATAGCTCTAGGAGTCAACTCCTCTAAGTTACCAATAGGAGTAGCTACTAAGTACAAAACAGCACTGGTTCCTTCAAAACTCTTCTGTCTTTGCATAATTATTGCTCCTTCTTAGGTTTATTCTGATTATTCTGGATCAATCTTCCCTTTCCAAATAATTCATCAAAAGGTAAGAATTGAATATTATCACGATTCTCGATCTTAGCAGTACGTGTGATAACATTCATATTCGTAATACGATAGATACTACCCTCATACTCGATCTGAGCATTCAACTTAGGAAGTCCCTCACGTAATGACTTATATGCAGCATCCTCATACTTCAAACAACACATCAACTTACCACATTGACCAGATAACTTCTGAATATTCAATGCTAACATCTGATTCTTAGCCATATTGATAGACACAACATCAAAATCATTCAAGAAACTAGAACAACAAGTCTCTCTACCACAAGTACCAAGACCCCCTACCATCTTAGCCTTATCACGAGGACCGATCTGACGTAACTCGATACGACACTTAAACGTAGAAGTCAATACCTTCAATAACTCACGGAAATCTACACGTTCATCTGCTACATAAATAAAGATGACTTTACTTCTATCCAAAGTATACTCAGCCTCGATCAAATGCATATCTAGACCAAGCTCTGCTACAGCCTCTTCACATTTCTTTAAAGCATCTTTTGCTAATTCCTTATTGTTAATATATTCCTCTTCATCATGTTTAGTAGCCTTACGAATAATAGGCTTCAAAGGAAGTATAGTCTTGAAATCCTCTGCCTTCTTACCACAACCTACTACCTCTCCTAACTCTAATCCACGAACAGTTTCTACTACTACCTTATCGCCAGACTCAAAGTTATCAAAGAAGCTACCAAAAGAATAGGACTTCTTAGTACCCTCAAACTTAATAAAAACAATAAAAGGATAAGAGATCGTTTCCTCTACCTTCTCCTCATTCTTCTCTACTACTTGTTCTTTTTCTTCCATATCTTACACCCCTTTCTTTAAGCGGTACATAACCTTATCCAATAACAAAGCTACATTAGGACTACGTAATAACTCATCCTTAGCCTCTAATAACACACGCATCGTGAATTGCTGATCCTGACTCTTACCATCTTCTACCAAAGAATTCCATAAGTCATCCCCCGTAAACGTAGAAACGATACATTCCTTACAATACACGATCCACATATCTAACAACAACACATATTCACTCTTACCGATCTCTCTAGAATTACGATGTCTTTGAATAAATGCCTGTAGATCCACCGTTGCTAATTCCTTAGAGCGAGCATATTCTTGCAAGAATTCCAATAAGAAAGTCTTGATCACTATATACTCTTCTCTACCTGTCATATCATGGATCTCTTTAGGAGAAGATACGATACGACTTAGGATCTGTGCGTCTTCTTCATTTACTCCAAGAGCTATTGCTTGATCCGCACACTCTTTCGTACCAATGGGTCTAAACTTAATATTCTGTACTCTAGAGATGATCGTATCTAACAAGGATTCGATCCTATAGGTGATCAATATCGCATATACATTACTATTTGGTTCTTCTAGAAACTTCAGCAATGAATTCAAGGCTTCTGGTGTTGCATTCTCACAACCATTAATGATATACACTTGCTTTCCATACGTCTCAAGAGCAGTCTTAGAGAAAGTCTCTCTTACCTTCAAGATCATCTCTTTCTTGATACTCTTTTCAGTACCATCTAGTACGATCAAGTCTGCAAAATTACCCTCTTGTATTCTCACACAACTACTACATACCCCACAACCAAGACCATCCTCTAAAGAATGTTCACAGATCAAACTTTGGGCTAGTAGAATAGCACTCTCTAACATTGGATTACCTTCTTCTCCGATAAATAGATATCCTTGGGATACAGTATTCCCTTTAAAAGCATTGGATAAGATCTGATATACGATCGGTTGCGTATTCTTTAATTCAATATTCGTCATTTCTCTAACCATTCCAATACTGTTTGAAGAGCAATATCCTTTACAGTTTGCTCACTTTGTGTAGCATCGATCACATGCATACGATCCCGATATCTACGTAATACTTCTTGATATCCAGCATACACACGTTGATGGAATGCTGTTGTTTCCTGATCTAAACGATCTTTATTACTTCTACTTTCGATCCTCTTTAGACCTACTTCAGGAGACACATCTAGGAATACTGTCATATCTGGTAATTTACCCTCGATCGCAAATTGATTCAGTTCATAGATCGCATCGATCCCGATCTCTCTACCAAATCCTTGATAAGCCAAAGAACTCTCTACAAAACGATCACAGATAAAGATATCTCCTCGTTCAATAGCAGGTTTGATCTTCTCCACATAATGTTGACGACGACTAGCTGCATATAACAATGCCTCTGTACGTACATCCATCGCTGTATTCTTAGGATCTAAGATAATATTACGGATCTCTTCTGCGATCTCACTTCCTCCAGGTTCACGAGAATAGATCACTGGATATCCTCTCTTAGTTAACTCCTCACATACATATTTACTGATCGTAGTCTTTCCACTACCATCTGGTCCCTCAAATGTTATAAATATACCCTTCTTCATACACAACACCCCTATAATATATTATTATACCATATATCTAGTAAGACAAGTATACCAAAAATAGTAAGTTCTACGATCCACACTATCCATTTTTACTTACATCAAAAGTTTTAAAGTGATATAATATATACAATAGCAACGTGTTGCATCTTGCGTAAGTCCAGTTGATGGTCTTACGCATTTTATTTAAAAGGAGGTATATTCATGAAATTCGAGATTGGAAAAGTCATTATGCATAGGAACCTAGGTCTTTGTACAGTGATCGCACTAACTGAACGTGACGGTATTCCCTATTATAAATTACAAACATACTACGAACCCCATAGTTTACTATTAGTACCAAAGAAGGGAGATCACTCCACTTGTCGTGAGGTCATGAGTAGAAAAGAATGTGAAGAATTGTTTGAATATATGAAGACGATGGAGGCTAATATCAATCTGCATAATAAGCAAAAGAAAGAGTCATATACTAGAATGTTACATAGTAATGACCCTAAGCAATTAGCACAATTATCTCGTTCTTTATATTTATACAAGGAAGAAAAACGCAATAAGAAGCAGATCTTGAGTTTAGAAGATACACATATATTCCAAGCTGCTGCTACTTATCTACATAATGAGATCAGCTTTGTATATGGGATCGAGGTAGAGCAAGTGATCCCGTTTATTGCCGAAAAGATATCGTAGATAGTAAAGGAGATGTCAGTATACACTAACATCTCCTATTTTCTTATTCTACTTCGAAGCCAACCATTAGCCCACCTTCTTCAGCATAGAATGAGCATAACCCCCCTAGAGGGATCTCTTCGATATGACATTCAGGATGATCAGCCTTGATATGAGAAGATAATAACTCTACTGCAGGTTTATTGAAACAATGTCCGATCAATACCTTAGAACCAGTAAACTTTCTAGCCTTCATCTCTTCATACAAAGCATTCATAGCCTTCTTCTCACCACGTACCTTGTGTAATTGTTCTAATCTACCATCTAGAGCAATACCAACGATACGGATCCCTAGTGCATTTACCGCCATAGCGATCACAGGATTAACACGACCATTCTTAGCTAAGTTATCTACAGATTGTAATGAGAATAATAATTGCGCATGTGGGAAGTATTCATCTATTTCTGTACAGATAGTATCATAATCCTTACCCTCATTGATCAACTCAACGATCTTGTCTACTAACATCTTTAATTGAGGTCCAGCAGATAAGCTATCGATCACTTTCACCTTAGCCCCTGGATGTGCTTCTTCATATTCTTTCTTGGCCATACATGCAGCATCGTAAGAACCTGATAGACGACTAGTAATAGTAATAGCAAATACACCATCAGCATCACCAAAAGCCTCTACCCATTCAGCACAGTTAGGACAAGAACTGCCTGTCTTTCCTTTATATACCTTTAGTTCATCTACCATTTGACGTACATTCAATTCCTTAGTATCTACATATTCTTTATTAGAAATGATCTTTAAAGGCACAGAAGAATAATAATTGCAGTCTTCTACATCAAAGATACAAGAAGAAGAATCTGCTACGATCTTGAATTTCATAATATATCTCCTTTTCACTTATCAGTTACTATTATAAATGGTATGCGAAATTGTGTCAAAGGTTTTTCAATAACGGATTGTAGATTATTTGTAACGATGTATATAGGAAAAAGAAAAGCACCTATGATAGGTGCCTATTTCACTAACATACTCTTTTCCCAGATCTCTAATGGTTCTACTTCTAATAACTCAGCAACTGTACTAGCCACATTTGCTAGACCATATTCCCCATTCGTATCTAACTGAATACTCTTATCTACAATAATAAATGGTACTTTATTCAATGTATGAGCAGTCTTAGGTTTGATCGGAGCATCTTCTTTCTTTCTCTTCTCAAACATCTCATCTGCATTTCCATGGTCAGCTGTTACGATCACCAAGGCTCCTACCTTATTCGCAGCATCGATAATACGTTTCAAATTCAGATCCACACTCTCTACGCCGATAATAGTAGCTAAGAAGTTACCAGTATGCCCTACCATATCTCCATTAGGATAATTCACACGTAGGAAATCATACTTCTTACTTAGAATAGCTTCTACTAATAGATCCGTGATCTCTGTAGACTTCATCCAAGGCTTTTGCTCAAATGGCACTACCTCACTCTTTACCTCTACCCAAGTTTCCATATTCTCATCGAACTTCTCTGAACGATTTCCATTCCAGAAGTATGTGACATGACCAAACTTTTGAGTTTCACTGATGGCATATTGACTGATCCCTTTACTAATAAAGTATTCGCTCATAGTATGCTTGATCTTTGGTGGTGTTACTAGGAATAAACTTGGGATCTTTAGGTCTCCATCATATTGTAACATACCTGCATACATCACCTTTGGATGACGTACACGATCAAACTTAGTAAAGTTTTCTTCCTCAAAGGCTCTAGAGATCTCTAAGGCTCTATCTCCTCTAAAGTTAAATAGTATTACACTATCTCCATCTTGAATAGTACCCACTGGCTCTCCATTCTCCACGATCACGAAGCCTGGCATATCTTGGTCTGAGCAATGTAGTTCTTCACGATATGTTTCTACTGCTTCCTTAGCACTAGTGAAACCTCTACCTTCTCCTAGTACATGGATCTTCCAGCCTAACTCTACCATCTTCCAATTTGCTTCATATCGATCCATCGTGATCACCATACGACCCCCACCACTAGCGATCTTACAGTCAAAGTTCTCATCTCTAAGACTCTCTAACACAGACTCGATCTGCTCTACATAGATCAGACCACTTGTCTCTGGTACATCACGACCATCTAGTAAGATATGAAGTCGAACACGTTTGATTCCTTCTCTCTTCGCTTGTTTTACTAGATCGATTAAATGATCGATATGAGAGTGTACGTTCCCATCACTTAACAATCCTAAGAAATGCATAGTACTCTCTCTACTATGATCCACTAACTTCTTCCATGTCTCACTATTATAAATGTCCTTAGACTCAATAGACTCATTCACTAACTTAGCCCCTTGGCTATAGATCTGCCCACAACCAAGTGCATTATGACCTACTTCACTATTTCCCATATCTCCATCACTAGGTAGACCAACAGCACTACCATGTGCCTTGATCACTATATTAGGATACTCATTCATCAACATATCTAAAGTAGGCGTATACGCCTTCTTCACTGCATTACCATATTCACTAGGATTAATACCGATCCCATCCATGACTACTAATACTACGGGTCTTTCTACCATATATTTGCCCTCCTAAACACACCTTAAATATAGCATAAATCCCCCTGAAATGCACTTGAAATGATAGAAATAACATATTCTAATAACTGTATTAAAGAAATAGTACAGTTCCTATTGACATGATTACACAACTGTATTACTATAATAGTACAGATAGGAAGGAGTGGATACCTTGTTCCATATTGATATCAACTCTACAGTTCCTCTATATGAGCAACTGAAACAACAGATCATTGAACTACAATTACTGGATCTTCTAAAGACAGACGATGCTTTACCATCAGTAAGAACATTGGCTAGAGAACTAGGGATCAATCCGAATACTGTATCGAAAGCATACAGTGAATTAGAACAACAAAGTGTGATCTATTCGATCGCTGGGAAAGGTTGCTATGTGCAAGAGAGAAAAGAGATCTTGCATAGTTTCAAGGAAGAGAAACTAAAACTATTTCAAGACACATATAATCAACTGATCAAGTATGGCTATAGTGAACAAGAACTGATCGATTTTTTGAAAGGAGGTACACTATGATCCAATTACGTACAGTGACTAAAGCCTTTCAATCTAGAAAGGTATTAGATGAATTATCTTTAACGATTCCTAAGGGATCAGTATTTGGTCTAGTAGGTCCTAACGGAAGTGGAAAGTCTACTCTACTTAGATTATTATGTGGAGTCTATCGTTTAGACGGTGGCTTCATCACATATGATGATCAACCAGTCTATGACAATGTAGATATGAAGGGAAAGATCTTCTTTGTGGCTGATGATCCTTATTTCCTTATTAATTCAACGATGGCAGAGATGAAGAAATTCTATCAATTATTCTATCCAAACTTTGATGAAGGATTCTATAAAGAACTGATCAAGCAATTCACAGTGAGTGAGAACATGAAGATCTCTAGTATGTCTAAGGGAATGAAGAGACAAGTGATCTTGATCTTAGCTCTTGCTATCCGACCAGAATATTTATTCTTAGATGAAGCATTCGATGGTCTAGATCCAATGATGAGACTAACTTTGAAACGTATCATCTCGGAAGAGATCGAAGCGCGTAATATGACAGTGATCATTTCTTCGCATAACTTACGTGAATTAGAAGATATCTGTGATTATATGGGTATCTTGAATAATGGTAAGATCTTATCTAGTGGTTCTATTAGTGAAATGAAGAGTAGCTTGATGAAGTTACAAGTAGGTATCAAGTCTACTGTAGATACATCTGTATTAGATACACTGAATGTGATCTCTAAAACTAGAACAGGTTCTGTAACTACTCTAGTCGTTCGTAATACTAAGGAAGAAGCAGATGCTGTGATCTTACCTATGAATCCTATTCTATATGAAGAGATCCCATTAAAACTAGAAGAAATATTTGTATATGAAATGGAGGCAAATGGATATGGTACGTACAATGATCGAAGCTAAATATCATGCATTCTTATTGAAACGTAATAGACGTTTCATGCTTCTATACACATTCGCATTACTATTAACTTATCCATTATTAATGGTATTTGGTCATAGTATCTCGGATATATATGGTCTACGCACGATCGGACTGATCTTGAATATCTTGATCGCTATCGCAGCCAGTGTCTTTATCCCATTACTCATGTATCATTACACTACTTCTAAGAAGAGTCTAGATGTATACGATTCTCTACCACTTCGTAAAGAATCCATGTTCAGGATCCATTATCTAGCTGGGATCACCATGATGTTATTACCATTACTAGTATCGATCCTAGTGGGATATGTATATATCCATATTAGCCCAGAAGCACAAGCTCTATTACTAACATCATCTTATTACACACAAGCAACACTGTCCCTAGATCTACTACACTTCTTAGAAGTAGCTGTGGGTCTGATCGTTAGTTACTCTATCACGACATTCGTGAAACAGAACTGTGGTACGACAGTAGATGCGATCATTTATACAGCTGTTGTACATTTGATCCCATTACTAACTTACTCAGCATTCTATTTATACCTAGATGCTACATTACTAGGATTCAATGAACGTTTCTCAGATAACATCATCTTGAATCTAACACCATTCCCGATCATGTTTAATTTCTTTAATGATTATAATGCGGGTATCGTGAGTGTACCTAGATTCGTATACTTCATCGTCATTGCGCTAGTATTATTCTTTGCTAGTAGTTACTTATATGTGACACATAGAAGTGAGAGAAGTGAATCTCCATTCATGAACACTCTATTCTATCCGATCGTATCTGCTACGATCACAGTGATCGCTATGATCATATTACACTCTGCTATGCAATATTCATTCGATACACTATCTCAAATCGTCTATCCGATCCTACTAGCATGTATCTTCTACTTAGTACTAGATGTGATCGCGAATCGTGGATTTGGTAAGATCTTCCAAGCAGTGGTTAGGTTTGGTGGCTTAGTAGTCATCACCGCTGCATTGATCCTTCCGATCAAAGTAACACGTGGATTTGGTTTCGTAACACGTACACCTGATCTAGATACTATTGAATATGTGGAAGTATTCTTCCCATACAATATCAGTGAATTGATCCAGGTGAATGGATTAAATGTAAGAGAAGCCGAAGAGATCCAACAAATACTAGATTTCCATGACTTGATCATTACAGAATATGATCAGTATGATTACTCTGATAATACCATGGCTGCTAGTACTGACTATACCAATACGTATCCATTCGCTATTGGCGATGAGTTACGCTATATCGAGTTCATCTATCATCTAGAAGATGGCGATGTTATAAAGAGATATTATCGTATTCCATTATCTTGGACACATTCTCTATTAGACTTCACAAATAGTCAAGCTGCTACAGACGCTCGTCTAGAGATCTTTGATCAAGAGAAGATCAAGGAAGTAGGGCCTACTGAGATGTATCTGGGTAATGAGGAGATCAAGAAAGAGATCGATCCTATGACTGTATATGAATTATTGAAAGAGGATATGGAGAATATCTCTCAAGAGGAGTATCTAGGTGGTCTATATGCAAGCCTAGGTCAATTTGAGATGAATGCTCGTCAAGATGGTTTCTATCTATATTCTGCTTCTATCGATATTGATTCTTCTTATCTAAAGACTGCTGAATATCTATTAGAACATGGGGCAGTACCAGTGTATGAAAGTAGAAAGTTAGAAGAAGTCACTAAGATCCGCTTAGTATATCCTAATAATGAGAATAACTTAGTAGGTCATTACTCTTTACGTCATAACTACCCAATGTTTAATGAGACCTTAAAGGATTCTGGATTTAAGTATAAGGAATTAGATCTAGCTACTGCCTATGCGTTAACTCCATATATGCACAGTACAGCTTACTTTGAAGAGCCTGGTTACTTAGTAGAGATGTATACTACTGATGAGTATGATTACCATCATTCAGAATACTTCCTGATCTCTCCAGAAGCTAGTGAGATCCTAGAGGAAGCTACTAGTGATATTCCATTTGCTTCTAATCTATATTACTATCAAGACTGGGATGATTATTATTACGGATCTATGGAAGTTAAGAGTTACTAATGAATACGATCTTATCTTGGTATCAAGAGATCTCTGATATCGCATTTTGGTTAGAGTTCATACAAGGGTTCAAGGATCTTGGACCCTTAGCTCCTATCCTTCTAGCCTTATTAGAATCTATCATACCAGCCTTACCACTCATCGTAATAGTATCCTTCAATGTAACAGCCCATGGCTTAGTATTAGGCTTTATATACTCTTGGGTAGGTTCTTTTATAGGAAGTGCTATGATGTTCTTATTCTATCGCAAAGGATTCCATGCTTGGTTTACTAGATGGTCTAAGGATAAGAGGGGGATCAGTAAGATCACAGAGAAAGTCAATAAACATGCGGGAAACGTCTTATTCGTACTCACTTCTCTACCATTTACCCCCAACTTCCTGATCAATCTAGTCTATGGTCTATCTAACATTGATAGTAAGTTCTTTATAGCCACGATCTGCTTCTCTAAGTTATTAATGATCGGTAGTATGGCGGTATTTGGCCATTCTCTAACACAGATCAGTGAAGATCCGATCTATTTAATACTATCCATCATAGGGATGTATATACTATACTTGATCTCTAAGAAAATGGCGGATAAGTATTTAGAACACTCTGATGATCAGTGATATATAAATAGTTGAGATATTTTGATCTCAACTTTTTATTTTGCGTACTTTCTTACTACCATTTTCGTATACATGTGATATACTATATGAAATATTAGAGGAGGGTATATATGAAAGAGTTATTTTATTTCAAGAAGAATATTGGTATTCTGAATTATACAAAGGCATATCCTACTACATTTGATGAAGTACTTGTAGCAGAGGGATTTACAGAGATGTTGAAGAGATTCTTAGAAAGTATTCGTGAAGAGAATGTGAATCAATTCGAGTATCTATGTCCTACTGGTAATATTACTAAGAGTACAAAGGATATCATCCATGTACTGAAAGCATTAACGATCTATCAATTAGATGAGATCGATTCTATGTATCTCACTACAGACAATCTCAGTAAGTTTGAAGCATTCGTAGAAGACTTCTATGACTACTGGCGTCATATCACACGTTACTCATTGATCTCTACCCAAACTTCTGGTGGATTCCAATTAGCAAACTTCATTGAAGCAGATTCTCGTTTCAATCAATTGATCTTGTCATTATATCGTACGATCCAAGAGAAGGTACAAGGTAAGAAGAACCGTGTGTATCGTCAATTAAATGCAGGTACGAACGCTTGTATCGTGACTCGTGAAGTAAAATGGGATGTTCCATTTGGATATGATGCACTAAAGAAGATCCCTTTCATTGACTCTTTGATGTTACGTACACCTCTGATCATCCATACAGCTTCTAATAAGCGTTATGGTAGCTTTGAGGAAGTATATACAAATCCATTTGATGACTTGCAATTAGATCGTAATGAATGGTTATGTTTCCCAGCTAAGATTGGTGAATTACTAACATTCATTTATTTCCATAGAGACTTTATGTCTAATGGTATTTCTTTAGGTAACCTATTTGAAATGGCTTCTGCTGAGGAATACTATGGAAAGCGTCCTGATCTGATCTGTTTATTTGGAGTACCTGATGGTAAGAAGGAAACTTCTTTCTATTTGGATAAGAATACGAATATTTATATTGGTTACTTGTCACATGATGAAGTGATCGAATACTTTGGATATATTAAGAAAATGGCTCTAACTCTTCATAACCTAGAGATGATGAAGCGTGGTAGATTACCGATCCATGGTTCTATGGTAGATATTACTCTAAAGAATGGTGTGAAGAAGGGTGTTATGTTTATTGGAGATAGTGGGGCTGGTAAGAGTGAGACTATCGAGGCGCTTCGTAATGCGAGTGAAGGTGTGATCACTAAGATGGATGTGATCTTTGATGATATGGGTTGTATGACTATGTGTGAGGATCATGTATTTGCGCAAGGTACTGAGACTGGGGCATTCGTTCGTCTAGATGACTTAGAGAAGGGTACTGCTTATCGTGATATGGACCGTTCTGTATTCATGAATCCTGAGAATAATAATGCTCGTGTTATTATTCCAACTACTGAGTATGAGAATGTGGTAGCTCATCATAAGGTAGATATGTTACTATATGCGAATAACTATACAGATGCGTATGGATTAAATTCATTTAAAGATATGCAAGAGGGTAAGAAGACTTTCGCAGAAGGGAAACGTTTCGCTCTAGGTACTACGCATGAATCTGGTATGACTTCTAGTTACTTTGCGAATCCATTTGGACCATTACAGAAACAAGAGTTATGTGATGAGTTACTAGATAAGGCATTCAAGATCATGTATGAGAATGATGTATATGTAGGAGAGATCTATACTCGCTTAGGTGTTAAGTCTGGTAATAAGGATGGTATCAAGGAAGCTGCAACTGCTTTACTAGAACTATTGAATCAGGAATAATAGATAGAAGGTGTGAATTACTCACACCTTTTACTTTCACTTAACAATCTTTCGTATTTCTATGGTATAATACAAGTAATCATGTAAAGAGGTATAAATATGAAGAAGATAGTAAGCATCATGATCACTCTATTACTATGTATAAATCTAACAGCATGTGGTAGTGACCAAACAACCAACCAAGAAAACAATGACCAAACAAATATCACTGACACTACAGATGATACACAAACTGATCTAAATCAAACAGAAAGTCTTCCTATGAATATCCAGGAAGGATATACATGTACAGTAAACGGATATGAAGGATATGTTGTAGTAAGTAACTATGAAGTATATCCAGATGACATGAACCCTGGTTCTCAGATCAGAACAGCTACTATGCATACAGTATTTGAGAATGTTCCAGAGGATTTTTCAGTAGGTACTACAGTATTCCCGGTGAGTGGTGCTCCTGAGTATATGGATGATTATGTATACTTGATCGAAACAGAGGATGGAGAAGATCTGATCTTTAAGTATGATAATATGGTAATGTATTCTACTTATGAGAATGGTACATACACTAATGAGATGTTAGTAAGTTATGTTGTACCTGAATACTATGATGAAGTAGCATTTGCTCTTACTTATGGAGAGCCTATTGATCATCTTAGCACTGCTTCTAAAGAAGAAATAGTTTCCTCAGATACTCTATGGTTTACTATGGGTAGTTTACACAATGGTATTCTATCTTACCAAGGAAGGCCTCTTGCTACTGCTGTGGGTACTGTAAATGTGGAAGAAGTATTTGGAAATATTACTGGTAATGGTCAATATGAAGATGACCTTGTAAATGTCCCTGATGAACCATCTAATAACTTATCCTTCCAGATCATTGAAACTAATGCGATCATGAGTGCTTCTAATGGGGTTAGTAGCATTTCCTTTGGACCACTTACTCTATTAGACTACTATGATGGTATCTATAATATGAGTGTTGAGATCAATTATACTGGTATTCCTAGTAACAGTATGATCGAGTGTTTCTTATTCGATGCTTTAACTGAAGTACATATCGATCGATTAGAAAGAAGTGTGGAAGGTAATGGTACTATTGAATTCTTCTTTGAATCTAGTAATATCACTCCACCATTCACATTCTCTGCTGGTATCATCACTAATGGAGAATACTCTAACAACATCCATGTAGATGTGGAAGTACAATAACACTAGACTGACTTATGTCAGTCTTTTCTAATTGATTTCTAAGTATATTTACTCTATGATGTATATAAGCGAGGGACCCTTATGACTAACAATAGACTCCAACAACAATTTGATTTCATCAAAGAGATCGATAAAGAGAAACTGATCAAAAGACAAACACTATTAACAGATGGCATAACACATGAGAATGATGCGGAACATGCTTGGCATATGGCGATCATGACATTATTACTCAGTGAATATTCTAATGAGAAGATTGATACACTTAAGACGATCTCCATGTTACTGATCCATGATCTGGTAGAGATCTATGCAGGGGATACATATGCGTATGATGAGGTATCTAAGCTAGATCAAAGAGAAAGAGAATTAATGGCTGCGGATAAGATCTTTGGAATGTTACCAGGTGATCAAGGTAGCAAGTTTAGAGAGTTATGGGATGAGTTTGAAGAGGGAGATACGCCTGAAGCTAAGTTTGCTAGATCTATGGATCGTATCCAACCTATGATGTTGAATGATGCTACTGAGGGTAAGATGTGGATGGAACATGGTGTTAGATTATCTCAAGTAATGAAGCGTAATGAGAAGATAGAGCTAGGTTCTAAAGAGTTATGGGACTATGCTAGAGAGACATTCATTCTACCTAATGTAGAGATGGGTAAGATCAAGAAGAATTAGTATGGCTACGATACAAGAGGCTTTAGGTAAGCTTAAGAAGTCTAGTTTTCGAAGTAAATTCCATCTCTCTCAAAAGGATAAGGAATATATTCAAGCAAAGGGGATCGATGTGATCAGAGAGCATTGTGCTGACTTTGTAAGAGATAGACTTGCTCCTGCTTACATAGAGAATGATGGGAAACAGACACCTATGAGAGGTCATCCTGTGTTTGTGGCTCAGCATGCATGTGCTTGTTGTTGTAGAGGTTGTTTGGAGAAGTGGTATCATGTGAAGAATGGTATAGAGCTCACACCACTACAACAAGAGAAGATCACTAACTTATTAATGACATGGATAGAAGAGGAAATGAATACTCCTTATTGATCCTATCTAATTTTTCTGATGTTTGGAGGTATATTTATGCAAGAAATACTAGAGACATTAACCTCAAATAATGATGTGTATGCATATTCTGTTGCAGATAGAATTATCTCTGAGAGTATGGATAGTGATAAATGGTATAAATACTTTGATGATTTCACAGCTTTACTCAACCATCCGAAATCATTAGTAAGAAACCGTATATTATTTATTCTAGCTGCTAATGCACAATGGGATGAGGAGGATCGTTTTGATACTATTCTGGATGATTATCTATCTCATGTTACTGATAAGAAACCAATTACGGCTAGACAATGTATCAAGGCTTTAGTACAAGTGGGTAAAGCAAAGCCAAAGTATATTTCGACAATAGTTGACCATCTCCACAGTGCTGACCTATCCCAATATAAGGATAGTATGCGACCATTGATCGAGAGAGATATCAATGATACTATAGAAGCATTGTTACATGATCATGTTGGTAACATTTGATCATTTCTCTTGCTACAGCAATATACTGATAAGTTCGTTATACAAAACAAGGTCTGAGGAGCACTCCCCAGACCTTTACTATATTCTAATATTCTCCTTGTAATACCATTGCCTCAATGACCTTACTAGCACCCGCTAAGTTAGCTCCTGCTACATAGTTATAAGACGGTAGATCATATTCTCTCATCGCTTGTAGACATTGCGCATGGATCGCCTTCATGATATCTTGTAACTTACTATCTACTTCCTCAGCACTCCATGCTAGACGCATACTATTCTGAGTCATTTCTAGTGCAGATGTAGCTACCCCACCAGCATTGGCAGCCTTACCTGGAGCATATAAGATATGATTCTCTAGATATAAAGCAATAGCCTCATTACTATTAGGCATATTAGCCCCTTCAGCAATCGCTACTACCCCTCTATCGATCAATCTTTGCGCACGTTCTAAGTTGATCTCATTTTGAGTAGCACATGGTAATACGATCTTAGCACATACTTCCCCATCATAGACACTACCAGTATAATATTCCCCATGACCAGCATATTCCACATACTTTTCAAGAGAAGTTCTCTCTACTTCCTTGATATGCTTCACTACCTCTAGATCTAAATTCTCATCTACGATATATCCCTTAGAATCACTCATAGCAATGACCTTCATACCCTTTGCAAAACACTTCTCAGCCGCATAGATCGCTACATTCCCACTACCGGATACGATCACACTGTAGCCAGTTGGATCAATATGATTGGCCTTCAGCATTTCCTCTAAGAAGTATACTAACCCATAACCCGTAGCCTGCTTACGTACTAAAGAACCACCATACACAACACCCTTACCAGTTAACACACCTCGTTCACTTGCCCCTACAATACGACGATATTGGCCATATAGATACCCGATCTCTCTAGCACCCACGCCCATATCACCAGCAGGAACATCTACATTTTCCCCAATATGACGATATAACTCAGTCATGAAACTCTGACAAAATCTCAAGATCTCTCCTTCACTCTTCCCCTTAGGATCAAAGTCACTACCACCCTTAGCACCCCCGATAGGAAGTGTTGTTAGAGCATTCTTGAAACATTGCTCAAAGCCTAAGAACTTCATAATACTTAAATTAACACTTGGATGGAAACGAATACCGCCCTTATAAGGACCTAGTACCCCATTGTATTGCACACGATATCCTCTATTCACATGCACTTGCCCATGATCATCTGTCCAAGGTACTCTGAAAGAGATCACTCTTTCAGGCTCGATCAATCTCTCTAACACTGCCATCTTCTCATATTCAGGATGTTTCTCGAAGATCGGAGCAATACTGTGTAGAACTTCCTCTACTGCTTGGATGAAGACTGTTTGATCTTTATCCTTCAATTTTGTTTGCTCAATGACTCTTTCAATATAACTCATATGCTCATCTCCATTCTTGTTGTATATTATAATAGCATATTCTCTATTATATTGGTAAGACTTATTCTTTTAATTATATATTTAAGTAACTTAAAAAGATGGTCTCCCATCTTTCTAGTCTTCTAATTGTGATGTACAGTGTGGACAACGTGTTGCATCGATCGCAATAGTGCTCTTACAGAATGGACATACCTTAGTAGTAGGTGCTGCTGGCGCTGCAGGTTCTTCATTCTTTTCTCCTAACTTAGATGCTGTGTTCATAGCCTTCACGATACAGAATAATACAAATGCTGTGATCAAGAAGTTGACTACTGCAGATGCAAATGTAGATACAAATCCCATGATGTCTGTAAAGCTATACTTAGCAGCTCCTGTGACAAAGTTTAGAATAGGATTGATGAAGTTCTCAGTAAGAGAACTTACGATCCCTGTGAAAGCACCACCGACGATCACACCGACAGCCATATCTAACACATTCCCACGTAACGCAAATTTCTTGAATTCATTCATAAAGTTCTTCATATATCTTCCTCCTCCATATTATTCCCCATACTCTTTACTACGCTCTTCTAGATACGCTTCATACTCCTCTAGAATAGCCTTTAATTCCTCATATGACTCGATCCTAGCTAAACGATCCTTGACACGATGATTCCCAGGGATCCCCTTCACATACCATAGTGCATGGGATCTCATTTGACTCATAGCCACTCGCTCATCTCTGATCTCTAATAATAATCTAGCTTGTTGTAAACAGTCCTCAAAGCGCTCATGTACACTTAATGGAGGTAGTTCTACTCCATTTTCTAGGTATTCTACACATTGCTTGATCAAATATGGATTTCCTAATGTCCCTCTACCGATCATCACGGCATCACACCCAGTTTCTTCTAACATTCTCTTCGCATCTTGAGGTGTTCTGATATCCCCATTGCCGATCACTGGAATAGAAACAGCTTCCTTCACTTGCTTGATGTATTCCCATCTAGCTTTTCCCTCATACATTTGAGAACGTGTTCTACCATGTACTGCAATAGCACTTGCTCCTGCTTCTTCCATTGCCTTAGCAAACTCTACTACATTGATGTGCTTCTCATCCCAACCTAGACGAAACTTTACGGTAACGGGCTTATTCACAGCCTTCACGATCGTTTCTACTGCCTCTTTCGCACCCTCTAGGTCTAACATCCACTTAGCACCACCACCACTACGATTTACTTTCCCAGCAGGACAACCAAAGTTGATATCGATAATATCTGCATCACAGTTTTGCTCGACCAACAAAGCCCCCTGACGCATCACTTCCTTATCTCCTCCAAAGATCTGCATAGTGATCGGATGTTCTTCTTCAAATGTTTCTAACATCTTAGTAGTCTTCTTGTTATCATACAATAACCCATTCGTACTCACCATCTCTGCATAAATAAGACCAGGCCCATATCCCTTAATGATCTTACGGAAAGCAGTATTAGAGATTCCCGCCATAGGAGCTACTACCACTTGATTCTCTAACTCCACATTACCGATCTTCCACTTAGCCATTAGTTCAATTTCTCCAAATTAGCTTGGTTCAGTGCTTGGAATCTACGTACGATCTCTTCATTCATAGCTTGTAATTCAGCCCCCGTGAAATGATAGCTAGTATTACAGAAATGACAGCAGATATCACAACCATCACTCTCTTCGATCATTTCTTGACGATCTTTATTTGTTAATGTGAATAAAGCACTCTCCATCTTTTCTCTTGAACAACCACACTTGAAAGCAACTTCTCTTTCTTCTAAGATCTCGATCTGTGGATCGATCAGCTTAGCGATATCTGTAGGTGTCATATTATTATGGATCATTTCTGATACTGGTTGTAGTCTTCCTAAGGCTTCTTCCATGTATGTAATATCTTCTTCTGTAGCTTCTGGTAGCACTTGAATGATCAAGCCTCCTGCTGCCATAACTGAGTTATCTACATCTACTAAGCATCCTACACTAACAGCACTTGGTGTTTGCTCACTTACTGTAAAGTAATATGCGAAGTCTTCTCCGATCTCTCCACTTACTAGAGGAACTTGGCCAGAGAAATCGCTCTTAAGACCCATTCCCTTGATCACTTTCAATGTCCCTTCACTACCTACTGCGATCCCTACTGCTAGTTTATGAGTATCATTGTATTCATAGTGTACATGAGGATCTCCTACGAACCCACGTACTGTTCCATCATATCTAGCATCGACCATCATTTTCCCGATAGGTCCTCCGCCTTCTATTTCAATATTTAAATGCTCATTCTCATCCTTCAACATACTTCCCATGATGACTCCCACAGACATTACTCTACTTAACGCAGCAGTAGCTGTAGGCCACATATCATGAAGACGTCTTGCTTCATCACTTAGATGTGTTGTTGATGTGACGAATAGACGGAAGTTATGTTCGTTACTGATAGCTCTGATCAATGTATCTTTCATATTTTCACACTCCAATTTAGTCCTTAATAAGTATACTAGAAATATTTGAAAATTCAATGGCTCTAACATATTCGAATGTAGAATATTGTAGGAATTATATAGTTTATAGTTGACTTTATGATATTTGTATTGTACTATTCTCTTCGTAAATTATGAATAGACAAATGAAGTTCTTAGGGGAATGGTGTATACCTACCGAAGGAGTAATACTCTCAGGTGCTTGTTAGCAAGTGTGGACTAGGAATGGATGTGGCTCTGGAGAATCCTATTTAGTTAGGTACCGAAGGTGCAAGGCGAGTGATCGCTGAATCTCTCAGGTAAAAGGACAGAGTGAGCACAGTTTCTTTTTGATATTTCTGTGTTCTTTCTGACCGGGGCTTATTGATCCGGTTTTTATTTTTATGTAAAGGGAGGAAGAGTAATGGAAACTGTGTTAAAGGGAATCGTTAAGTTTATGAATGATGTACTTTGGAATAAGTACTTAGTGTTATTATTCTTATTACTTGGTAGTGGTATTTTCTTTACTGTACGTACTAGATTCATACAGGTCAGAAAGTTTAAAGAGGGTATGAAGTTAGTGTTTGGTAATATTTCTTTGAATGGTAATAGTGCTGATAGTTCTGGTATGAGTTCTTTTCAGGCTTTGGCTACTGCTATTGCTGCTCAAGTAGGTACTGGTAATATTGCTGGTTGTGCGACTGCTTTAGTATCTGGTGGACCTGGGGCTATTTTCTGGATGTGGATATCTGCTTTCTTTGGGATGTCTACTATTTATGGTGAGGCTGTGTTGGCACAAAGGTTTAAGTGTGTGAATGAGGATGGAGATGTTGTGGGTGGCCCTATCTACTATATCAAGGCTGCTTTTAAGGGTAAGTTTGGTTCTTTCTTAGCTACTTTCTTTGCTATAGCGATCATTCTAGCCTTAGGATTCATGGGAAATATGGTACAGTCTAATTCGATCAGTGAGGCATTCTATACTGCTTTTGGTCTTCCTAAGTTAGCTACTGGTTTAGTGATCGCTACTATTTCTGCGTTTGTGTTCTTAGGGGGTGTGAAGCGTATTGCTTCTATTACAGAGAAGATCGTGCCTTTGATGGCTGCGTTCTATATTGTGGGTGCATTAGTAGTATTGGGTATAAATCATGAAGCTATTCTACCAGCTCTTACTTCTATCTTTGTAGGTGCTTTTCAGCCTAGTGCTGTGATGGGTGGTGCTTTGGGTATTGGGATCAAGGAAACGATGCGTTATGGTGTAGCTCGTGGTCTGTTCTCTAATGAGGCTGGTATGGGTTCTACTCCTCATGCGCATGCTTTAGCAAAAGTTAATAAGCCACAAGATCAAGGGTGTGTTGCGATGGTGGGTGTGTTCATTGACACTTTCGTGATCTTAACTATCACTGCCCTAGTGATCTTGACTTCTGGTATGTTAGGTACTATGGGAGTGGATGGTGAGTTATTGAGTGGTACGGCGTTAGCACAAGCTGCTTTCAATCAATCTTTTGGTTCTTTTGGAGATGTATTCATTGCTATCTGTTTACTATTCTTTGCGTTCTCTACTATTATTGGGTGGTATTTCTTTGGAGAGAGTAATGTGAAGGCTTTATTCAAGAATAATAAGTATGCGAAAATGGGATATGCTATGATCGCTGTAGTTTGTATCGTACTGGGTTCTTTACAGAAGGTTACTTTAGTATGGGATATGTCTGATATGTTTAATGGTCTTATGATCATTCCTAACTTATTAGCTGTACTAGCTCTGAGTGGTATTGTTAGTAAGTATGCGAATAGTGATGAGTTTAGATAAGTATAGTAAAGACGGTCTGTTCAGGCCGTCTGTTTTAATATTTAGTTATACTATACTCATATTACTCATTTCAAATAATTGAACAAATTTACGAAAATGCGAGTTAAACTTCGAAAAATGTGATTTTGTTTAACTTTTCACACTTATATTAGTAGTCAAATTCATCCACTAAACCACTAATAGAGAATGTTCCCACTGCATCAGAGAATACACTTTCGCCATTCTTAGCAATATATAATTCCATGGAGAAGTTATCCATAACATATACAGTACCATCTGTTAGTACTAACTCAACACTAGATCCTTGCCCACCTACAGCAATAGTTAAAGGGCGTGCTTCATACATTTCCAATGTAAACAGTCTATCTAAGAAGTCTTGATAAGTATCCTCATCTTTCACTGATCTTCTTGTAGCCTTCACATCTTCCAATGTCATCCCTGTACCAGATTCAAATACGATACAATCAGCAATATTCTCTCGAGTAATACCTAGTACTTCCATTACATTCTGTGCATCTTTATAAAGAATTGCGTATCTCTCATGTCTAATGGGCTCTGTAATATAGATCACAGTATCATTGAAATGTACTTCATTACCATTGCGATATTCATACACGATCTTCTCACCATTATCCTCATATATCATATCAAAGTCATTGAAGTAATCTCCTTCTACTGGCTCTGTAGAATAAGATAGTGAACTCATATATTGTCCTATACCTCCACCACCATAATACTCTACACCATTTATAGATAATGTACCTCCACTAGATCTAGTAAACCATTTCTCTTGATACACACCATTTCTAACCTTGAATGTGAAAGCATAATTCTTATCATCTATACTGAAATCAGCTAGATAAGTGCCATTTTCAAAAGGTATCTTGATATTAGTTGTGAAAGTGTTGATCTCTCTTGAAGGATCATCTAGTAATACGATATTGCCTTTAAATGGATAGTTTCTATCAACACCTTGAATATATTCTTCTCCATCAAATTGATATGGAGTCATATTCTTAATGATCTCTAGTTCTTCATTATTTGTATACTCATATATCTTGATATTATCAGTTAGACTAATATCATCTGATACTAATGTATTGATCTTTTCAAAGTGTTCATTAATCAGACTTGTAACATAGAAATCTCCTACTACATCTTTAATAAATATCTTTCCATCCTTCACGATAGTTAATTCTAAAGAATCATTACGGATCTCATAGGTACTACCATCCTTAGTAACTACTTCTAATACATATCCAGATGCACCAATAGATACTGTCATAGGATCTGTTTCATACATATTCAAATTAAATAGATCATCTAAGAATGCTTCATAACTCGGATTATCTTTAATAGAACGTGCTGTTGCTTTAGCTTCTTCTGGAGTTATATAACCGATATCAGAAATGATACAATCCTCGATATCTTCTCTAGTAATACCAAGTACCTCCATCATATTCTTAGGTTCTTGAGTTAAGATAGAATACCTCTCCTTTGTAATAGGTTCTGTAATATATACTACTTGATCATTGTAATGTACTTCATTCCCATTACGGAACTCATATACCTTATACTCATCACTTCTCCATGGTGCTACATATAGATCAAAATCATTGAAGTAATCACCCTCTACTGGTTCAGTAGAATAACTAAGTGAACCTAGATAATATCCTAATTCATGATCTGTTGGATGTTTATACTCATCAAATACAATATATTCACTTACATCACCACTTGCTCTATTCTTAATATTCATGCACAGTTCATCTATCCAAGACTCTACATACTCACCACTACCTACAGTGAATACGAAAGCATAAGTAGCTTCATCACCATTGATCTTAGCTAAGTATGTACCATCTTGATAAGGAATCTCTATAATACCTAGAATATAAGCTTTCTCTTCAGTATCGTTCAATAAAGTGATAGAGCCTGTACATTTATACATAGCTTCTTCACCATCTAATCTTTCTCCACCCTCAAACTTATATGGCTCACTTTGCTTGATCATTTCTAATTCTTCTTCTGTAGTATACTGATATAACTTTAGTTCTGGTTCATTACTGAATACTATATCTTCTGCTACTAGATGGTCTACGTCTGCATATTTCGGTGTAGTTGTACATCCTACTAGTAGTAATATAGATAACATAATAGTGAGTAGTTTACGCATAATCACACCTCCTTAAGCTCCTTATACATGATTCTTGTTAATCTGACAATATTATATTACACATTATAAACAAAGTTATATTCTTACAAATTAATTATTTAAAATGTAACTTTATTATTCAAACATGCGACATGTACAGAAAATCACATATCTTATTATTCATTGATTTGGAATAAGTGTTGATTTCCTATATACTTTTCTTCTAAAGTATCTTCTAATAATCTTGCTCTTTCTTCACTTAATGGATCACTATCATCAAAAGCAATATATTCAACTTTTCTAGTAGCCGTAGATATAAACTCTTTAGTATTTAGATCATAGGCATTACGATCGATCACAACTCTACATTCAGCATAACCACCTACTTGAAATTGTTCTCCTAAATAATTGATTTCTAAAACTCTGACCTTATCAGTGATCACTACATCTCTGCCGTTCCATTTACCTGTATATACTTCTACAACAGTATCTTCTGGTCCATATTTTGTTTCTAGAGCCAACTTAATGTCACTATTTGCAGAACCTCCTAAACCGAACTTATTTGAATTGATTTTATATACTAGTACTTCTTCATTATTGCCAATATCTAACATTTGAAATTTTATTACCCTATCAATGTAATTGGAGAATATCTTTAATATCAAATAAACTATAAATATCCTTATTAACCATTTCTTCATACGATCCCTCCTATCTTAACATTAAATTATATAATACCAAGAATACTCATTTCAAATAATTGAACAAATTTACGAAAATGCGAGTTAAACTCAAGAAATTACGATTTTGTCCATTTTTCACTACAATTACCAACCATTTCCTCTAACTTCTATATACCAAGAATCAATACTTTATGTCAATTAATTGTATATAATTCACATACTTTCACATAAGAATTAAAAAGACATGGCCTACACCATGTCTTCATTTCTTATTCTTGAACAGGCTGATCTTCTACAGTAGCAACTACTTCCCCAGGAAGCTTACCAGTAGTAGCCAAACTATCGATCTCTTCTGCAGTAAGAGTTTCCTTATCGATCAATGTATTAGCAATAAGATCTACTAACTCACGATTCTCAGTTAGAATTCTCTTCGCATCTGCATAACAGCTATCAATAATGTTACGAACAGCTTGGTCGATCGCAGCCGCAGTCTCACTAGAGAAATTAGTAGTACTACTAGAGTAGTCACGACCTAGGAATACAGAACCATTACCATGATCATATTGAATAGTACCAAGCTCACTCATACCATAACTCATAACCATAGCTCTAGCGATCTTAGTAGCCTCTTGGATATCATTACTAGCACCAGTAGAGATCTCATTGAATACGATTTCTTCTGCTACACGTCCCCCTAAGTAACCAGTGATCTTAGAGATCAAGTCAGTCTTAGTATGCAAGAATGTATCATTCTTTGGAGTCATTAGAGTATAACCACCAGCTTGTCCACGAGGAATAATAGTAACCTTTTGAACAATATTCGCATTCTCTAGCTTTAATCCAATAACAGCATGTCCTGTTTCATGGTACGCCACTAAACGCTTCTCTTCATCTGTATACTTCTTAGACTTCTTAGCAGGACCACCCATAACACGGTCGATCGCTTCATCTACATCACTACCATTGATCACTTCTTTATTTTGACGAACTGCTAGGATCGCAGCTTCGTTAAGAACATTCTCTAGATCAGCTCCACTGAAACCAGGAGTACGCTTAGCAATAGCCTCTAAAGATACATCTTCTCCTAACTTCTTATTACGAGCATGTACCTTCAAGATAGCCTCACGACCCTTACGATCTGGTAAATTAACAGTGATCTGACGGTCGAAACGACCTGGACGAAGTAGTGCTGGGTCTAATACATCTGGACGGTTAGTAGCAGCAATTACTACTACACCAGAGTTATCCCCAATACCATCCATCTCAACTAACATTTGGTTCAATGTTTGCTCACGTTCATCATGACCACCACCAAGACCAGCACCACGTTGACGACCAACAGCATCGATCTCATCGATGAAGATCATACATGGAGCAGTTTGTTGAGCCTTCTTAAACATATCTCTTACACGACTAGCACCTACACCCACGAACATCTCAACGAAGTCAGAACCAGAAATAGAATAGAATGGAACATCTGCTTCACCAGCTACTGCCTTAGCAAGCAATGTCTTACCAGTTCCTGGAGGACCTACCATCAAGATACCCTTAGGAATACGAGCACCCATCTTAGCAAACTTCTTAGGAGATCTTAGATAGTCGATCAACTCAGCCATCTCTTCCTTCTCCTCATCACAACCAGCCACATCATCGAAACGAACCTTAATATCCCCCTCTAGACGAGCCTTAGACTTACCGAAATCAAATGCCTTATTGTTAGATTGCCCATTCATACGAGTCATCATATAGAACGCAAGACCCCCTAAAACAATGAACGGAACAACATTCACGATCACTTCTAATACTGGATTAGTTTGATAAGGATTCACCGTATTGATCTCCTCAATACCTCTCTCCTCTAACTCTACCATCACAGAATTCAAGATCTCTTCAGTATTAGGAATAGTAGCCGTGAAAGTATACATATCTTCACCCTCACCAACAATACCACTAATACCGATCACAGTCGTACTAGGTGTAACTGTAACACTACTTAACTTAGCAGAAGGATCTTCTAACACTTCCATTACTTCTGAGTACCCTAACATCTTAACAGTATTGTTACCAGACATAGAGAACACAGTAGAAATAGCCATGATCATGATCAAATAAGGAATAAGTGCCTTAATAACACCCGAAACACTTTTATTTGTTTTCACTTACATAAACTCCTTTCATTACTATTTATATAATTCTTCTTTCAAAACCCCAACATACCCTAAATTACGATATTTCTCATTGAAATCTAGACCAAATCCAATTACGAATTCATTTGGACAAGGGAATCCAGCATAATCAACAGTCACATCGACAACTCTTCTCTCTGGTTTGTCTAACAGTGAAACGATCTTCACATCACTTGCTCCCTTATGAAGCAATAGATTTGAAATACTATGAAGCGTTCTACCAGTATCCACAATATCCTCAACGATCAGAATACTAGTGCCCCTAATAGATCTACTAAGATCCTTCACTACATGGACCTCACCCACAGACTCAGTACCATCATAACTAGAAACGATCATGAAGTCTACTTCTATAGGTAAGTCGATATATTTCATCAGTTCACATAAGAAAGGCACAGAACCCTTCAATAATGCTACTAGTAGAGGTACCTTTCCCATCTCATTGTAATCCTTAGTGATCTGCTCTCCTAATGCCTTACAACGTTGTCTGATCTCTTCTTCAGAAAACAAAACTTTCTTTACATCATTCTCTAGCATAAAGAACCTCCATCAAATATATAACATAATTATTTTACCACAAACACATTAGGATTGTTACTAAAATGTGCATTATTACTTCCTAAATTACAAACAAATATCACTTCTTGATGTCTATTTACCACTACTGGACATAGTTTCCTATCCAAATAGGGTACTTTCTGATCTATAAAATATCGATGTAGCTTCTTATGCCCAAAACTAAACTCAATACTATCTCCCTCTCTTACATTACGGATCGTCAATGGTAGATCCTCTTCACTCACAGTGATCCCCTCTTTTAGACTACCCATAAATGAAACTTTAAAGTAAGGGGTTTGTAATTCTTGAATACTCTCTAATATATACTCAAAGTCATATGATCGATCCTCTACCACATCTAACCATTCATATTCCTTCAAGATCAAATACTCGTGGATCTTCTTAGTAGCCACCTTCTTACTAGAGAATAAGAATTGGTATACATCCTCTAAGAAATGTTCGCTGACATGATAAAACCACTCTTCTCTTTGCGTAAGCCATGTTCTTAATATCATACATGCTCTCTTGCTATCTAATGCTTGTAGATACGCAATAGGAAGTCTTCCACAAGATTGCATAGAAGCTATTTCTTCTAAGATCTCTTGCTCTTGTAGTCTATGTTCCTCATTCATTACTATATACTTCTTTAATAGCTCTTGCTTCATTTCTCTTGAATATGTATTCAGTATCGTATTACGGATCGTATTTCGTACATATTGATTCTCGAAGTTCGTTTCATCTTCTCCATAGGGTACATGATTCTCTCTTGCATACGTATATAGATCTTCTTTAAACATCCCTAGTAAGGGTCTACATACTAACATACCCAAGACATAATTCTCTTCTCTGATCCCATAGTAAGCCACTTCTCTACCTTGTTTCTCTCTAAGCATCGCTGTTTCTAAGAAATCATCTCCATGATGAGCTAATAACACACCATCACAGTGATTCTCTATCATGATAGCACGGTAGAAATCATAGCGAAAGTCTCTTGCCCAGGATTGAAAGTTCTCTTTTCCTGAGTAGTTTGCATAGCGTACATATACAGGAATATTTCTTTGTTTACAGTACTCTTCTACGATCCTTTGATCTCTACTAGCACTCTCTCGCTTCTGATAGTTCACATGGCATACAATGATGTTTAGGCCTTGTTTATAAGACATATCTAAAAGAGACATAGAATCTATGCCTCCGGAAACACCCATTACCCATGTACGATCCTTATACTTTGTAAACATACTATCACCATGTAAAGTGTACCATATTCTTTCAGAAATGAGAATTCTTTTGTACACTTACTCCTAAAATACTCAGATCATCTACGATCCCCTCTTGCTCCTTCTTCTCATAAATATGCTTTACTAAAGTAGTAGGAGATCTTCCCTTACACTCCTTCAACCACTCTTCCATACACTCACTCTCTGCTCCATCACTCATCATCACGATCAGATCATTCTCCCGTACCTCAAAGGTATATACATCGGGAGAGATCTTACTGACTATGCCTAAGGGTAATGATTCTGATACAAAGTTCATGACTGTTCCATTACGGATCAGATAGGTTTGCGCACTGCCTGATTTATAGAGTAAGCATCTTCTAGTAAGACTATCGATGCTTAGGATATCTAGAGTGGCAAAGGATTCTCGCTGTTTCAGTAATAATAGTTGATTGATCAGTTTGATCATGGTTTGGAATGGTACTCCGATCTGGATCAGTTGTGAGATAAAACGTATCGCAAAGGTACTTTGAGACTTCGCTTGATAACCCTCTCCCATCCCATCACTTAATAGAAAGGTAGTACACTCTCTTCTAAATACTACATTGATCTCATCTCCACACACATCTCTACTAGCTCTTTGCACACTATCATACTTAATAGATATACAAGGATGGAGCATCAGTAAGCATTCATGATAACTGTGGATCAGATCTGCCTTATCATAGTGTTGTAGATATACAGTGGTATGCAGGGCTACTTCTAATATAGGGATCAGAGTACTGATGATATCCTTATAACTGGTATTATAGAGTTTCAACTGGATATATAAGGCATTATCATACACGACCTCTAGATCCACTACCTCATACTTATAGACTGCTAAGACATCCTGAATGATACTGGGAATACGATCATACTCGATCGTTTGTTCTAATTCCTTAGCATTATTCTCTAACACATCCTGTAAAGCATACACTAGCGTAGACTCACTTCCTGTAGAGATCAAGCTTTGGGTAATAGAAGAGAATTGTCTTAATAGATCTGCACTCTTTTGATATGGATGGTACTCTACTGTTGGTCTATTCGTATCTATAGACTTGATACTTAAGGCAATGAAGCACATGATCCCTCCACATAATATATATAGGAGTGGATATTGTAGGGCATAGAGTACTGTGATGTAGAGAAAGAAGATATGTAGCTGGGAGGCTTTGTCTTCTTTACGAAAGATGTAGAAGAGCAAGGTTGGGATGAATAGATATAGGTACGTACTTGTTGTAGGGTATAGTAATACGATGAGTAGTAGGAGCGATATAAGTGTTGTGAGTGCAAAGATAGGGGTTAGTAATAGAAATAGGAATGATAGTAAGGTTAGGGTAGTATAGGGATCTATATATTGAGGGATGGAATGTAAGTAGAGAGATAGGATAATACAGATCCCTATATACCAGAGTACTTCTTCTTTCGTAAAGAATAGTGCCTTAAGTTGAAGAAATACTAGAAAGAAGATACTTAAGGCATAGAATAATTCGATAGGAGTGATTCCGATAAAGATAGAATATATAGTTATACCTAGGATCGCTAGGACATAGGTATAGCGCATAGGGTTATGATACAGCATACCGAGTAATAACACACCACATAACCATATACTGATCAATAATGTTTGCTGATACGTATACCACATACCTTGTACTACACAGCCTAATAAATATCCGATAAAGAACACATACTTCTCCTCATTCTCCCTCATGAAGAAGTAACACATACAGGCTAGCATGAGTATATAGCCATGAGGTAAAAAACCTAATACTAGAGAATAACATAGTACTAGGGCTGTATGTATTGAAAAGAATGTATGGGTTTCTTTTCGTGTGAGTGTTTGTTGTTTCATAGTGACACCTCTTGTGTTCTTATTGTGGGGTAAGTCGTATACGAATGGTGTCATATTTTGAAGTGATGCTACATATTATGTATTCTTACATAGGATAGAAGATACATTCTAACATTCTTCTCATAATGTTCTTGAATAGTTCGCTATCACTTGCTATATGTGCTTTCACACTAATGATCCTTGCTGTATTGATATACTTCGCATCATTGAGGAATAAGACAGAGGGTCTATGTAGTCCTGGGATCTGTCCTATGCGGATCAAGTGTTTCTTTCCATGAGGGTTATCGACTTCATCATATGCCTGCTCATATGTATTGGTATTACTGGTCATAGGGATCACTAAGGCTTTTCCGTTACACTTAGAGACTACTAAGCCAAAGTGTTGGTATCCTGCTTCATATACGAAGGCTCGACCGAATTCTATAAAACATATATCTCCTATTTCTACTAATATACCCATTTGATCACAAGACTTGAGTTGTGAGCGATCTAACCAATTCTGTTCACTGATCATTTGTACAGCAGCTTCCTTTACGCTTAAATGTTGGATCTGAGAAGCGATCTGGGCGGTATAGTTCTCCCATTCCTGTAGACAGGTGTTAGAGTCCTTGGCATACTCTTCTCCTCTTCCACATTCTTTATTCAGCATCATAATGTCGATCATATAATATTACTACTTCCTTTCTTATATTCATTGTTCCCTAAAAATTAAAAAGTATGAGTGCTTCTATCTATTATTTAAATTAGAAGAGAAAATGAGCAAAGAAATGTGCATTATTATAGAATAACGAATTATTTCGTATTTTTATTAAGAAATATAGTAAGTTTTAGATAAAAAGAAAAAGCACTCTCGTGCTTAGTTCTTATGTGTATGATCCATAAATGATAAATGAATACGCTTGATATGTAACTTATCACAAATAATACAGTATAAACTCCATAAAGGACGATACCTCTCTGATACCATACCCGTCATCTCTAAGAATAACTCTACAATGATCCCCATAATGAATAATAAGATCAATCCGATTGTCTGATTCGCAATATAAATATACGCATTTAAAGATAGTAACACTGTAAAGAAGTAAATAAATAATACAGTATTACGATGACCAAACTTCAAGTTATACATCAATACATGATGTAGATGTCCCTTATCTGCTTCGGTAAACTTCTTATGTTTCAGTGTACGTCTAATGATCGCGATCAGGGTATCGGCAATAGGTACGAATAATACCAATAGAGGTACTCCTAATGTAATAAACGTAGAACTCTTGAATCCTAATAAAGAGATCCCAGAGATAATGAATCCTAAGAATAAGGCTCCACAATCTCCCATAAAGATAGAAGCAGGATGGAAGTTAAATAACAAGAAGCCTAGGGTAGAGGATGCTAGGATCAAGGCGATCGTAGTGACATCATAGTGCCCATCATAGTACGCAATAGAAGCAATACTGATCAGTGCGATGACACATACACCACTAGATAAGCCATCTAACCCATCGATCAAATTGATCGCATTAGTAATACCAATGATCCAGAAGAAAGATATAATATAGATCAAGATCTGAGAAGTGATCACGATCCCAAATGGTAGATGGAATACATTTAATTGTACTCTACCATAGAATATCAATACTAATGCAGCTATGATCTGGAATAATAGTTTTACTTTAGGTCTTAGATTGACCATATCATCTACTAGACCAGAAAAGAATATAATAGATCCCCCGATCATCAAGGCATTCATCTGTCTATCCGCATTCATGAATAAACTCATACCGATCATGAAAGCTACATAGATCGCGATCCCACCACATCTAGCAATGATCCCACTATGCACCGTTCTCTCATTCTCGATAGCATAGATCTCACACCATACTCCTATCTTCTTCACTAATGGTACACTTAGTGCCGAGATCATCAATGGTACAAGAATATATAACAACATATTTCCCATGTACTAATTCTCCTATATGAAAATACCGCATCTAATGTGCGGTATTCTATTCTTACGAAATGTTCTCTAACATGATACCAGTACCCTCAGCAACGCATTGTAATGCATTCTCTGCTACATATACTGGTACATTGATCTCTTCAAAGATCAATTGATCTAAACCATGTAACAAGCTACCGCCACCTGTTAATACGATTCCACGATTTACAATATCAGCTGATAACTCAGGTGGAGTTTGTTCTAATACAGTACGAACTGCACGAACGATAGATTGTAATGAGTTATGCATAGCTTGCTCAGTCTCATCACTAGTTAATGTAATAGTATGAGGAAGACCTGTTACTAAGTCACGTCCACGTACTTGCATAGATTCATTACGAGAACCACGTAGAGCAGTACCAATAGTTACCTTCACATCTTCTGCTGTACGATCACCGATCAATAACTTATATGTATCCTTAACATACTTAATAATATCTTGGTCGAACTTATCTCCAGCAATACGAAGAGAAGTAGAGTTAACGATATCCCCTAGTGATAACACAGCAACATCTGTAGTACCACCACCAATATCTAATACCATATTACCATTAGGCTTAGAAATATCTAGACCAGCCCCAATAGCAGCTACCTTTGGTTCTTCTTCGATATATACCTTCTTAGCTCCACAACGATATGCAGCATCACGGATAGCATTTCTCTCTACTGGAGTGATGTTAGATGGACAGCAGATCAAGATCACTGGCTTAGTGAAGATGCCTTTTAATTTCAACTTCTTAATGAAGTAAGAAAGCATGATCTCAGTAACCTCAAAGTCAGCAATAACACCATCCTTTAAAGGACGAACAGCCATAACGCGACCAGGAGTCTTACCTAACATATCCTTCGCATCTCTACCAACAGCTAATGTCTTTTTATTCTCAGCATCTAAAGCAACAACAGAAGGTTCATCTAGAACGATCCCTTGTCCTTGAACATATATTAAAAGGTTTGCAGTACCTAAATCGATCCCAACATTCTTCGAAAACATCATATCAAACTACCTCCAAAATTTCATCAGTGTAATTATACCACAAATAGAACAATTTGAAAGTAAAATCCATGTGTATTTCTAAGAAGAATATGAGGTAATGATTAAAACTTTCTTAATAAATTCTAACTCCCTCAAAATGCCTAAGAAACGACCGTCTTATCACTCACTAACTTCTCTAGATCTAAGTATCTACCCGATACCTCCACGATCACATGCACATGCTTAGATAGTTCACTATCGTATCCATTTTCACCACTTACTCCAATAATATCCCCTTGTTTGATCGTATCTCCTACACTCACAGATATACTATCTAAACTCTGATATGTGACTGTATACTTCCCACATTGCATCACGATCTTATTCCCAAATAAGGTATCATTCGCTACTTCTTGTACCACACCACTAGCTACTGCTAACACATCACTAGAAGTATCACTGGCATAATCTACTCCATAATTTGCCCTATACACACCCTCATATTCAATGATCGCAGCTACTTGCTGATCCTTACTTTTAGTTAGTGAAAAGAAGGGTCTTACTACCTCAGCATTTACTAAGGGAGCAATGAACTTCTCACTCACTATGGATACTACTTCTTGGGGTTGTGTAACGGGTTCTTCTACTGTGGTTTCTAATGGTTGGTCAACAGGGATATCGATAGGATCATTCACTGGTACATCACTCTCATATAGATACCAAAGATATCCCCCTATACTGGCAAGACACAGAACAATGATCGCACTGATCAAACTAGCCTTTAGATTTCTTATATTCATGAAATTCACCTCTATATAGAGTGTGTGATAGAAATGAATTGTTATTCAATAAAGTTTATATATTTCTACGCCTTGATAATAATACCGCAAGATCTCTTGATAAGAATACCCCTCTAACGCCATTCCTTGAGCTCCATATTGACTCATACCCACTCCATGTCCATAGCCAATGGTCGTGAATATATAACTATCCCCTGTTTGCTCTATTAAGAAATCAGTCGATCTAAGTGATAACTTTTCTCTTAGTTCTCTGCCTGTATATAAGGTATCATTCGCCTTCACACTCTTAACTCTATGATCCTCATATCTAGATATGATCTCTATTTGGATCGTACCATTACAAGATAATAGTTGACATAGATCACGATTGGTAAAGGTAACACTCTGGATCACATTCTCATTGACTTCTAAGTCCCATTCACTACTAACTGCTTGTAGGTAGGGTAATTCATTCGTAAAGTAATCTTGCGATGAGACTGTATAGCCATTGGAAGTAGAGAAGAATAAGGCACTGATGATACTTCCTTGGTAGACTAGTACTTCGCCTCTAGTAGCCTCTACTGCCTCCTTGATCTTAGTGATCTTCTCTTCATATTCACTCTGAAAGGTATCTTTTAATTCCTGTTCACTCTTATATACCTGTGAGGAGGTACTATCATCTACTACATAGTTTCTAGAGGCTACGAAAGTTCTAGAAGCGACACTTTGGGCCTTCAGAGCTTCTAAAGAAAAGGAAGCTGGCATTTCGCTAGCTACCACTCCTACAATATACTCCTCTAAAGGGATCTCTATCTCTTCCTCTTTTCTCTTCACCACTACCATCACTTGCCCACGATCATTCTCTATGACCCTACTATGATCCTGTAAATACCAAAGACACATCACTAGTAATCCTAGATAAATTATTCCCACTTTCCAAGGTTGATACTGCTTCTGATCACTCATGGTAATAAGGAATATAAGAATGATACTACTAAGTAGGCTAATGCCATACTAGATAGAATATAGAATAACTGGATCTGGGTAGTTGTATTCTTACGGAACAAATGTTCTACACGTAAGGCTGATAATGTGTAGAAACATACTGCAAACATTGCTAGGGATACGATGATCCTAGTAATAGCTACCATGTCTAGTCCCATATACACACCTCCTGTTTATTTAAGTATAAGGAATAATTCGATCCGTGACAAGTTCTGTAGTGGAATTTGGGTGATTTACTGATGTTTGTTGCTTAGTCATTCATATACTACATTATGGAACATGAGAGATCATGACGAAATGAGGGTACTATGAGGAAATATAATGTGGCTGTGTTGGGGGTAAGTGGGGCTGTGGGTAGGATGATGTTACGGGTGTTAGAGGAGAGAGAATTTCCGATTGGTACTTTCAAACTACTAGCGAGTAGTAGGAGTGCTGGTAAGGGTGTGATGTTTCGGGGAGAGGAATATTATATAGAAGAGACTACCAGGGATTCTTTTCGGGGTATGGATATTGTATTAGGGGCTGTAGAGAGTGATATTGCTAGAGTATATAAGGAAGATATTGTAAAGAGTGGGGCTATCTTCATTGATAATAGTTCGGCCTTTCGCTTAGAGAAGGATGTGCCATTAGTAGTCCCACAGATCAATGGAGATGATCTATGTACACACACTCAGATCATTGCGAATCCTAACTGTGTAACGATCATTGCCTTGATGGCAGTAGCCCCATTACACAAAGAATACACGATCAAGAGAATGATCGTATCTACCTATCAAGCCGTAAGTGGAGCAGGCAATGAGGGAATAGAAGCACTCAGAGAACAGGTAATAGATCCTACGATATACTCTCCCATATTCCCTTATCCTATCGCATACAATGTGATTCCACAGATCGGTAGCTTTACAGAAGACCATCAGACAAGTGAAGAGATCAAGTTACAAAGAGAGGGGAGTAAGATCCTTCATGCACCAATAGAAGTAGATTGCACTTGTGTAAGGATCCCCGTGTATACTTCCCATAGTATGAGTATAGTAGTAGAGTTTGAGAAGCAGGTAGATATAGAGTATGTAAGAGAGATCCTTACAAAGAGTGAGGGTGTAGTGGTATGGGATGATGTAGAGAGTAATAAGTATCCTATGCCGATACTGACATCTGATCAAGATAAGGTGTATGTGGGTAGGATCCGTAAGAGTCGTATAGAGAATGGGGTATCTTTGTTTGTATGTGGAGATCAGTTACGCAAAGGGGCGGCTACTAATGCAGTAGAGATCGCTGAGGAATTAGTGAATAGAGGGATCCTATAGAGCAGGAAACTGCTCTTTTCTGTTATAATGTTCATGTAATGTTCACATATGGAGAATTGTCTTACGATATAATATAGAGTATATGTATAGGAGGAATTGTATGAAGCAAAAGAGTTTAAGTAAGTTCTTAGTGGCTATGCTTACACTTTCTATGGTAAGTGCTTGTAGTCCAAAGACGAATACTGATATGGCAAAGGATACGATCCACATCACATTGAGTGACGAGGAGATCTTAGTGAATGGAGAGAAGATCTCTACAGATAGTAATGAGGCTGTGTATGTAGGAGAACCAATCATCTACTATGAGGAAGGCAAAGATGCTTCTTATGGAGAAGGAGAAGCCCAGGATGCCCATAGTCAAGAGGAAGCAGACTTACATACAGTAGTAACCATCACGAAGAGTGGGGAGTATACAGTAAGTGGTAGCTTGTCTCATGGACAGATCCATGTAGATCTAGGAGAAGATGCGAAGAAGGATCCTGAGGCTGTAGTCACTCTTACTTTGGATAGTGTAGATATCACAAATACAGTAGCCCCAGCTATTCTAGTTATGAATGTATATGAGTGTGGAGATGATGAGGATCCTACTATGGAAGTAGATACTTCTAAGGCTGGGTTCCATCTTGTGTTAGCAGATGAGAAGGTCAATACGCTAAATGGAGCTTATGTAGCTAAGATCTATAAGGAAGGAACTACTAGTAAGTTACATAAGTATGATGGAGCTATTTCTAGTAAGCGTTCTATGACGATCAGTGGAAATGGGAAGTTAGAAGTAAATGCTGAGAATGAGGGTATTTCTAGTAATATGCATTTGAGTGTGAATGGGGGATATATTGAGATCAATTCTCATGATGATGCTGTGAATACTTCTGAGGATAATGTGTCAGTGTTTGAGATGAATGCTGGTACATTGATCTGTAATTCTGGTCTTGGTAGTGAGGGTGATGGTATTGATTCTAATGGTTGGATAGTGATCAATGGTGGTAACTTGGTAGCTAGTGCGAATGGTATGAGTATGGATAGTGGGTTAGATGCTGATCTTGGGATCTATACCAATGGGGGTACTGTAGTAAGTACTGGGCATATGTATGATGCTATTGAGGCTGATTCTAAGCAGATGTTTGGGGTATTTAATTTCAGTGGTACTAGAGATGGGCAGGAGTTATTGACATTGATCGATAGTAAGAATGAGACTGTTGCTTCTTTCGCCTCTATCAATGATTATTCGATCCTTGTGTTCAGTAGTGATGTATTAGAAGAAGGAGACCATACTTTATATGGTATGACTCAACTAGGTCATATAAGTGGTATGCATGGAAATATGGGTATGAGACCTAATGGGAATATGCAGTTTGATCCTAATCAAATGCCACAAGATTTCCAACCTGGTACTATGCCAGAAGGATTTGATCCGCAACAAGGTAGACCGAATATGGGAAACTTTGATCCGAACCAATTACCAGAGGGATTCAATGGTGAGATAAATGGATTTGATCTAAACAATATGCCTGGTTTCGATCCTAATATGATACCTCAAGGAGGTATGCCAGGAAGTATGCCGAATATGAATGCAGGGGAATTAAGCACTGTGTTCACATTCTCTGGTATTATGAATACGTTCTTTGGTATTACTGAAGTCAGTGAGTAATATATAAGTAAAATAAAGGGCCGTGTATCTGTCATGATGCACGACCTTTTTAGTTATACCACATAATGAAATACAGCTAGATAATGTAAGAGAGTACCTACCATAATGAATACATGGAAGATCTCATGGAATGTCCATGTTTTAGAAATATTAGGCTTCTTTAGTCCATATATAATAGCTCCTACAGAATAGGAAACACCCCCTAGTGCTACTAACACCAAGCAACCTAGCGGAAGACTTGCGAAACTATTCCAATCAAACACCACCATCCATCCCATGATCAAATAGATTGCAGTTCCTAACCATCTAGGCGCATTAATGAAGATCACTTTGAAAATGATCCCTAGTATCGCCACACTCCATACAATGAGTAAGAAGATCAACGCTCTTGCAGGAGGCATACATAGAATACACATGGGTGTATAGCTACCTGCGATCAGTACATAGATCATAGCATGATCTAGTTTACGTAGCCTTTTTATCCCTTGTGAAGAACCATTGTAGTAGTGGTATAGCGAACTAGCAAAGTATAATAACATAGCAGAGAAGCAGAATAAACAGGCAGATAATGTATATACAAGTTCTGCTTTCCATACGATCCCCCTCATGATCAATAGGATCAAACCAATACAAGATAATACGAAACCAAGAAAATGCGTTAGATAACTCATAGGATCTCTAGCCTTTTGATATAAATAGATCATCTTATCGCCCTCCTATCTAGTATACAATACTAGGTATAATATCATTATATACAATGTATATAGAATTACAAGAGGAAATGTGTAAGAATGTGTAAAAAGAAAAGGCTGTGCTCTTAAGAACAACAGCCATAAGATTAACCCTTTAAACCACCACGAGCAACACCATTCACGATCTGCTTACGAGCAAATAAGAATAGAATGATCATTGGTACTACTACGATCGTAGAAGCAGCCATCATTAATTCTGTTCGTGAACCACCTTCAGAAATGAAAGCATATAGACCGAATGGTAATGTCTTTAATTCCTTATCTACGATCGCTAGAGATGGCCATAAGAAACTATTCCATGATGCGATAGAGTTAAGTAGAATGATAGTGACTAGAGAAGGTTTCGCGATCGGAACCATGATCCTCCATAGATACTTCCAGTTACTACAACCATCTACACGAGCAGCTTGGTATAAACTATCAGGAATACTATCGAAGAATCCCTTCAAGATATACATATAGAAGATAGAAGATGTGAATGGAATGATCAAGGCTAAGATAGAGTTATATACACCGATATCGATGATCGTTCTAAAGTTAGTGATAACGATCATTTCAAATGGAACCATCATTAATCCTAGTAATAGACCTAAGATCACATGCTTACCAGGAAAGTTTAATTTAGAGAATGCAAAGGCACCTACGATAGTAGTAAATGTACAGATAGATACACTACCTACCATAGCTAGAATAGAGTTAATGAAGTAATTCAGAAATGGTGCTCTTTCAAATGCTTCTACGAAATTTCCAAAACTAAAGGAAGATGGTAACCATTGTGGTGGGAATGATACGATCTCTACAGAGTTCTTGAAAGCTCCTGAGATCATCCAATAGAATGGGAATACCATGATGACAGCACCCATAGTTAAGAAAATATAGATCAATACTTTACCAAGAGTAATATTCTTAATTGATTTCTTCATAGTCTTTCCTCCTAGTTCTTGATCTTCTTCTCAACAAAACGTTGGAACATAGTGACTACAAAGATGATCAAGAATAAGATCACCGCAGCAGCAGAAGCATATCCATATTGAGAAGGTACTTTACCACGGAATTGATAGTAGATATATAATACAACTGTAAACAAGTTATTAGCAGCACCTGCTGGAACAGTTTGTCCACCACCAAATAATGGGAATAATTCATTGAATACCTTAAAGCAACTGATCGTATTGACCATAATTACCATAAAGATAGTTGGCGCTAATAAAGGAACTGTTACACGGAAGAAAGTACGGATCGGACCAGCACCATCTACTTTCGCAACAGTATAATACATTGGGTCGATATTCTGTAACCCAGATAATAACAAGATAATAGTAAATGGCAATACTGCCCAGATACCATAGATACATAAAGCATAGAAATTATACTTAGGATCTCCTAACCAGTTGATAGAAGGAATATTCAAGAACCCAAGTAAATAGTTGATGATCCCATACTTATGAGAGAACATGAATCTCCAACAGAACCCTACTGCGATCGTAGAAGTAACCATTGGTACGAAGTAAGCAGTTTGGAATAGACCGCTAAACTTGATCTTTTGATTCAATAATGTAGCGATCAAGATCGCTAAACATGTAGACACTGGAATAACGATACATACATATCCTAGTGTATTCTTAAGTGCTTGGATAAAGTATGGATCATTCATTACGTATACATAGTTACCAAGACCCCATCCAGTATAAGTCTTAGTAATATAGTTGAAACCTTCTTTAAAAGAAGTTAAGAATACATTGATGATTGGGTATAGTGTAAAGAATACTACACCAAATGCGAAAGGTAGAAGGTAGATCAGCCATTCAGCTTTCTTGAATTTCTCCAAAAATGTTGGCTTGTTCTTCATCATACTAAACGTTCTCCGCTTTCCTTATCGAAAACAAAGACACCTTTCTTCTTTAGACCAATACTAACCTTTTGACCCTTCTCAAATCCCTTTTCCGCATCCACATATGCTCTTACTCTAGCATCTCCTAAGATCACATATGCTAGCACTTCTTTACCCATTACATATACTTCATCGATGATACCATCGCAAACCTTGTTCTCAGCCCCTACGATAATAGCTTCCGCACGCATAGACACGATCACTTCACGACCTTCTTCTAAATGAGATAGTGGTAGATCTAACATACATTCCCCATTTAGTTCTACTTTACCATTCTTGATCACACCATATGTCTTATTAATAGGTGGATTACCTAAGAAGTCTGCTACGAAGCAATTTACTGGACTATCATATAATTCTTGAGGCTTAGCGTATTGTTGTAATACACCATCTCTCATTAATACGATATGGTCAGAGATACTCATAGCTTCTTCTTGGTCATGTGTTACGAAGATCGTAGTAACTTTAGTTTGTTGTTGGATACGACGGATCTCTTCACGCATTTCAATACGTAAACGAGCATCTAGGTTAGATAGAGGTTCGTCTAATAATAAGATTCTAGGATTCTTGATCAAAGCACGAGCAATAGCTACACGTTGTTGTTGACCACCTGATAATTGACCAGGCTTACGGTTCAATAACATATCTACGTGTACTAACTTAGCCATTTCTTTAGCCTTTGCTTCACGCTCAGCCTTTGGTACTTTCTTGATCTCTAATGGGAATGCGATATTTTCTAATACTGTCATATGAGGATATAGAGCATAGTTTTGGAATACTAATCCGATCCCTCTCTTCTCTGGACTTAGATCAGTAACATCCTCTTCTCCAAAGAAGATCTTTCCCTCTGTTACAGGAAGGATCCCTGAGATCATGTTCAACATAGTACTCTTACCACATCCAGAAGGACCTAGTAGAGCGATCAGTTCACCAGATTCGATCACAGCATTGAAAGTGTTTACTGCGGTCATGTCAGAAAATCGTTTTGTTAAGTTTTGAATTGTAACTTTCATAGCGTATGTTCTCCTATTTAATAATTTCATTCCATGGAGTACCTTCAGTACCATCCATATTAAATCCTAAAATACGTGCCATTGTAGAAGCCTCATTCAACATACTGCTTCTCTCTAACACAACACCCTCTTTGATATTCTTACCAAATCCTAAGAAAGTAGTTGTCTCATCTCTATGTGGTAGGTACCCATGAGATGCTAATGTATGGCTCCAACCTGGTTTCAAATATTCTTGGAATAGATCTTTTCCAGATAGAGTCGAGTCAAATGACATTGGTTCTTTTCCTTCGACCACGAAGTCGATCTCCTCTGCCTTAAGACCAAATCGTTCCTCTACTTCTTCTTTCGTAAAGACATATCCAATATTATACTCTGGATCATCTTTTACCTTTAATAAGAAGTCATATACTCTTTGACGTAATGCTTCATCCTTTGGATCTTTTAATTGGATCCAACCAGACATTGAAGCAGAATGACAGTATGCTTGCCAATCTACTAAAACATTGTTCTCATCTGTTTGAATGAAACCATTTTCTTTCAGTAATAAGTTAAAGTTGATATGTTTCTTGATATCTTGTTGTCCATGGTCTCCTAAGATCACGAAGTTCGTATTCTCGTAATCTCCAAAGCGCTTTACAGCTTCCAACAATAGACCAAATTGCGTATCATGTTTACGTAATTGTTTCTTAACATCATCATTATCGATCCCATTACGATGTTTCACTGTATCTAAGTCGCACATCTTCACTAGCATAACATCTGGTTGATGATAGTCTTCAATGATATCTAATGCTAGGTTCATAGTAAAAGCATCTAAGTCTTTGTAATCTTTCTGTAGTAAATATTCGTACTTCCAATAGTACTTATCTAAGATCTCTTGGGTAGAATTATTCACATAGAATTGATATGGATCATCTCCTTGATAACTGATAGGTACGATCATTGGCATATTATAGTCAATGTTAGCACCACCAGAAACAGGCCACGTTAAAGAACAAGTAGTGAAACCATTTTCTTTTGCGACATCCATTAGTGTTCTAGTCTTGATCTGTGAACGTAATGAATACCAAGGAGCATGTGGATCTTCTACATCCACGATCTCATTGTGTGGTACACCATGTACCATTGTAGTTACACCAGTTAAAATAGAACAATGACAAGGATATGTAAGTGATGGATACACAGGTTCCACGTGTTTCACAACACTTCCTTTCTCAAATATTTGTTTAAAATTTGGTAAAGTTGCCATGTATTCTAGATCTAGGGTACACAAGGCATCAAGGCAGAATACTAATAGTTTGCTCATACATTCATCCTTCCTTTTCTACGGGATATAATAGAGAAAAGGTAGAAGGAGTAATTTCTCCTTCTACCAAATTCAAAGTTACTCTAAATTATTGATTCATTGCTGCATTGATATTGTTTGCGCAAGTTTCTAATGCAGTCTTAGGATCATAATCAGATGCAGCAGCACCCTTCATTAATGCTGATAATTCGTTACGCATTTCAGTAACACCTGTGAATACAGGAGCAACGAAAGATGTAGGGATTTGATCAGCTAATGCAGTTAAAGCCTTATCAGAAGCAACATGTGCTTGGTAATCAGCAGATTCAGCTACAGCCTTGTATGGAGTATTAGCATTTAATTCTACTACCCAACGACCATTTTGGCTAATGAAGTATTCAACGAAATCAGCAGTTGCTTGGTTAACAGTTTCATCTTCATCCTTGAAACCGATAGCACCACGAGTCCAGATGATACCAGCATTTTCATAATCAGCGCTAGAGATCATAGGAACACGTGCACATACTAATTCACCACCGATGTTGTCTAGGTTAACATAAGGGATACCAGCAGATGAACCGATATAAGAAGCGATCAATCCGTTATTGATATCAGAAGAGTTATAACCATCAGCACCTTGAGCAGCTACTTGGAAGTAACCTTCATGAACACCTTCAGCCCACCTTTCTAACCATTTGATAGTTTCAGCATCGTTGAAAGCAACTTCATTCTTTTCAAGATCAACGATCTTACCTTCATGAGATTGGTAGATGATCAATTGAGCGATATCTGTTAAAGAGTCAAGAGAAAGACCTACAGCACCAGTCTTTTCATAGATAGCCTTAGAAGAAGTCTTAACTTCGTCCCAAGTAGTAGGGATAGCTACACCAGCTTCATCGTAAAGAGCCTTGTTACAGAATAATACAGCACCAGCAGTATAAACTGGAGCAACATGTAACTTACCATCAGAGAAGTTTGTACCTTCCGCATATAGACCTTCAGATGTTAAAGTTGACTTATAATCGAAATCCCAGTAGTCTTCGAAAGATAATAAGTAATCAGCACCTTCGATATCGAAGCTCTTAGCATAAGAAGCATATTCGAAGATCAAGTTTGGACCAACACCGTTGATAACAGAGTCAGTAACCTTTGCTTGGAATTCACTAGCAGAACCAGTATTAGTTACTTCAACAATAATACCTTCATTAGCCGCTTCGAATTCATCAGCAATAGTCTCTAGCAATTCTTGTTGACCTTCAGTGAAAGTGTGCCATACAGAGATAGTCACGTTCTCATCACCAGAAGTCTTGTTGTTGCTACAACCAGCAACAGCAGCGATCATTGCAAGAGAAAGAATCAATTTCATTAGTTTCTTCATGTATTTCCCTCCTGTGAAACAATATGATCATTGTCCCCTTAATTTTATACTATTTCCCAAAACTTATCAACAAAATTCCAGGATTTCGTAATTTTCATTATACCATTATTATCCTCACTTTTGTAAAGAATATACTACTCTCCTTACATTGTTTTTTGACTATTTCTGCTATATAATACATTCAAAAGGAGTGATCACAATGACATATCAAGAATATTTATATAAAACTTATGCCGCATGGTTAGGAAAGATCATCGGGATCAGATTAGGGGCTCCTGTAGAGGGCTGGAGTGCTGAGGAGATCAAGCGTACATATGGTAAGATCCATGGGTATATTGTAGACTATGATGTATTTGCCTCTGATGATGATTCCAATGGGCCTTTGTTCTTTGTAAGAGCTTTAGAAAAGTGTTGTAGTAAGGATATTACTGCCCAAGAAATGGGAGATAATGTACTGAATTGGCTATGTGATGGCCATGGTTTCTTTTGGTGGGGTGGTGAAGGGATCGCCACTGAACATACTGCCTATAGTAATTTAAAGAAAGGGATCTGTGCCCCTAGCAGTGGGTCTTGTGAGGTCAATGGGAAAGATCTAGCAGAACAGATCGGAGGACAGATCTTTTCTGATTGTTGGGGATATGTGGCACCTAATGATCCAAAGTTAGCATGTAACTTAGCTAGTAAGATGAGTAGTGTTACCCATGATGGAGATGGGATCGAGGGCGGTAAGTTCGTAGCCGTAGCGATCGCTCTAGCATATGAGCTAAAAGATATTAGAAAGATCATTGATACAGCCCTTACTTATCTAGATCCTACGAGTAGTTATGTGAAGTTATGTCAAGATGTGATCACAAAGATCGATGAACATCCTAATGATAGTGACTATGTATTACAATGGATCCAAGAGAACCATGGATATGATAAGTATCCAGGCGTATGTCACATTCTACCGAATACAGCGATCATGATCTGGGCTATGCTGTATGGACATAATGATTTTGATACAACGATGAATATGTTATGTGAAGCAGGTTGGGATACTGACTGTACATTAGGAAATGTAGGTTCTATTATGGGTGCTATGGTAGGTCTTGAGGGAATCGATGAGAAGTGGACTAGACCGATCAATGATGTTCTATTATCTAGTAGTTGTATGGGTAGTGAGAATATCGATACAGTAAGTTCTAGTGTTCGAGTATTTACTGAATTAGGTTGGAGATTACAAGGAAAGGATGTTCCTGAAAAGTATCTAAGAGATCGTAGTAGAGTAGATTTCTTGTTACCTAGATCTACTGGGGGAATGAGGATCAATAAGCATCGTTACTTTGAAGCCAATGCTGTGAACTGTGATGAGACACTTAAGATCGTAGTGAATAATGCGTATCCTGATACTGTGGGGAAAGTGTATCTAACTACTTACTATAAGCCAGAGGATGTCTATGATGCTAGATATGAACCATCTTTCTCTCCGATCGTATATCCTGGAGAAAAGATCCATTATACTGTGTCTAATCCAGAGCATCTTCCTGCTACTTTCTGTATTTATATGAAGGATGATCAAGGAAATATGTATCGAGGAGAGAGACAAGAGATCAGTGAAAAGACTACACTTTCTCTATCATTACCTACTGGGGATTATGTAGTTTGTGAGTGTGGTGTTGAGGCTTATGTAAGTGAGCGAGTGATGCGTACGTATTTCGTGATCCATGAGTTCTATAAAGACAATACGGCTGCCTATGGTATCGACTTCAGTAATCTTTCTATGGAAGATTGGGGATATGATTTTGGTGGTGTTAGAAGAAGTGCTGTGCGTGGTTGTGTAACACATCATGGTAGTGCTTATACGGATCAAAGTGGTCTACATCTAGATGGTATGATCAGTTTTGGAGATATGTTCTCTCAAGTACAAGAGATCTCCCTAGAGTATGATAAGGCTTATGAGGATAGCGTATCGATCGTGTTTGATATGTGTGGATATATGGATTATAAGGCGATCTGTGTTCATGAGGATGTGATCGAATTTGTGACTAAGAGAAATGGTGTATCGAAATCAGAGAAAAGAGTGTTTGAAAATACGAATATGCCTAAAATTACATTGAAAATAGATAGATTGCGTGATAGAATTATGGTGTACTTGGGAGAGGTGGAATTCTCTTTTGACTCTTGTGGTCTAAGCGCTTCCAAGGGGGCAGTTGGTCTGATCTGTGAGGATCCGAAAGACTGTGTTATTCTAGGTTGTAAATTGGGTTGTTCCAATTTTCAATAAATACAATATAGAAGGAGAAAAAAACAATGAAAAAATTCTTATCTTTACTTGTTGTTGCTGCTCTAGCATTAGGTATGACTGGATGCTCTAACAGCACAAACAACGGCGGAGATGAAAAGGACGATGTAACAAAAGTTGCACTGCTTTTACCTTACATCGGTGACCAATCATACTTCGACGTAACTTACAATGGTCTTGCTCTTCTTGAAGAAAAGTATGGCGATGCTGTAGAAACTAAGCTTATCGAAATGGGTACTGACGAAGCTGGTTGGGAAGTTGCACACCGTCAAGCTGTTTCTGATGGTTATGACATCATCATTTCTGGTAACTGGCAATATGAAGGCGTAATGTTATCTGTTGCTGCTGAAAATCCAGATGTTAAGTACTTAAACTTCGACTACTCTGATGCTGCTGCTAACTCTTTAGACAACGTTTATGGTATCACTTATGCTGCTAACGAAATCGGTTATTTAGCTGGTGTTGTTGCTGCTGTTAAGTCTGAAACTGGTATCGTTGGTGGTGTTGGTGGTATGGATAACAATGGTATCCGTCAATTCATGGCTGGTTATATCCAAGGTGCTGCTGATGTTAACCCTGATGTTAAGGTTATGATCTCTTATGTAGGTGACTTCCAAGATACTGCTAGAGCTAAAGAAATTTCTCAAAACATGATCAACGAAGGCGCTGACGTTATCTGGGGATGCGCTGGTGGTGCTGGTAATGGTGTATTCGCTGCTGTAGCTGAAAACGAAGGTACATGGGCTGTTGGTGTTGACACTGACCAATATGTTTCTATGATCGAAGGTCAACCTGAATTAGCTAAGACTATCTTAACTTCTGGTTTAAAGAACTGTGACCAAGGTATCTTATCTGCTGTTTCTATGATGATCGAAGGTACAGCTCCTTATGGAACTCAAGCTGTATTAGGTTATGCTGAAAACGGTGTAGGTCTTGCTGAAAACGACTACTATAAAGAAAATATGACTGCTGAAGAATTAGCAGAAGTTGAATCTTTCACATCTAAGGTATTAGATGGTACAACTGAAGTAATCGATGAATTAGTTACTCCAGGTGTTTACGACACTTATTTAACTAAGTACGGTAAATAATTAGACGATTTTGGTAAAAGAGATGCTCCGTCATTTTGATGGAGCATTCTTTGTAAAATTAAATTGATAGAGGTGATAGCATGGATGAAATTATCTTAAAATTAGAGAATATTACGAAAATCTATCCCAACGGTACTGTAGCCAATAAGAATATCAATATTGAATTAAAGAAAGGTGAGATCCACTCCATCGTTGGTGAAAACGGTGCAGGTAAGTCTACCCTAATGAAAATGATCTTCGCTATTGAGAAACCAACAGAGGGTAAGATCTATTATAAGGGAAAAGAGGTCCATTTCCAAAGTTCAATGGAAGCTATCAATAATGGTATCGGTATGGTGCACCAACACTTTATGTTGATCCCATCATTTACAGTAGCTCAAAATATCGTATTAGGTTCTGAGCCTACTAATGGTGCCTTCATTGATATGAAACAGGCTGTTAAGGAAACACAAGAATTAGCTAAGAAGTATAACTTCGATATCGATGTAAATCAAAAGGTAGCTGATCTTAACGTTAGTGCTAAGCAAAAGGTTGAGATCTTAAAGACATTATATCGTGATGCAGAAGTCATCATTCTAGATGAACCTACTGCAGTATTAACACCACAAGAAACTGAACAACTATTCGAACAATTAGTTAAGTTCAAAGAAATGGGACATACGATCGTATTCATTTCCCATAAGTTAAATGAAGTAAAACAGATCAGTGACCGTATTTCTGTTATCCGTTTAGGAGAAACTAAGGGTACCTATGATGCAAAAGATATTACTATCCAACAATTAACTGAGTTGATCATTGGTAAATCTTTAGATACTTCTTTCGATAAGTATAAGACTGAAGTACAAGATCCTGAAATGATCTTAGATGTAAGAAACTTCAATTATAAAGAAAATAACGTTTCTAAAGTTAAGAACGTAAACTTCTCTATTAAGGGAGGAGAGATCCTTGGTATTGCAGGTGTACAAGGTAATGGACAAGAAGAATTGATCCGTGCGATCACTGGTCTTGTTCCTTTCCAAGAAGGTACGATTAAATTAGGTAATACTGAGATCCAGAATTTAAGTATTTTAAAGAAGAGAAATGCTGGTATGTCTTATATTCCAGAAGACCGTATGATCGATGGATGTGCTGCTGAAGCTAGTATTCAAGATAACATGATCTCTACTACATATACGACTGATAAATACAGTGGTAAAGTATTCTTAAAGAGTGGTAAGATCCGTGATGTTTCTCTTAAACTGATCAAGCGTTTCAGTGTTAAGACTAATTCAGAAAAAGAAAAGGTTTCTTCTTTATCTGGTGGTAATATTCAAAAGGTCGTTGTTGCTCGTGAATGGAGTACTCGTCCTAAATTAATGATCGCAGAACAACCTACTCGTGGTATCGACGTTGGTAGTGCTAACTACATCCACCAACAATTAGTACAGATGCGTAACGAGGGTTCAGGTATTTTACTTGTTTCTGCTGACTTAAATGAGGTTATGGCTCTATCTGACCGTTTACTTGTTATGTATGATGGTGAGGTCGTTGGTTACTTTGATTCTTTAAAGGGTGTAACTGAAAGTGATCTTGGTCTATATATGCTTGGTGTAGAACGTCAGAGTGAGGAAGAATTAAGGAGGGCTTGTTATGACAACTAATTCAAATAAGGTTGCTAAATCTACTTTCAAGTGGACTGAAGAACGCCCATTTGAAGCCCTACGTATCTTATCTTCTATCTTGATCGCATTAGTGATCACATTCGCTGTATTATGCTTTGTATCTCCAGATCCAGTAAATGACTTTATCTCATTATTGATCTATCCTACAAAGAGTTCATTCAACTTTGGATATGTATTCGTTAAGATGGTTCCATTATGCTTTGCAGGTCTAGCTACGCTATTATACTTCCGTACTGGTCTATTCAACCTAAGTACAGAGGGTATCTTCTATATTAGTGGTGTTGCTTGTACATACATTGCGATCAATACGAATATCTTAACTGGTAACTCTATCATCGACTCTGCTATGACGATTCTATTTGCAGCGATCGTCGGTGGTCTGATCGCATTGATCCCTGGATATTTAAAGGGTAAATTAAATGCGGATGAAATGGTTATCTCATTAATGATGAATAATATCTTATATGGTATTGGGTTCTATATCGTTAAGACTTACTTAGCTGTTCCTGGTATTACAGGTACTTCTAGTGCTCCATTTGAAACTAGTGCTAAGTTATCTAACATTATTCCTAAGACTCAGGTACATAGTGGTATCTTGATCATGTTAGCTATGGTCATCTTAGTATATATTGTATTATTCAAGACTAAACTAGGATATTCTATTCGTATGACTGGTTTAAATAAGAGCTTTGCTAAGTATTCTGGTATGAGTGCTTTTAGTTTATTCATGGCTGTTCACTTCATGGCTGGTTTCTTAGGTGGTATGGGTTCTGCTGTTGAGTTAATGGGTGTGTATCGTGCATTCACATGGTCAACTACTCCAGGTCTTGGTTTCGCTGGTGCTTTGATGGCTATGCTTGGTAAGAACCATCCTATTGGTGTTATGGTAGCTGCTTTTGGTATTAGTTATCTAAGAGCTTCTGCTCAATTACTTGCTAACAGTAGTCCTGTTATCGATGTTAAGTTAGTTTCTATCGTAGAAGTTATTCTAACATTATTGATCTCTTCTCAATACTTCTTAAGAAAGTGGAGAGAAAAACAATTATTAAAGGAGGAACAAAAGAATGGATAGCAATATTATTTCTTCTTTCTTCACAGCGGACTTCGTCTTCGTTGTCATTCGTGTAGGTGTCCCTCTATTATTCGCTGCTATGTCTGCTTATATCGCTGCTCTTGCTGGTATTTCTAATATTGCTGTTGAAGGTATCATGATCTTCGGTGCTTTATTTGGAGTATACTTCTCTGCTATTACTGGTAGTGCTTGGGGTGGTCTAGCTGGTGTTGTTGCGATCGGTATTCTATGTGCATTAGTTATCGCATTCTTCACTATGAAGATGAAGGCTAATCCTATTATGATCGGTATTGCGTTGAACCTATTCGCTGCTGATATTTCTATTTGGTTATTATTAGTTTGGACTGGTTCTAAGGGAACAACTGCTTCTCTTCCATCTAAGGTCCTACCTACTGTAAATATTCCTTTCTTAGAGAATATTCCTATTCTAGGTGAGATCTTATCTGGTCACTATTTCTTAACATATGTATGTATCGTTCTAGCGATCTTATTAGCTATCTTAGTATATAGGACTCCACTTGGTCTACATATGAAGGCTTGTGGTCTAGATGCGCATGCTGCTGAATCAGTAGGTATCAAGGTAAATAGAGTTCGTTTGATCGCTATTATCTTATCTGGTATCTTTGCTGCTCTTGGTGGTGCTTATCTATCTATGGGATACATGTCTATCTTCTCTAATAACATGACTGCTTCTCGTGGTTGGATCGGTATTGCTGCTCAAGCAGTAGGTCAAGGTAACTTCTTGATCGTTGTGATCACTACAGCTGTATTCGCATTTGCGCAAGGTATCGTTAACCGACTAGCATTAACTACATTACCAGCTGAATTGATCAATACGATTCCTTATATCTTCGTTCTTATTGGTCTGATCGGTCTTTCTATCAATGAATACAGAAAGGCTAAGAGCCACTAATGACACGCAAGATCATTATTGATTGTGATCCTGGTCATGATGATGTGATGGCTATTCTATTAGCCCTTGCACATCCTGAAGAACTAGAGATCTTAGGATATACGACTGTTTGTGGTAACCAATTAGTAGAGAAGGTTACAGCTAACTTAGCGAAAGTACTTACTGCGATCGGTAAGTCTGGTAAGATCGCTATGGGATGTGATACTCCTTTACACTATGCACCAGATCCTCAACCAGGAGCTCATGGCGAAAGTGGTCTGGATGGACCTATTCTACCAGAAGCTACTGTTAAGGTCTTAGATAAACATGCGATCGAGTTCATGAGAGATGTACTGGAGAATAGTGATAAGAAGATCACTATCGTAGCTCTTGGTCCCCTTACAAATATAGCAGTATTCCTTAAGACTTATCCACATTTAAGATCTAAGATAGAGTGTATCACTCTTATGGGAGGAAGTATCTATAGTGGTAATATCCTTCCGAAAGCAGAATTCAATATCTATGAAGATCCACATGCTGCTAAGATCGTCTTTGAATCCAGTATTCCGATCATTATGAGTGGCTTAGAAGTATGTAATGAAGCTTCGATCCTACATACAGAGATAGATGCTTTACAAGGAAATGGGAAAGTACAAGATCTTGCCCATGATATACTACAATTCTTTTCTAAATATAATAGAGATAGAAACAAAGATAGATCTCCTCTCTTTGATGTAGTACCGATCATGCATCTGCTACATCCTGAATATTTCACTAGTCAGAAATTTCCAGTGCACATCGAAGTAGCTGGTGAATATACTCGTGGTATGACTGTTGTAGATCTAAGAGAACCTCGTGATCCTAATACATTGAATGCTGAAGTATTAACACACTGTGATCGAGATAAGTTTATGAAAGTATTCTTAGATGCCTTGATCCAACTTGATAAGAATTAAATCATTTAAATACAACAAAGCTGTAGGTCATCCTACAGCTTTTATTTACTATAAACATTGTATAAATGTTACTACCCCAGAGAAAGCTAAGAACATATACATCAATCTCTTCATCTTCTCATGTGAGATACGATCAACGACTCTTATTCCGACAAACTCTCCGATCAATATACCAATCAGACCAGGAAGGATCAACATCACGATCTTCTCATCAATTACATTATTCATAATACGAATGAGTGTCGTGTATAAACTAGTTAACAAGAAATATACTTGTGTTGTTCCAATATACTCTTCCTTAGAATTAGTGATCGTAAGGAAGTATAAGGCCATCGGAGGACCACCGATTCCAAATAGACCATTAGCTGCACCAGCAAGCATTGCACAAGTGATCACTGTGGGAAGATCTGCTTTTAGCTTTACCTTATCACTGAAGAAGATAAAGTAAATAGCTAATACGATCAGGAATAAGGCAAAGATCATCTTCATTAGGTTAGTATCAAGTCCAGTTCCTATATAGATCACTACCGTACTGATTGCGAAACTAATAAGTGAAGGGATCCATATCATACGATAGTTCACGAATTTACGATACTTCACCACCAAGATCACATTCAACACCACAGTAACCATGACATTTAATGCAGATGCTTGCATGATCGGTAAGATATACGGAAGGAACAGCATGATCACGATACCACTACCAAACCCTGTAACAGTTTGTGTAAAACCACCCAATAAAGCAGAAATAAATACTATTATATAGTTCATATTACTTATTTCGTAACTAATTCATGCATAATAGCAGCAAACTTCTCACGATCTGCTTCCATAACTAGATCAACATTCTTAACAGCAGGTCTGAAGATACCATCTAGATCACGTGTAACTGGCTTGAAACTTACTACACTTACACCATCAGCAGTACCACCACTATAATCCATATGCATATTACAATTAACGACCTTAGTAAATACAGAACGATCTAATAGCCCAGCAATACATAAAGCATCATGTACAGCAGCAGTTTCCTCACCAATATGCCAGTTATGTTGGAAATTACTATAATTCTTAATACGACGCTTAATAAATGTAGCAGCTGCATATCCAGCCTTAGTACCAGAATCTTCAAATGCTTGTGCCTCTTTTAACTTAATACCAGTCTTATGAGTTACATCTAATGGAACGATAGTCAACTTACAACCAGATTGTAATACGATCTCTGCAGCTTCAGGGTCAGCCCAGAAGTTAAATTCAGCTCTTTGTAATGGACCAGAGTTTCCTTCTTCTAAACCAGCACCCATGATCATGATCTCTTTGATCTTACTGCAGATTCTTGGTTCTGCTCTCATAGCTACTGCTAAGTTAGTTAATGGACCAACAGCAACGATCGTAATATCTCCTTCAGATGCCATTAGTGTATCAATATAGTAAGATACTGCACACTTATCTTGAGGTTGTAAAGATGTCTCAGGTAGATCTAAGTGATTACCATGGTTCTCTTGTCCATCAAAATACTTATCACCATAAGGGATCAATGGTCTTCTATCCTTATTTAAAGTACATACTAATGGTAAAGCACATCCCTTATATACCTTTACCTCATCACCCTTACCAACAAAATCTACAACACGTAAAGTATTATCTGTAGTTAATTCAACATTACGATTACCATTTACTGAACAAATACCTAATAAATCGATCTCCTCAGCAGCCATAGCCATCAAAATAGCCACCGCATCATCTGTACCAGTATCAACATCTAGAATAACTTTATATTTTTCCATAATCATTTCTCTCCTTTAATTATTTAGATTGTGCTAATTCTTTCTTTCTCTTTTCTTCTTGTTCCATATCATGTTTCGATACAACAACAAGTGCAATAATAGTAATTAAATATGGAAGCATTTGTAATGGTTCTGGTGGAAGATTAAGTGTCTGTAATGTCATTGCTAGAGCATCTACACCAGCAAATAAGATCGCTACGAACATTGTTCTAAATGGACGAGCATTAGATAAGTTCATTGCTGACATACCAATGAAACCACGCCCTGCGATCATACTTGCAGAGAACCATGATAAGTAACCCATTGACATATAAGCACCACCAAATGAGCAGATAATACCAGTTAAAGCAAAGGCTAATAACTTAATACCCATAACATTGATACCGACTGATTCAGCAGCCTTCTCATTCTCACCTACTGCACGGATCTTTAATCCAAGTGGTGTCTTATAGATCAAGAACCAAACTAATACAACAACAACAAATGCGAAATAAGTTAATAAATTGTGCCCAGAGAATACATCTCCAATAAATGGAATATCCTTGATCACAGGTAATTCAACTGTTGGGAATGATAGAGAAGGTAATTTGATCGTTGTTCCTTTCTCTCCGATCAACATAAAGATAATGAAGATCGTCAATCCATCAGATAGACGGTTAATAGAAACACCTGTTAAAGTCATATCTGCTTCCATCTTTAAAGACATAAAGCCTAAAAATACTGAGATCAATAAACCACTTAACAATGCACCGATCAATCCACCGATCAAGCTTTGTGAATAAGCACTAGCAACAGCTCCAGCCATAGCAGAGATCAACATCGTACCCTCTAAAGCAATATTATTAGAACCAGATTTACGTGTGATCAGACCACCCATTGATGAGAAGATCAATGGTGTTGATAAACGGATCGTTGAGAAAAGTAAGCTTGAAATAAATGATAATGAGAACATATATTAATTCGCTCCTTTCTCTGTTTTAGTCTGAGCATCTTGGATCAAGGCTTTATGTTTAGTACTTGCTAATAATGCCTTAGCTGCAATGAAGATAACCACTAATGATTGAATTACTGTAACTAATTCTACGGGTACATCAGTCATACGGTTAACTAAGTCACCACCTGCGCGAATATAAGATAGTAAGAATGCTACTACTGGAACAGCCAATGGGTTATTCTTTGCGATAGTAGCAATGATAACACCATCGAACCCATATCCAAGATGTGCTTCCCAATTCAATTGTTGATAGATACCTAAACATTCAATAGAACCACCAATACCAGCTAACATTCCACCAATGAATTGAGCTGATAGAATAGATTTCTTAGTATCGATGCCAACATACTTAGCAAATGCTGCATTCTGACCAGAATAACGCATATTATAACCTACTTTAGTCTTATATAATAAGATATAAGTAATAATAATAGCCACGATCATAATAAAGATACCTGTATGGATACGAGTACCCTTCAGGATACGTGTTAATAGTGCGTTTTCAGAGAAGAATGGTGTTCCGTTGTACGAAAATGTTGGATCTTTTAACCATTGGATCAAAATGAATCTACCAATATATAACATAACATAATTCAACATGATACTAGAAACAACGATATGTGCCTTATACTTCTCATTAATATATGCGGGAATAAAGGACACACATCCTCCGACTAGACCCGAAGCAGCGATACACAATGCTGGCAATACGATCGGTGGAAGATCTAGATGCAAAGCAATGATCGCAGTAACACTACCTGCAATGAAGAACGCTCCATCGACACTCATATTGAATCGATTTACTTGGAACATCATACACATAGCAAGACCACAGAATGATAATGGAATCAATAGTTCGATAACTGTACCAAATCTTCTTAATGATGTTAATGGGCCTATTGTAAACCAATATAAAACATCTAATGGTTGATCACTTACGAAGAAGATTACGATCATGATCGCTACGATCGCTAAAGTAACTGCAAACGCAATACGGATCGCTTCGAAATATTTTAGAAAGAACTTTCTGAACTTATCTCCCATCATCTTGCAGCACCCCCGATCTCCTCTTCACTTTGTTTTTTGACACCTAACATATACTCACCGATCATATATTCATCTACTTTAGAAGCATCCTCAAAATAAGCAGTGATCTTACCATCGACCATAACCATCAAACTATCACTTACAGTTAATAACTCCGTTAGATCAGCTGAAACTAGTAATACACCTACCCCTTCTTGTCGAGAGATATCTACCAATCTATGACGAATATACTCAGCAGCACCTACATCGATACCACGTGTTGGTTGATTAGCTACTACTAACTTAGCATCACTTGTAAATTCACGAGCTACGATAACTTTCTGGATATTACCACCAGATAAAGCACCTACATTATTTCCCTTATCCATACACATTACTTGGAATTCTTTGATCAAACGATCTGCTTCTGATTCGATCGCTTTCTGATCAATGAAGAAATTCTTAGAGAATTTTGGTTTAAAGAAACGGTCTGCTACTAAATTATCTTTGATCGATACAGAAGATGCACATCCATCTACCATACGATCCTCTGGAATATACGCGACCCCTAATTCTCTACGATCACGGATCGTTTTATTCGTAATAGAAGTTCCAGCTAGGATCACTTCTCCTACAGATGCTTTCTTTAAACCAGTAATGATCTCAGCCACTTCATTTTGACCATTACCCTCTACAGCCGCAATACCTAAGATCTGACCAGCATGGATCGCAAAATCTATACCATTTACGACTCTCTTATCAAAATCATTTACAAATACTAGATCTTTTACTTCAAGAACTTTCTCTCCAAACTTCACTTCATCTTTATGCATATCTAGATCGATCTCACGTCCTACCATCATCGCAGAAAGAGAAGAAGGAGTTTCTTTCGCAACATCTCCACTGCCAACTTGTTTACCACGTCTAAGGATCGTATAGCGATCACAGATCTGAATGACTTCATCTAATTTGTGAGAGATAAAGATGATCGTATGTCCATCTTTTGCTAAGATCTTAAGTGTTTCGAATAGTTCTTTTGTTTCTTGGGGAGTTAATACAGCAGTTGGTTCATCTAAGATCAAGATCTTAGCTCCTAATAATAACGCCTTAAGGATCTCTAACTTTTGTTTACCACCAACAGACAGGTCCATAGCCTTCATATTAGGATCTAGTACCATATTGTACTTCTTACCAAGCTCAATACATGTCTCAACCGCTTTCTTAGAATCGATCGTAAACATTGACCCTTTAGGAATATCTCCTAAGATCAGATTCTCAGTTACTGTCATTGATGGTACTAACATAAAGTGTTGATGGACCATACCGATACCTAGATGAATCGCTTCTAAAGCATTCTTGATCTTAACTTCTTTACCATCGATCAAGATCCTTCCACCATCAGCTCTTTCAAATCCAAACAACATTTTCATTAATGTAGTCTTACCGGCTCCATTTTCTCCAAGTAATGCATGGATCTCTCCACGATTAACAGATAGAGTAACATCTTTATTAGCTACGAAACCATTTGGATAAACTTTCGTCATTTTATCCATCAATAATACATTGTCACTCATCGATTCTCTCTCCTTTCGAAAATTTAAAATACAAGCAGGAAAGTATCTCCCTGCTTGTATATATACTTTTTGTTAATTATTATTGGCAGCTTTCAACGTAAGCATTGAATGCATCATCAGTAATATCGAATGCAGATTCAACCTTTACTTCACCGCTAATAACCTTAGCTTGTAGATCTTGAACTTGTGCTTGGATGTCAGCAGGAACACCGTCAACCATTGGAGCGATCTCTACAGCACCTTCGATTAAACCTTGTGATTCGATTCCACCCCAAGGAAGATCATCTTCACCAGTAAAACGTTCAACGATAGTTACTAATAACTTAGCACCATTCTTCATAGCAGAAGAAGCAATACGAGCAGACATTTCAGGGTTAGAAGAAGCATAAGCCTTAGATTGGTCAGCATCTACACCAATAGCCCATACACTTTGTTCCTTAGCAGCATCTAATACACCTAAACCAGCAGTACCAGCAACTTGAGCAACAACATCAGCACCTAGACCGATTTGAGTAGTAGCTAATTCTTTAGCCTTAGCAGAGTCAGCGAAGTCACCTACATAAGAGATAAGAACTTTGATATCTGGATTGATATGTTGAGCACCTTGGATATAACCAACTGTGAAGTCATTGATTACAGCATTTTGCATACCAGCTACATAACCGATTGTACCAGTTTCACTTAATAATGCAGATAATGCACCAGTTAAGAATGTAGCTTCATTTTGCTTATAAGAAATAGCAGCTACGTTGTCAGTAGTAATACCAGTATAAGCAGCACTAGCATCTACTAATACGAAGTTGATATCTTCATAGTCATGAGCAGCCTTTGTAGCAATTAGATCAGCGAAACCTGAACCAGCTGGAGTAATGATTAGATCTGGTTCTTGGTCACAAGTATCATAGATAGTAGATTCGAACTTAGAAGAATCACCAGCACATTCAGTGAATGTAATTTCTACATCTTCACCTAAGTTAGCTTTTACTTCTTCAACACCAGCATAGATAGAATCTGTAAAACCTAGGTCACCGCGTTTTTGAGGAACGATTACAGCTACTTTTACTTTTTCTTCTGTATCTCCTGCGTTTCCACCTTGGTCTTTGTTACAACCTGTTAAGCCTAAAGCTAACATTGCAACTAAAAATAATGAGAATACCTTTTTCATGTCTTTTTTCCTCCACCTTTTAGTTTTATATTGATCTCTTATTAGAGATTCTTTAACGGTACATGACCGTTAAATACTACTTAGCAAGTCTATTCATCTCTTCGATAGTAGGAATAGACTCTTGAGCTCCTTTTCGTGTAACAGCGATAGCAGAAGCTTGATTCGCAAACTTCATAGCCTCTTCCTCACTATCCCCACGATCTAGCGCTGTAACAAATGCTCCATTGAAACAATCTCCTGCAGCCACAGTATCGATCGCATTTACTTTACAAGCAGGTACATAGATCTCACCACGCTCCTTAGTAAATAACTTCGCACCTTGTGAACCAAGTGTCACTAGAACATTCTCAACACCTAATGTTTGTAGTTGTTTAGCGTTTTCTTCTAATTCCCCATTTGAACTAGCCATGACCTTTACTTCTACTTCATTAGGAGTCATATACGTAATATACTTATACACATCTTTACTCAAAGTATCACTTGCTGGAGCAGGATTCAAGATCACTTTCTTATCATACTTAGCAGCTAACTTAATAGCCTCTTCGATCGCATCAAATGGGATCTCCATTTGTAACAATACATAATCACAAGTCTTGAAACAATCCTCATGACTTCTAATATACTCTACATCACAAGCAAGATTTGCTCCTTGAATAACAACGATCGTGTTATCCCCGTTCGCATCTACATTGATCACTGCTGTACCAGTACTCAACTCATCACTATATTTTACCTTAGAAACATCTACACCAACACTTCCTAAGTAACCTACGATCTCATGACCATGAGCATCATTTCCCACACAAGTCAAGAAAGTAACTTCTGCTCCTAACTTACCACATGCGCAAGCTTGATTAGCACCCTTACCACCATATTTATAACTTACCTCTTTACCAAGTAAAGTCTCACCCTTAGCAGGAAAACGCTCTACACTAACAGAGATATCCATATTCGTACTACCAATTACTAATACGCTCATAAGTCACCTTTCCTTTTACTAAAACCTTTCACTAAAATGTTTTACGAAAATATAATAAACCCAAATGTAAGCGCTGTCAATAGATTTTTAGAATTTTAAATAAATTAATTTTTTCACTTTACTATTGCTATTTTATAGCATAAAATTAGATAAAGATAGAAGGGGGTTACTATATGATCAGCATCAAAGAGATCGCTAAGTTAAGTGGCGTTTCGATCACTACTGTATCCAAGATCATTAATAACAAAGCAGACGATATTTCACAAGAAACAAAGGAAAAAGTATTAGCGATCGTTAAGAAATATAACTATACTCCCTATGGCATCCCAAGAAACAGTGCTAAGACTAAATCTTTCACGATCGGTCTATTGCTTAAGAAGATGTATAATACTAACCTTATTATTACAGGTTTAGTAGAAACTTTAAATAAGCATGGGTATACACTTATGCTATTTGATAGTGAAGAGTCATTAGAAAGAGAACTACAGAATCTATCTAAGATCTCCCATCAAAATCTAGATGGATTGATCTGGGAACCGATCTCATCAGAAAGTTTAGAGAATATCGATATCCTTAAAAACTGTAATACAAAGATCATGTATATAGATCCATCTAAACAACTTCCTAATAGTTATTACATTGACTATTCTAAGTTAGGTTACCACGCTGCACAAACACTGATAGATCTAGGACACACTAAGATCGGATGCTATCTAAAGCGTAAAAGTTTACGATCCGAGATGGTCTTACACGGATTCAAACAATGTTTATTTGAACATAGTATCTTGTTAAGCCCAGATATGGTGATATATTCTGATAGATTTATACCAAATGACATTAAAGCAAAGGGGATCACAGCACTGATCTCTTCTCACTTCGCTTTGACACAAGAACTACATTCTCAATTAGAGAAGATCAATGCTTCTATTCCTGAAGAATTATCTTTATTATCTTTACGTGATGATGTTCGTGAGGGTCTGAATATCTTTAATGTATCCACGATCAAGATCCCTAATTATGAATTTGGTATGTTTATTGGTGATAAAATAATATCTCTTTGTGAATCTAAAGATAGTGATAATACAGAAGAATTTGAATTGATCCCAATGATCGAATCAAACAGATCCTTAGATATTCCATACTATCTACGTAAACCAAAGATCACTGTAGTAGGAAGTATCAATATCGATAATATTCTATACTTAGAACAATTCCCAACACCAGGTAATACTCAATTCGCAAGTGAATGTGTTATTTTACCGGGAGGTAAGGGATTAAACCAAGCGATCGGTGTTAGTATGTTGAAGAAGGATGTTACTTTGATCGGTAAGGTAGGTAAGGATAATGAGGGTGGATTGGTATTCAAAACTTTGTCTGATCACTCTATCGATACCCATTGTATTATAGCTAATTCAACCGTCAAGACTGGTAAAGCATTCATCGTGATCAATCGTGATGGCGAGAGTATCATTGCTGTTACTGAGGGTGCTAATAGTTCATTGTCCCCTATCGATATTAGAGATCTGAGTAAGGAATTTGATAATACAGGTATTTGTTTACTACAAACAGAAGTTCCGATCGAAGTAGTAAAGGAAGCAGCTAAGATCGCTAAGCAAAACAAAGCTATAACGATATTGAAACCAGCTACGATCGAAATGATGTTTGATGAAGATTATCAGAACATCGATATCTTCGTACCAAATCGTAAAGAAGCAATACGATTAAGCGGAAAGCAAACGATCGAAGAGGCTGCTGAGTACTTCCTTACTAAAGGGATCGATACTGTTATTATTACACTAGATGAGGATGGCGCTTATTTATGCACGAAAGAATCTAAGAGCTACTACAATGCCCCTCAAGTAGATGTGATCGATACTACCGGCGGTTCTGATGCTTTCATATCTACACTTGCTGTTATGTTACTAGAGAATAATAGTATGGATGTGGCTATCAAGGCGGCTACTATTGCTGCAGGATTCTGTATTTCTAAGTTTGGGGTATCGAATTCTATGATCGACCAAAAGACATTAGAAAGATTTTTAGTACAAAGAAAGATCAAATAATATGACCTATGTTCTATTGAGACCTAGGTCTTTTCTTATACAACAAAGCTACAGATCTCTCTGTAGCTTCTTTTCCTATTCACTCTTATGCTTCTTATTATACTTAGGACCCAAGTCACTATATCTACGTGTGATCCACTTACAAATACCATCTAGACCAGGATAGATCAATCTCTCAGAAATATTAATATAATCTAGCTTATCTCTCAGCTCTAGCTTAACTTCCTTAGGAATAATGATCTTTAAACAAAGATCTTCATGCTCTTCCATCAACTTAGCTAACAATACCTCACGATCAGATACCACAGAGAATAAAGCATACTGATTCACGATACGATCATCAATACTAGCTGGTTCAAAGAATAATACATACGGCTTATCTGATAAAGCCTTCATAGCATCAAAGTCTTCGATCGTATTCTCTAACATCTCGATCGTAAAGATCCTTGTATTAGACTCTTCTAGCGCATCATTTAATTTCTTAGGCAATTGTCTATTCATCTTACTATAATCCAAACAAATGATAGCTCCATCTCGATCATACTCATCCGTATTCTCAGTAGCAAAGTGACAAGCTACTAAAGGAGAATATGTCCAGTCTAACAAACGAGTAGGTAGTCCGTGATGTTGTCCTAAGGCTACGATCTGCCAGAAGCTATGATAGTTTCCTAGGTCAGAATATCCATACTTCTTGAAGTTACGGATCAAGGATTCTTCTAATCTAAGATCATGGGAACAGTATCTATTCAACTTAGGATACATATCGAATTGCTTATCAGAGACTCCTCGATAGATATATTCACTACGATATCGCATTAAGCTCTCATCCCAAATATCCTTAAAGATGATCTCTTGTAATTCTTCCCAACTATGGATCACGATCTCTCTCATACTACCACCTCTTATTCTTACAACATTGTACCATGTATTTTATTCTAATTCAAACAGCATCTCGACATGCTCGATTCCTGCATCTAGGAATGGTTCAGAGGTTACTTTAAAACCAGTACTCTCATAGAACTTACTCATGTATGTCTGAGCCTCTATCTTGATCTTCTTCTCATTCCATACCTGCGTAATATAATCAATAGCTCCTTCAAATAATATTCTACCATAGCCATTCTTACGATAGCCTGGATCTACTACAAATCTACCAATAGATGCTTCTGTAAAGCTAATGCCACATGGTAGGATGCGTAGGTAGGCTACTAGTTTACCTTCTTCATATCCTAGGAAATGTAGAGATGCTTGGTCTTTATTATCTAATTCCTCATAGATACATTCTTGTTCTATCACAAATACATTGAAACGTAGTCGTAATACTTCATATAATTCTGATACACTTAGTTCATTGAAACTCTTGATGACATATTCCATACTTATTCTCCTTATGGTTACTTATTAACATAATACAATGCTTTAATTATAAACTCAAGTAATTGTGTTATGTTTGCCATAGTCACCTTTCTTCTTGCTTCATACTCTACTATATAGATAGGAGGGGGCTGTTTGAATAAGGTTGCTAAGTTTGGAGGGTCTTCTTTGGCGGATGCTGTGCAGTTTCGTAAGGTAGCAGCTATTGTGAAGGGGGATCCTGATCGTAGGGTGATCATTGTTTCGGCGTGTGGTAAGAGTGTGGTGGAGAGGGAGAAGGTCACTGATCTGTTGTATCGGTTGTATGCGTGTATTCAAGGGGATAGGGGATATGAGGAGATATGGGAGAGTATTGTTAATAGATATGTTACTATTCGAGATGAGTTAGGGATGGTGTGTGATATAGAGAGTGAGTTAGTGGGAATATATAATAGACTTGAGAAAGATGTGAGTGTGGAGTGGTTGGTGAGTAGAGGGGAATATCTTTGTTCATTGTTGATGGCTGAGTACTTGGGATATTCTTTTATAGATGCTACTAAGGTGTTGTTCTTCCATGAGGATGGGATATTGGATCGTGAGAAAAGTAAGTATGCTTTAGGTAAGATACTAGAAGATCATTGTGGTATAGTGATCCCTGGGTTCTATGGAGCTTTCCCCAATGGTGAGATACATACTTTGGGTAGAGGGGGAAGTGATGTGAGTGGGTCTATGATAGCAGATCTTATGGAGGCGGAGTTGTATGAGAATTGGAGCGATGTTTCTGGAATATTCATGGTAGATCCTAGGATCATTCCTGAGGCAGTGAAATGTTCGCATATCTCTTATCAAAAGGTTCGTGAATTATCCCATCTAGGAGCTAATATACTACATGAAGATACGATATTTCCCTTATTATCCCGAAATATTTCCCTGGTAATACGTAACACCAATGCACCTCAAGATCCAGGTACACTAGTCACTGCGCAAGAGATAGATCCTTGTGAGATATGTGGTATCACGGGGAAGAAGGGATATTCTTTACTAAGAGTATACAAAGAGGAGTTATCTATAGAGAATGATTGGTTACTTACTATTGCCAATACTTTGAGAGAGCTTCCTGTTTCAATAGAATATATCAGGAATAGTATCGATCACTATACGATCGTATTTAAAGAGGTAGAGTGCATAGACACTCTCCTATCCTCACTCCCTGACAATTATGAACATATACACTCACTAGCCATACTTGGGATAGTAGGGAATACACTAGAGCCTAGAAGAATAGAGAGAGCATTAGCTAGCTTACACGACTCAGAGATAGAGGTATATTATAGTAGTCAAGATCCTCATACTTCTACCTGTATATTCCTAGTAAATGATCGGCAATTAGAGGATGCGATCAGGATATTATATTATGCATTTCTTGGTTGATTATATGGTATAATTGAGGTAATAGTAATCGAGGTGTTTATATGAGGAAATGTAGGATCACTGTGATGAGAATGGCTAGGTATGATGATCTGATAGAGAAATATGAGAATCCTTTAGAGCATCCATGTTGTTTGCAAGAAGGACAAGTGTTCATTACGAATGGTTGGTGTAAACCCAAGGGTCTTTGTGATAGTGCTTGGGAGAGTATGTCTTCTTTCGTAATGGCTCTATCCTATGGAGCAGAAGATATCTATGGTGGTTGGATGAAGAATAAACGTTCTGTTATGATCTCTTGTAACGATGGATTTAGACCAGTGAGTTTCTATATAGAAGCCTTAGATGAGGAAACAGAGTAGGAGGAATAGATATGATCAGACCACTTATGCATGATGAGGAATTCTTAGCACAGCCTTCTAGTATAGCTACTAAAGAGGATCTTAGTGTTGCTATCGATCTACTAGATACCTTGAGAGCACATAAAGATACTTGTGTAGGAATGGCTGCGAATATGATCGGTGTTTCTAAGAGGATCATTTGCTTTGATCATGAGGGAGAATATATGACAATGTTTAATCCTGAGATCATTAAGACAGAGAAACCCTATGATACCGAGGAAGCATGTCTATCCCTACTAGGAGGTCCTCGTAAGTGTAGAAGATATCATAAGATCAAGGTGAAGTATCAGACACATGACTTTAAGGATAGGATCAAGACTTTTGAAGGATGGACTGCCCAGATCATTCAACATGAAGTAGATCATTGTAATGGAATACTAATATAGAACTATATCAGGACAGGGAGGCTCTCCCTGTCCTTTACTATAGCAACAACTAGTTGCTTTCCAAATATCATATAATCCTTTATAGTATATATAGAGGTGATGAAGTATGGATACGAAAGATATCATTCTAGAATTACGTAATAAACATGGATTATCCCAAGATCAATTAGCCGAGAAGGTATTTGTAACAAGACAAGCTGTCTCTCGTTGGGAGACAGGTGAAACGATCCCTAATACAGAAACATTGAAATTATTATCGAATCTCTTCGATGTTTCTATCAATACACTTCTTGGTTCTCCTCAAAAGTTGATCTGTCAATGTTGTGGTATGCCACTAGAGGATAGTATTATTAGTAAGGAAAAAGATGGTTTCTTTAATGAAGAGTATTGTAAGTGGTGTTATGCAGATGGGGAATATATGTATCATGATATGGATGATCTGATCGATGTTTGTGTTCCACATATGGTAAGTGAACAGTGTAATGCTGAGCAAGCTCGTGCGTATATGAGAGATATGTTACCTAAACTTGAGTATTGGAGATCACGAAAGAATCTACAGGGTGCCAAGCAGTTTGAGGAATTTAAGCAAGCACTAATAGAAGAGTTCAATGCTCTACATATTTCAGGAATGCCGAAAGTTGAGAAACTGAATGCTTTGGTCGGTAAATATGTCAATTTAGAATATCCATTACCTAATGGAACGAGTGTGAAATATTTAGAGGATAATGCGACTTATCTAGGTACACAATTAGAAAGTGAGCATGAGAAGAATAGATGCTTTGGCATCGTGGGTAATGCAGATTTCTTACTGGTTTGTACGTATGGAATAGAGGGAGCAGATCCTGAGTTAGTGGTATATAAGAAAAGAGGAAGTTAGTTCTTGCACTAACTTCCTTTTAGGTTAATAAAAAGCAAGATATATACCTTGCTTACTTATTATAGTTTCTACTTATTCGTTAGAACCCTTGATATCCACATATCCCTTAATAGAAGCTCCATGCTCGATCGCAATAGATTCAGCACAGATATCACCTTCTACTACAGAAGTGCTCATGAACTCTACAGTACGCTTAGCTGAGATCTGACCTTTAATACGACCAGCTAGCTTCACTTGATCACAAGAGATATTTCCTTCAACAGTACTTCTCTCATCAACATAAAGAACACCATCACATGTTACATTACCAGACAGATTACTATTAGAAATATTCACATTATCTGCCTTGATCTCACCATTTACCACACCACGTAACTCAACATCAGAATTACTTGTTACATTACCACTGATCGTACCTAAGATCACTAACGCAGAATTTGTAGTAACATCTCCATTAATAATTGTTTCTTCAGTAATGACGGAAACTTTTCTATCTTCTTGATTTGCCATACTATCCTACTCTCCTTAATATATATATTTTAGAACTTCTATTGGATTATTTCAAGGAAAATTATGATTTTGTGCTTTAAAATGCCTATTTTCACTAGTTTCCTCATAGACTATAGAGAAAAGAAGGTGAGAATATGGCGAAAATTATAGTTTACGATGAAGACAATGATCGTTTGTATACGTATCAGAAGAATGAAGATGATCCAGTTCCTTATTCCTATGATCGTACTTTGTTAGTAGGTGAATTCAGGGGTTCTTCTAAGTCTAATACACTTTGGACTACGGTAAGGGCTATGGAGGCATGGAATTTGACTAGAAGAGAGTACAAGGATCCTATTGATGTAGGATATGCTTTCAAGAGGATCTGGGAAGGGGGCCATGGGTTACAGAGTCAACATTATGCGGGTGTTTCTTTTGATACTGGTCAAACGATGAGTAGTAGTGAACGTAGGAGATTGTATTACTTAGCGAAGTCTTTGAATGTGTGGGGATATGTAGAACCGATCAATATGACTCCTACTTGGGTACACTTTGATCGAAGATATGGTAAGCCTGCATGTTCGGCTGGATATCCTGTATTGAAGAGCGGGAGTAAGGGTGTGTATGTATTGATCCTACAAGATGCTTTGAATGCTCTTGGATACCCTACCTATGGGTTAGATGGGATCTTTGGAGCGAATACTAAGAAGGCATTACAGGACTTTCAAAGGTCTAATAACTTAAGTGCTGATGGAGTATGCGGTTGTTCGAGTTGGAGAAAGATCACAGGGGAAGTAGTGGGAATTGGGCGTACTTCGACTGTGATCGATTAGGAGGAGAGAGATGAAGAAGATCTTTGTGTATGATACTAACAATGGTACATTTGAAGTATTTCATATAGAGAATAATGCGATCATGCCGTATGTAGCAGATGCGTATCTAACAGCTAATCAATTTGCTCCTACTAGTGATATCGCATGGACTACGAAACAAGCTATGCAAGCATATAGTAAGACGAAACATATCAATCCTACTGTACAAGTACAATCCGCATTCCATCGTACTAGTGAGAGAACTTGGATCAATGCTTCTACGCATGTAGCTGGAGTAGGGTTTAGTCTTGTGTGTGCACCTAGTATGACGTATGAAACTTTATATCGGTTACTTAGAAGAGAGGATATATGGAATACGATCAGTGATGTGGAACATACGATCAATTATCTGCATGTGGATATGGCATATCTGCCACCTGCTTCTGAGTATACTCGCTATCCTATCGTTAGACCCGGGGATTCTAATACGTATGTGTTGACTCTACAGGATGCTCTGATCACACTGGGGTATTTGGATGAGGAGAGGTTGACTGGGATCTATGATGAGATCACGGAAGAGATGGTGAAGAAGATGCAGGGAAATGCGGATGTGAGTGCTGATGGGATCGTAGGGGCTGTGACTTGGGATATTATTGTGATGGAGATCAATAAGTTGTTATTATAGCTCAGGGAGTATTCTCTTTGAGCTTTTCTTTTTAGAAGGATCCTTAGAGTAGCAATAAATAAAAAGAAGTGCCTTTGTTCAGAAAGCACTTCTAATACGTATCTTATAAATGTATCTATATAAGGAATAAATACTATTTATTAAACATTTGTAGAATTGGTTTAGATAAGTAGATCCCCATCATAACAAATGGGATCACGATCCAACCAGATAATGACATCATAGAAATAGCACCAAATACCTCACCGATATTAGCTCCATAGATGCCTTGTACACCAAATCCAACTAAGAAACCACCTAACATAAACATAACTACCTTAGAAGGTTTACTTAATCCAGATGGCTTATATTCACCTCTTAATAGGTTTGTTAAGATAGAACCGATTGCAAATCCAAAGATCATTACAAGAGAAGAATTATTCAAGAAGAATTTCTCGATATCTGCTGGTAATGATGTACCTTGGAATAGACCGACCATATCTACTCCTAAGAAATTAAAAAATTTATATCCTGTTAATGCTAGAGGCATTGCTGTAGCGATCACTTTCTTATTAAAGAAGAAATAGATCACTGCTAAGATAGCGATACAAGTTGTACCGATCTTAGGAGTCATTTCTAAGACGAAGATGTTTTTTAAATGACGCTTCACTTCTTTCTTGCTCATATGTAATGTCCTCCTCACACTCTGATTTTTCAGCATAATTTACTGCTTTACGATATAGATATAATAACATTGCTTGGATCATAATAGCCATTGGCCATCCAAATAACTCAGGCATAAATAAACTATATTCTCCAAAGTAGCCCACAGCTACTTCACGAACTAAGACACCTGCAATAGATCCTAAAAAGTAACAGATCATGATCACGATGTAGTCAGCTTTAAGATTTGCGACATTACGAATGATCCCTGAACCTGCACATCCGATCAGTCCGATCCCCACACCGAAGATCACGGCTGCGAATAAGAAGTATACAGATACTTTTGTTGGTTCTTGTAGATACTTGATGTAATCGAAATCTCCAAGTAATGTACAGATCACGATCACTGAGTTTATTCCGATACAAGTTATTACTGCCATACGCCAGAATAACTTTGTATTACTGAAGTCATTGAATAGTACGGGCCCTCTTAAGTTACCACTAAAACTGAATTTAGTACGCGACATGATCATACCGAATAATACACCGATAATTAAATTAATTCCAAGAACTTGTTTCTGACTTGATAAATAGATAGCAAGTAGTAATGTTGCAAGGATGATTACGTATGCGATCTTTTGTTGTTGTTTTTTACGACGCTTTTGTTCCATAATAGTGACCTCCCTTTCATTTTATATATTCTCTTATTTGTGAATTTCTATTTATTTTTCACATATTCTTGAAAATATATGAAATTATGTTATCATAACTAAAACTACATTGCAAGTGTTTTTTACAAAATTTCTCAAAAAAGTTAAATTTATTATATTTTCATTCTCAAAGTTTTATTTATAGAAATAGTATACACACTATCAATTTGATATTAATCACACAAATATTTGTGAAATATTTCGTAAAAAGTACAAAAAAGGCAATATTCGTTACGAATACTGCCTAATTTCACACTATAGTGTACCTTGTGTATATTTCACACCTAGATCTTCTTACGACCCTCCATAGCCTTGATCAATGTTAACTCATCTGCATAATCCAAATGACCACCCATTGGAAGACCATGTGCTAGTCTAGTTACAATCACATCATGATTCTGTAATAACTTTCCAATATATAAAGCCGTAGTCTCACCATCTACCGTAGGATTCGTCGCTAAGATCAACTCCTTCACATCTGGTGTGATCCTCTCTAACAATTCCTTAATACGAATATTTTCTGGCAATATACCCTTCGTAGTAGAGATCTCTCCATCTAACACATGGTATACCCCATGATAAGTACCACTCTTCTCAATAGCAATGATATCCTTAGCCTTAGTCACTACACAGATCAAAGAAGTATCTCTTTTACTATCTTCACAGATCATACATCTATCCTGATCTGTAAGATTTCCACATACACTACAAGGTCTTAATGTATGATATGCCTTCTCCATAGACTCTAAGAACAAAGCAACTTGCTCTTCCTTTAGATCTAAGATCTGATACGCATATCTTTCAGCTGTCTTAGCTCCAACTCCTGGTAACTTTCGAAAACTATTGATCAAGTCTTCAAATACCTTTGGATATTCCATTATTAGAATGCTCCTGGTACTTTAGCTCCACCTGTAATTGGCTTCATAATAGCTTCTTTATCTTTCTCGATAGCTTCCATCAAGCTGTTAACACAAATTACTAACATAGCTTGTAGATCTTCTACTTCATTCGCTAATTCAGGATCGATAGTTACTTCAGTTAAACGCATATTTCCTGTAGCCTTGATCTTCATAGCTCCACCACCAGCTGTAGCTTCATATTCCTTTTGAGCTAGCATTTGTTGTGCCTTAGTAATGTCCTTTTGAATCTTTTGTGCTTGTTGCATTAGAAATCTCATATCCATAGTCTTAGTCCTCCTCTACGCTCTCGAAGATATCTCCGGCGATTTCTTTTAATTTCTGAATGTTGTCATTTTCTTTACTTTCTGACTGTATATCCTCACAGGCAATTTTCTCTACTATAATCGGTCTTCCAATTGGTAATTGTTGAAGACTTGCTAATGTTCGATACTCTTGAATAGCTTTTGTTCTAGTATCCTCACTGATCGCGAATACCATTCTTTCACTACCGAATATTCCTTTCATAAGAGTTATAATAGATTGCTTATGTGTTGGATCATTTATAATATCTGCTTGTGTTTGATATGGAGTAGCTACTAGTAAGAAGGTCTTTCCATCACTGGCTACTACCTGACTATCTGCTAACCACTTTGCTGCAGTTCTATGTTCTCCTATATAATACATAGGTAATTGGGCTAATCGATCAGTAGCTTCACTTCTACCCTGTTTATCTGCTTGGACAAGAAGGTTCATGATCTCTGCCATACTCATGGTCTCTACTTTCGGACGAGATGGAATGATCTCTTTCTCTTCTTTCTTCTTAGTAGGTGTTGGTGTATAAACTACTGGTTGTTGTAGAACTGTTTCCGGTTTTCCTTGTACCATCTTTAATAGACTTAATTCGAAGTAACCTGCTGCATCACTAGCAAATCTAAACTTCTCATTACATTCTAGTAAAGTATCGATCAAGAAGAATCTTGTTTGCTTATCTGCTAATGTCAATAGTTGTTCTGCTTCACTAGTACTTAGTGAGATCGGATAGCTTTGATCCTTAGTATACTCATATATAATACTCTCTTTCAGAACTGCTATCAAGTCATTACATAAACGCTTGATATCGATTCCTCTTTCCACATACTTATGGAATTGATCGAGTAGTAATGGTACATTCTTTTCTTGTACATATTCGATCAATTTGATCTTCTCTGCCACTGTTGTGATTCCATAGATCTCATTGATCACATCTAACGTGATAGTATCCTTACAATAGGCAATACATTGATCTAGGATACTTAAGGCATCGCGCATACCTCCGTCTGCTAGTGTAGCAATTAGATGTAGGCTATCTTCATCGATCTTGATCTCTTCACTATCTGCTACTTTTCTTAAGTGTGTTTCGATATCTGTTACTGAGATCTTTCCAAAGTCATATCTTTGACATCTAGAGATGATAGTCGGTAATACTTTTTGAGGCTCTGTGGTAGCCATGATGAAGATGACGTGTTCTGGTGGTTCTTCTAGTGTCTTTAGTAAGGCATTGAAGGCTCCTGTTGACATCATGTGAACCTCATCTATGATATATACTTTATATTTACCAAGATTTGGTGCATATTTTACTTTATCGATCAGATCACGTACTTCATCTACGCCATTGTTACTAGCAGCATCTATTTCTACGATATCTGGATGACTTCCATTTTGAATCGATAGGCAGTTCTCACATACATCACATGGAGCATGATCTGAGGTACAGTTGACCATTTTTGCTAAGATTCTAGCGATCGTCGTTTTACCTGTTCCACGTGGTCCGCAGAACAGATATGCATGTGCTATTTTATTGTCTTTGATCGCATTTTGTAGTGTGACTACAATGTGTTTTTGACCAGATACTTGATCTAATGCGGATGGTCTATAAGTTCTATATAGTGCTTGGTATGCCACGTTTATCACGCCCTTTACTGCTATTATTTTACACTATTTATGTATTGAATTAAAGGTTTTCATGTTATTTACTTCTTTTCATTTGAAAGTATTCTTTCAAGATGTTTTGACATTCTTCTTCTAGAATACCTCCATATGTTATAGGATAATGGTTAAATCCCTTATGATTATATAAACGACAGATGGATTCGATAGCGCCTCCCTTAGGATCTATGGCACCATAGTATACCGTACGAATACGAGAGAGTTGGATGGCTCCTGCACACATGGGACATGGTTCTAGTGTTACATATAGATCACACTGAGATAGATTCCATGTTCCTAGTACTTTACTAGCTTGATTGATCACTTCTACTTCGGCATGAGAAGTAGCTTGTTGTTTTCGTTCTTTATGATTATGTGCTCTAGCGATTACTTGATCTTTATATACGATCACTGCTCCAATGGGTACTTCATCCTCTTGCATAGCTAATTTTGCTTCAGCTAAAGCTTCTCTCATATAAGGATACTCCATCTTGTTTCCTCCTTACGAAAAGTGCCACTACACATGAGGAACACATCTTATGGCTGCTATCTTCCGATCCTGACCAAATTCAACGGCACTCATTGCAATGGCTTATATATTTTACTATAATTTTAGTAGATTGTCTAGTGTTTCGTGATGGGAGGTATATAAATGATTGAGGTTAAGTTCTATGATGCTGTAGAAGATCATTTGTTGAAGTATGCTGTGATCGTGGCTAGATACCAAGATCAATGGGTGTTTGTTAGACATAAGTGTAGAGATTCTTGGGAATGTCCTGGTGGTAAGAGAAATGTAGGAGAGAGTATAGAGGCTTGTGCTAGAAGAGAGTTATGGGAAGAGAGTGGTGCTAATTTGTATGATTTATTTCCTGTTAGTGTATATAGTGTGACGAAAGAAAATATTGAAACGTTTGGTATGTTGTATTATGCAGATATTCATGAGTTTGATGATCTTCCAAAGTCTGAGATAACTGAAGTTGAATTACTTAATGAACTTCCAACTCATTGGACATACCCGAATATCCAACCATATCTATTCTCAATGATATCTTCTTTTCTATTATCTAAATAATATATACACTTATTTATTATTATTTTCATACTTTATTATTACTATATTATAATTGACTTTTAATAAGTGTTGTGGTAGTTTGTAAGTAGGAGGAATACTTAAAAAGTATGACAATTACTTACTTTTTAGAGTATTTCATTTTCTTTGAGTTTAGTGGATGGAGGCGAAAATATGACTGTTGATACTAATCAATTGACTGTTAAGGAAAAAGAAGATCTTTCTTGGTTAAAATGGTATTTATCAGCTCTTACGAAACAGTATATAATTGTAAATTCATTAAAAGATACTATAAGTCAACTACAAGCTAAACATGATTCTATCGATCTAACACCTAAGACTGAAAAGGAATTGGCACAAGGGTTATATATTCCTGCTTCTTCTAATTCATCTGACTATGATTTTGAATTTGATGAGATCTTTGGTATTGGACTTGTTGGATGTGCTGCTTTATCGATCCTTGTTGGTTTATTCTTTGCTATGGTTCTAGGGAACTTTATAGAAGGTTTACTATTAGCTGCGAAATGGATATTTGGGATCTATCTTGCTTTATGGATCATTGGTTTTGTTTTGAATAAGTTTATTGATATTGCATTTGAACTTCCAAGTTTTCTAACTAAATTTAGCAAGAAGAAAAAAAGAGAAGCTCAGGAACGTCGTGATAACCTTTATCACTTGCTTGAGATCCGTAAACTCGAAGAACAACATCGTATAACAATGTTAAGAAAACAAAAGATGTCTATTTCAAAAGATATTGAAGAGTGTAAGAAGTCTGTAGAAGCTGCTAATGATATGTTAGAGGATCTATATAAGATTGATGTGATCCACAAGAAATATCGTAAGTTTGATGCTATTTATAAGTTCTATGATTATTTTTCTACTGAACGTTGCTATGAGTTGACTGGTCCATTTGGTGCTTATAACTTATATGAACATGAATTAAAGGAAGAAGAAAAGATCAAGTATCTAAGTTATTTACCTACGATCTCCGAGCAATTATTTCATATTCATAGTAATCAATTATTCTTAGCAGATCAGATTGCTACTTCACAAAGAACTATGGATGCTATCTATCAAGAAGCGTTGAATACAAATAGGATCGAGCAAGATATTCTTGAGAATAGTAAATTAGCTACTTATTATTCTAAACAGATTGCTGATAATACTAAGACGATGCAGAACTTGATGATCTATGAGAAACGTATTAAGGGAGATATTCCAGGTCATATGACTCCTGAAGAATTTAAGAATATTTATTAAGCTCATTGTTATGTAATGAGCTTTTCTTTTTATATGATCTTAATTAACTAAAATGGCCCCTTATATTAAGGAGCCATTATTATTTCTAATGTTTCACGTGAAACATTATTTAGTGATCTTCTCTTTACCACCCATATATGGACGTAATGCTACTGGAATATTGATAGAACCATCTTCATTTAAGTTATTCTCTAAGAATGCGATCAACATGCGAGGTGGAGCTACTACTGTATTATTTAGAGTATGCGCAAAGTATTTACCATTTGGACCATCTACACGAATAGCAAGTCTTCTAGCTTGAGCATCTCCTAGGTTAGAGCAGCTACCAACTTCGAAGTACTTTTGTTGTCTTGGAGACCATGCTTCTACGTCGATACTCTTTACCTTAAGATCAGCTAAGTCACCAGAGCAGCATTCTAATGATCTAACTGGAATATCCATAGAACGGAATAATTCGATTGTATAGTGATATAACTTTTCGAACCATTCTTTAGAATCTTCAGGCTTACATACAACGATCATTTCTTGTTTCTCGAATTGGTGGATACGATATACACCACGCTCTTCGATACCATGAGCACCTACTTCTTTACGGAAACATGGTGAATAAGATGTTAATGTTTGAGGTAATTGTTCTTCCTTAAGGATTGTATCAATGAACTTACCGATCATAGAGTGTTCAGATGTACCGATCAAGTATAGATCTTCTCCCTCAATCTTATACATCATATTCTCCATTTCATCAAAGCTCATTACACCTGTAACAACATTACTGTGGATCATGTAAGGTGGAATACAGTAAGTGAATCCCTTATCGATCATGAAATCACGTGCATATGATAGAATAGCTGAATGTAGACGAGCAATATCACCCATTAAGTAGTAGAAACCATTACCACTTACTTTACGAGCACTATCTAGATCAATACCATTTACAGCTTCCATAATATCAGTATGATATGGTACATCGAATGGTTTAAGAGCTGGTTCACCAAACTTCTCAACTTCTACATTCTCACTATCATCCTTACCAATAGGAACAGTTGGATCAATGATATTAGGAAGGATCATCATGATCTTCTTAAGTTCTTCAGATGTAGTAGCTTCTAATTCTTCTAAACGAGCTAATTCAGCAGAAGCATCCTTAACCTTCTGCTTATTTTCTTCCGCTTGTGCCTTTTCACCCTTAGCCATTAAAGCACCGATCTCTTTACTTAACTTATTCTTCATAGCACGAAGATCATCACCCTTACGCTTAGCATCACGTAGTTCAGTATCTAATACGATAGCCTTGTCTACTAATTCTAACTTGTGATCTTGGAATTTCTTTTTAATGTTTTCTTTTACTAATTCTGGATTTGTTCTTAATAAATTAATGTCGATCATTTTACTCTCTCCTTTTCTAAATAAAAAGGTACCATCCCTAAGGGACGATACCTCGTGTTGCCACCCTTTTTACAGAAATGTTTCACGTGAAACATTCTGTCACTCAAACAGATAACGGCTGTGACCGGAAGTACTTAATCATACTTCACTCCAAGGTGGATTCCATAAAGCTGTATACTGATTTACACCAACCATCAGTTCTCTATATTACAGTGATCTATGTACTATTCCTTATCAACGATTTATACCTTAATTATATATTACTTTTCGTTGTTGTCAACAATGTTTTCTTGTTCCTCTTCCTCGGACTCACTAGCCTCGATGACCGCAACAGCTACTACAGTTGTATTGTCACCTACATTCACAAGCTTGACACCCTGTGTATTACGGCTGTATACACCTACTTGTGATAGAGCAATACGAATGAATACACCTTCACTAGTCATGATCAATAGATCCTCATCACCATTAACAGATCTAACAGAAACTAATTGACCGTTCTTTTCAGTAATATTCATAGTCTTAACACCCTTAGCGCCACGATTCGTAATACGGTAATCATCTAACTCACTCTTCTTACCATATCCCTTCTCGCTGACAGATAAGATATACTTACCTTCACTAGCAAGTGCAATACCCACTACACAACTATCATCTACATTGAAGCCCTTAACACCACTAGCAGTTCTACCCATTGGACGAACATCTTGCTCATTGAATCTTACTGCCTTACCATTAGCACCAGCAATAATGATCTCATCATCGCCCATCGTAGGCTTAACACCCACTAATTCATCCTCATCCTTCAATGTAATAGCGATCTTACCACTTTGACGAATAGATTCGAATTCCTCACGTGGTACTCTCTTCACAAGACCAAGTTTAGTAACGAAGAATAAATATTTACCCTCATCACTATCATTTACCTTGATCATCGCCTTGACCTTCTCATCCTTATCTAGATTCAATAAGTTGATCACAGGAAGACCCTTAGAATTTCTACTAGAAGCAGGAATACGATATCCCTTCATACGATATACCTTACCACGGTTAGTAAATATCAACAACCAATCATGTGTAGACATAGTCATAATTTGGTCAACTGCATCATCATTGTGTGTAGCCATACCCTTAACACCACGACCACCACGATTCTGTGTACGATATGTATCTACAGGCATTCTCTTAATATATCCATTCATAGTAAGAGCTACTACAATATCTTCTACAGGGATCAGATCCTCATCTTCCATCTCATAATCCGCATCAATGATCTCCGTACGACGCTCATCACCATAACGATTTGCAATATCTAATAACTCATTACGGATCACATCTAATACACGAGAATGGTTAGCTAAGATCTCTTTTAGATCAGTGATCAAGTTCACAAGATCAGCATACTCATCTTCGATCTTTTGACGAGATAATCCAGTCAAACGACGTAATTGCATATCTAAGATAGCCTTACCTTGGATCTCAGAGATACCAAAGTCACTATTCATACGACTAATAGCCTCTGGATCATCCTTAGAAGTTCGAATAATATGAATGATCTCATCAATATGATCTAACGCAATACGTAGGCCCTCTAAAATATGCGCTCTCTCTTCTGCCTTACGTAACTCATAACGAGTACGACGAGTTACAACATCTACTTGGTGATCTAAGTAATGCTGCAACATTTCCTTGATACCTAATAACTTTGGTACACCATGTACTAAAGCAAGATTATTCACACCAAATGTAGATTGAAGAGCAGTCATTCTAAATAATTGATTCAATAGTACTTCTGCTTGCACATCTCTTCTTAATTCAATAACAATACGGATACCTTCACGATTACTCTCATCTCTTAGATCCGTAATACCCTCGATCATCTTCTCACGTACTAAGTTAGCGATCTTCTCTACTAACACAGCCTTATTTACTTGATAAGGGATCTCACTGACAACGATCTGTTTCTTACCATTTGGTAACTCATGAATATCTGTCTTAGATCTAATAATAATACTACCCTTACCACTCTCATAAGCAGACTTGATACCAGATCTACCAAGAATATACCCACCAGTTGGGAAATCTGGTCCCTTTATATACTTCTCCATCAATTCGATCACACTAATATCAGGATCTTCCATGATCGCTAAGATCGCATTAATAGTCTCTTTTAAGTTATGTGGAGGCATATTAGTAGCCATACCTACCGCAATACCCATCGTACCATTTACCAGTAGATTAGGAAAACGAGAAGGTAATACAACTGGTTCTTTCTCTTCTCCATCATAGTTATCAATGAAATCAACTGTTTCCTTATTAATATCCTTCATCAATTCCATAGAGATCTTAGACATTCTAGCCTCTGTATAACGCATCGCAGCAGCTCCATCACCATCGATAGAACCAAAGTTACCATGCCCATCCACTAAAGGATAACGATATGAGAAATCTTGTGCCATACGTACCATAGTCTCGTATACAGCAGTATCACCATGTGGATGGTACTTACCGATAACCTCACCAACAATACGCGCAGATTTCTTATGTGGCTTATCTGCATACATTCCTAGATCATTCATAGCATAGATGATACGTCTATGTACTGGCTTCATACCATCACGTACATCTGGTAGAGCACGTGCTACAATGACTGACATAGAGTACTCTAGGAAGGATTCACGCATTTCTTTACTAATTTCAATAGGACTGATCTTTCCATGAATGGATTCATCTAATTCTTTATGTTCCATATCTCACACCTCCTAGAAATCTAAGTTACGTACAAATTGAGCATTATCTGTAATGAATTTACGACGAGGTTCTACTTCATCACCCATCAACATTTCAAATACAGAATCAGCTACCATAGCATCTTCTAATGTAACTCTTAATAATGTTCTATTCTTAGGATCCATTGTAGTCTCCCATAATTGCTCAGGATCCATTTCACCTAGACCTTTATAACGTTGAATATCCAACTTAACGTTACCAAAATCATTCTTTATATTTTCTAATTCATCATCACTATATGCATAACGAACTTCTTTACCCTTAGCAACCTTATATAGAGGTGGTTGAGCAATATACACATATCCACCCTCAATAAGACCCTTCAAGAAACGATAGAAGAATGTTAGCAATAATGTACGAATATGAGCTCCATCGACATCGGCATCGGTCATGATGACAACCTTATGATATCTTAACTTACTAGCATCGAATTCATCTCCAATACCACAACCAAATGCAGTGATCATACTACGGATCTCTTGGTTCTCATAAATACGATGTAATCTAGCCTTCTCTACGTTAAGGATCTTACCACGGATCGGCATGATCGCTTGATACTCTCTCTCACGACCTAACTTAGCACTACCACCCGCAGAGTCACCCTCGACGATATAGATCTCACATAACTCAGCATCACGACAAGCACAGTCTGCTAATTTCCCAGGTAATGATGAGATCTCTAGAGCACCCTTACGACGAGTTAATTCACGTGCTTTACGTGCTGCTAGTCTAGCCTTAGAAGCCACGATACACTTATCCATAATGATCTTAGCTTCATTTGGATGTTCTAGTAAGAACTTCTCGAATTGTGTAGCAAAGATATTAGAAACGATCTTACGTACTTCACTATTACCAAGCTTAGTCTTAGTTTGTCCTTCATATTGAGGATCTGGATGCTTTACAGAGATAATAGCTGTTAGACCTTCTCTTACATCATCTCCATTTAAAGTATCTTCTTCTTTTCTAATAAAGTTATTCTCTTTCCCATAAGAATTAATGATACGAGTAAGGGCCATACGGAAGCCTTCCTCATGTGTACCACCCTCATGGGTATTAATATTATTACAGAATGAATAGATATTAGGAGCAAAGCCATCATTATACTGCATAGCGATCTCGACAGTAATATCCTCATCAAAACCCTCTACGTAAATAATATCCTCATGAGCAGCTACCTTATTCTTATTCAAGAACTTCACATACTCTGCTAGACCACCCTTATATAAATAATTATAACTAGCTTTATGTTCTTCTCTCTCATCATTAAACTCGATCTCGATACCCTTATTCAAGAAAGCTAATTGTTGTAGACGATCACGTAAAGTATTGTGATCATACACAGTAGTCTCTGTAAAGATCTCTGGATCAGCCTTGAAACGTACTACACTACCTCTTTCAGTAGTCGTACCGATCTGCTTAATATCTGCCACAGGAGTACCACCATGTTCAAATCTTTGATAGTATAACTTACCATCTTGATGTACATATACCTCTAGATACTCTGATAGAGCATTAACAACACTCGCACCTACACCATGTAGACCACCAGATACCTTATAAGCACCCCCACCGAACTTACCACCAGCATGTAGTACTGTAAAGATCGTTTCTACAGCAGACTTACCTGATTTCTCATTGATTCCAATAGGCATACCACGTCCATTATCTGTAACAGTAATAACATTGTCTTCAGATACAGTCACAGTGATCTTATTCGCATATCCTGCTAACGCCTCATCAATACCATTGTCTACGATCTCCCATACTAAGTGATGTAGACCTCTCCCAGAAGTAGATCCGATATACATACCAGGACGTTTACGAACAGCTTCTAATCCCTCTAAGACCTGAATATCATTAGCATCATAAGAATGCTCAACTGGTTTCTCCATCATAGTGATTCCTCCTTTATAATACTGCCCTTCTCTACTGTGTAAATACAACAATGAGGCAGATACTCTCTTTCTCTACTACTTAATTCCGTAGAAGTAATGAATGTCTGTACTTCCCTAGGAATAATTTGAAATAAAGCGATACGACGCTTCTCATCTAACTCTGATAACACATCATCCAATAACAAAATAGGATACTCTCCTATCTTCTTACGGATCACTTCTAATAACCCTATCTTAAGTGACAATATAGCGCTTCTCTTTTGTCCCTGTGAACCATATAGACTCACATCCATATCTCCTAAGAAGATCTCGAAATCCTCACGATGACACCCATGTAAAGTCATCATATACTCTCTCTCCTTAGCAAATACTTTCTCATACTTAGATAACAGTTCTCTTTTCATATCTTCTTTATTAGTCACCTCGATACAACTCTTATATATCAAATGAAGAGGCTCTTTCTCATTACTAAGATATTGATAGATATAAGAAGCAAACTTCTCTAATAACTCCATGAAAGTATATCTAGCAAGAATAATATCTATCTCGACCTCTATAAATCTCTCATTTAAAGTACTCCAATAGACCTCATCGAATTTAGTCTCTTTCAAATACGCATTACGCTCTTTCAATAACTTCTGGAATACTACTAGATCATTCATATACTTAGTAGATATCTTACCTAATTCAATATCAATGAACTTTCTACGATCCTTAGGTGAAGAAAATAATACTTTCATATCAGAGGGACAAAACATCACAGCATTTAGATACCCTACCATACTACTGATCTTCTTAACTGGATTTAGATCCTTAGTGATATACTTACCCTCTTTATTAATGATCAAGGAAAGCAGGGATAGATCTGATTCTCTTTGAAGATCAATATCGATCTTAGCAAAGTTCTTATCAAACTGGATCATCTCTATATCACTAGAAGATCTGAATGATCTAGTCGTAGAAGCATAATAGATAGCCTCTAATAGATTTGTTTTTCCTTGCGCATTATTTCCCAAAAAAAAGAGTAGATCATTAGATAATGGTAATTGTAGTGTATCGTAATTTCTAAATTGTTTTAATTCAATATGCTTGATCTTCATTATTCTAACTCGATAGTTTGACCTTCGATCACAACTACATCCCCAGGTCTTAGTTTTCTTCCTCTTCGATCTTCTTTTTCTCCATTTACAACAATACGAAGTTCTTTCACAGCAAATTTTGCTTCTCCGCCACTAGAAATAAAATCTGCTACTTTCAATAGTTGTCCTAAAGTAATAAATTCATCTTTAACCTTAATTTTCATATCTGTGGCTCCTTTTTACGCATACGTATCCTCATACATTATACCACAAAAACGGCTGTATGGGCGTTTAAATTACCTTTTTTATACATTTTACGTAATTTATAGATACTTTTCAGATAATTTCTAGAAGAATATGATTCTAAAGAATAGTTTAAAGAAAATAATTAAAAATACCCAAAAATAAAGGACTCTTATACAGAGCCCTAATACTACAATTTACGCGTATGTTCTTACAGGTAAGATCAATTGAATACAAGAATCATCATTACATCCAGTGATCACGAATGGCTTCATTTCTCCAGAGAACTTGATCTTGATCAGATCACACTCTAAAGCACGGATCGCATCATATGCATACTTACCACTAAATGAAATATCTAGATCCTTCCCTTGGAAAGCAGCTTCATTCAATACTTCCTTAACACTACCTACCATTTGAGACTTAGAAGATAATTCTACTAGATCTTGTGTCAATCTTAACTTAACGATATTCTTACCATCTTCCTTCATTAAAGAAGCACGGTCGATAGCACTTAATAGATCACGAGAATCAGCAGTTAATTCATATTCGAAACTCATAGGAATTAGTCTACTTGTTTCAGGATAAGCCCCTTCGATCAAACGAGATTGAATGATCGTATTCCCGATCCAGAATTGGATCTTCTTATCATTCACCGCAAATTCCATGACTTCATCACTTTCAATAGTCTTAGATACTTCTTCTAAAGTCTTAGCTGGAATAGTCACTGAGAAGTTAGTATCCTCATGAACAGAGATGATCTTCTTAGCTAATCTATAACTATCTGTACCCACAAATTCCATTTTACCTTTATTAGCCTTTACATTGATACCAGTTAATACTGGGCGTGTTTCTTTATCAGATGTAGCAAAGATAGTTTGGTTGATACAACGTTGTAATGTGAAACCATTTAATAAGATGCTCTTATCTGGTTTTGAAAAGTCGATAGTAGGATAGTCTGAAGATTTAAGACCATTGATCTTGAAGTCACTGTATTCGTCACTGATACGAGTTAATTGACCATCCATGATCTCTACACATACTTGATTAGATTCTAACTTTCTAACGATATCACAGATATACTTAGCTCCAAGTACGATCGAACCTTCTTCCATGATCTCTAACATAAAGTTATTATTCTCACTCTTTAAATAAGAGTACATAGAAATATCAGAATCACTTCCAGTGAAGTATAAAGTATTATCTCTAGCTTCGATTTTGATCCCTGCAAGAGATGGTAATGGAGTTTTCTGAGATACTGCTCGACTTACTTTATTTAACTCGTTCAGGAATGGTAGTCTGTCTACTTTGAAATTCATATGTCGTCCTCTTTTCTCTATAATAGTTCTTTATAATAATCATAATGACTGTGGAAAATGTGGAAAAGTTCATTTTCTCTTGATTTCATCATATATATTTTACATTTTTAAGCTGTGGAAATCCAGTGTGAAACTTGGTGGATTACTTAGTAATGATCATTTTCTCGATCTCTTCGATGGCTTTACGATATGTGCTATTGGTCTTTAGTAGGTTATCTACTTTCTCATAGCTACTCATGATCGTAGAGTGATCTCTTTTACCAAATGCGTCACCGATCTTAGCAAATGGAATGTCTAAGTGTTTACGGCATAGGTAGATCGCAATGTGTCTAGCATTAGCGATATTAGATGTTCTGCTCTTAGAAATAATCTGTGCTCTTGTTAAGCCATAGTAATCAGCCACTACATTCTTGATCTTCTCAAGTGTTAGTTCTTCTCCTGCTTGGATAGAATCCATTCCTTTAAATGCTTGTAGAGCAATATCCATCGTGATCTGTGATGATTCAGAGAAGTTGATGGAATAGAATATAATACGATTCAATGCACCTTCTAGTTTACGTACATCATTAGAGAATCTAGATGCTATGTAAGCTAATACATCTTCATCAAAGTTGAATGCTTCATCATTCATGAAGGATAGTTTATTTTGTAAGATGGCTAGTGCTGTTTCAAATTCTGGGCTATCGATCCCTACGGATAGACCTTGAGAGAAACGAGATACTAAGCGATCTTCTAATCCTCTTAATTCTTCTGGATGACGGTCAGATGTGATAACGATCTGTTTGCGATTAGAGATCAGTTCATTGAATAGATGGAAGAACATTTCATGGCTCTTCTCTTTACCAGCTAAGAACTGAATGTCATCGACTAATAATACATCTACACTACGATACATTTCATTGAATTGATCGATCGATTTCTCGGCAATAGAGCGGATATACGCGTTAACGAATTCAACACATGGAATGTATTTTACTTTGATATTAGATGAATTCTTCTTAATATAATTTCCGATCGCATTAAGTAAGTGTGTCTTACCTAGACCAGAATTTCCATATATAAATAATGGGTTATAGTATTTACCAGGATTGTAAGCCGTAGCAAGAGCAGCTGCATGAGATTCTCTGTTACTTGGTCCTACAATAAAGTTATCAAATGTGAAATTACTCTGAACTCCATCACTTTCTACGATAGGAGTTACTTTAGGAATATTTGGTGTACTTGGATCAACTTTTTCTCCTTCAGTGATGATATGGATCGCTACGAATCTACCAATTACATCTTTTAAATGCGCTTGTAACTTCTCGACTTCCCCTTGCATAACGATCTTATGCATTTTAGAACCAGCAACGACCGTAGCTATATTATCCCCTAGCTGCGTTAGTTTGGATGATGCATAGAAGTTATTGTAAGCAATATCATCGATCTTTTCACTCTCACGGAAAAGAGAAAGAGTCTTATTCCAATAATCGTCTAATAATAAATTCATAAATAAGCCTCTCTTCTAGTAGATATATAATACAACTAAATGTGGAAAAAAACAACGTAGAAAACAGGTGTAAAGTAGATATACACATAGTTTTCCACTGGAAAAGTAGTGAAAAACAGGGGAAAAATAGAGTTTTTCCACATCTTTAGAAATAATTAGAATGTGAATAAGTAAAAAATACTCCACAGCTATGTGGATAACTGTGGAATACTCATTTTTCACTTCTCTTTTCCATACTCCTTATGCGTACAAAAAGTATTGGAATCATCAGTATTTTTTGATATTTTCCACGTTTTCCACAGTTAGTGGAAAAGTACTTTGTAGAGGTGTGGAAATGGGTGTGTACAATGGAATATACGTGTTGATCGCAATATCAGGAGAGTAAATGTTACTAAAATAAAAAAGACGGCTGGCAAATCCGTCTTTTTAGGGATGTTTGAATACTCTTGGAACTAGTTATATTATTATTATTACACATAGGAAAAACAAACTAGGAAAGAAAAAGGCAAGAAAAGTATTCAAACTATTGCAGCCTGGCAAAGCTGCGTTCACAAAAGAAAGTTTTCAATTCTCCTTGGCAAAGGGAGAAAGAAAAAATGGTAAAAATGGACGTTGGCAATTCGTCCAATAAAATTATAACATTATTATCTATATAATCAAGTAATTAATGGCAATAATCAGGTAGTATACAGCATATAAAATAAAAAATAAATAAATTATTTTGAGTTTCAAAATAATTTTCTTGACATTCCATTTAGTTATTCTTACAATTAATTCTATAGTTTTAAAGGAGATTAAAATATGATTCGTATCGTTGTTGATTCCTCATCAGATGTATTACCTATAAATGATGAAAATATAACTGTTGTTCCTCTATCTATTACTATTGGAGATAAGACATATCTAGATGGTGTTGATTTAAATCATGATATATTCTATGAGTTATTAGTTTCTTCAAATATCTTTCCTAAATCATCTCAACCCTCTCCACAAGCTTTTGCTGATCTATTTGAGGATGCTAAAGCTAAGGGGGATAATTTATTATGTATTCTTTTATCGAGTGGTGTGAGTGGTACTTATCAAAGTGCTATGATCGCTAAGGAGATGGTGGATTATGATAATATATATGTTATTGATTCTTTAACTGGATCTTATGGAGCTTATTTATTAGCACAAGAAGCTCAAAGAATGATCAAGGAGAATAAAGATATTCATGAGATAGTGGATACTATAAATGAATTAAAGAAGAGAGTGATGGTGTATTTAAGCGTTGATAAGTTAGAGTATTTATATAAGGGTGGTAGATTAGATCGTAAGTCTGCTGTCATTGGTAGTATTGCAAAGGTAAAGCCTGTGATATATGTTACTCCTGAGGGTACTATTGGTGTGGCTAGTAAGACTATTGGTACTACTCGTGTTATGAATGAGATCGTAGATGTGACTAGAAAATATGAACCAGATCTTGCTCATAGATTCTATACTATTTGTACTTTAGGTGAGAATAATGTAGAAAAGTTAGAGAATAAACTACGTGAGCGTGGTATTACTGATATTAATAGAGTACATATGGGACCAGTGATTGGTACTCATGTTGGAACTGAGGCATTTGGTATTATATATATTAGAAAGTAATTAATAATATAAATATGAAGTACTGATGGGTGTTTTTTAAACATTTAATCAGTACTTTTTGATATTAGAAAAAAGAGTATTGATAATTATATACCAATACTCTTCCATTAATATGATATAGAGAAATTTTTTTTGTTAATTAATATATTAGATCATTCCAAACATTTGCCAGAATGGAACAGAGATCAAGAAACCAATCATACAAACTACCATATATGCAATGTCAGCAGTTAATGCATGTTTGATATCTACATTTTCTTCTCCACCAACAGCACCATAACAGATCAACATATTAGGATGAACATATGTTGGATAGAATACAACAGAGCATCCATATACGATCACTGCACCGATCCATGGATCCATTCCTAGACCTTGTGCTAATGGAATAACAATAGAAACTAATAATACGTTTGTAGATACTTGGTCGACTAAGATACGTACTACATATGTAATTAAACAAATTACTATTACGAATAGATAAGGATTAGTCAAACCTTGTGCAATTGGCTGTAATAAAGCCACTAACCAATTAGTAATACCTACAGCAGAGAATACTCCACCCATACCTAATGCTACACCGATAAATACGATCAATGGCCATAATGTCTTTCCAACAAATTCTTGTGGACCAATAACTTTAAGCATAGATAATGCACACATTGCTAGTACAGCTACTACAACAGAGCCAATACCAGTTTGTTGTTCAAATACGAATAATACTAAGCATACAGCCATAACAGCAGCAACGATCTTCTCATCTCTAGTAAATCCGCCAAGAGCCTTGAATTGCTCATCAATATATTCTTTAGAAATCTCTTTTGTATTAGTCTCTTTATAGAAGAATTTAATGAACAAGTAGTATAGAACAGTGACTGTAACAGACCATGGTAAGCTTCTGATAAACCAAGTAGTCCAGTTATAGATTTCTTGAGTTTCAGCTGGTAATTGTCCTAGAACCATGTAACCTTGGAAAGATGCATTTACGAAGAAGTTACCAGAGATATTAAATCCTAACCACAATGCCATTAATAAACCAAAACGACCCATACCTCTTTTTGGTAGACCTAATTCATCACAGATACCAAGAACTAAAGCACCCATGATAGCACATTTAGCTGTTGTACTAGGAATCAATGGAGCAATACACACACCCATTATAACGATTGCTAGTAGTTGTCCACTATAAGTAGGTTTAAAGAATTTTAGAGATAATAGAGATAATCTCTTTAATAGACCTGATTTACTAACTGCAGCACCCAGACCCATAACACCAATGATCAACCACCAAGTAGTACTTGTGAAACCAGCCATAGCAGTACCAATAGGAACAGCACCACTTACGAACCAAAGCATACACATAGTAAGACCTACTACGTAAGAATCAAATAAACCAATTACTAAGTTGATTACACCCCATAGAGTTATACCTAATACTAATAATGCTTGTTTAGATAGCATATCAGTAGGAGACATCATACATACGGCGATAGCAGCAATAACAGAAATAACTTCAATGACATATTTAAATGTCTTATTATTTTTCATATATACTCCTTTCTATTATTATGTTTTTAATGTAATAAAGAATGATGAGAAAATAATTAGAATACCTATCATAGAAATAGTAGATAGACTAACATTAAATAATACCTTATCCCAAATAAGGGCAAATGCTGGTTCTATAATAGCTAAGAAAGAGGCTTTAGTAGAACTAACACCTTTCTGCATACCGAGTGCCAGACATGTATTAGCACCTACTTGAGTTATCAATGCTCCAATAGCAGATATAAAATATACATAAGGAACAGTAGGAATTAATAGTTTATTAAATCCAATGAGAGAAAAAGTAATTAGAATAAATCCAATGAGAGAAGTATAGAATACTATCTTCAATCCATGTATTTTAGACATGGTACTATGTTCTTGAGCAAGTACATATATTGAAAAAGTTACAGCAGATAATAATCCTAGAATAAATCCCATAAAGTTCATAGATCCACCACCACTTATCATGATTAAACCAATCATCATTAAGGCTGAAGCTATTATTTTCCATTTACCGATCTTTTCTTTATAAAGGAGGAATGAAAAGAGAGCGACAATAATTGGATAGCAGAAATTTAATAAACAAACAAGACCACTTGGAATATGATATGCAGCAGCGGAGTATAGTAATAAAGTAGCTACTCCACCTAATCCAAAGGTAGAAAGATCTCTTAGTTCTTTATAACTTACTATAAAATTATTATTAGTATATTTGATAGCTATGGCACTAAATATTACAGAGAATGCTAAACGAAAAGCAGTAAGTGTATATACATCCAGATTATATTCTTTTAGTAATACTACCCATGTTCCACTTAGTGAGAAGCAAATAGCTGATAGAATGATCAATATATTACCCATATACTTATACTTTTAATAGGAGTACTAGCCTAATGAAAGGCTAGTACATATTCCTTTCTTTACTTACCAATAATACATCCATCACCACGACCATCAGATCCACCAACTAATGTATTTTCATCAGTTAATAGAATGATCTGTCCTCTACCAAATGGTCTATCACAATAACCTCCAGTATAAGCATTCATAACATTTAATTTATGTCCTTTAAATTCTAATGCTTCTAATGTAGCTGGATTGTAGTGATCTTCGATATCGAAATTTGTACCTGCTTGCCAGCAGAATCTTGGAGCATCTAATGCTTCTTGAGGATTCATATGATAGTCAATTAAGTTCATAGCTACCATGACATGACCTTGTGGTTGCATATATCCACCCATTACTCCAAATGGACCAACAGGTTTTCCGTCTTTCATTAAGAAAGCAGGAATGATAGTTTGATAAGGACGTTTATGTGGACCAGCGTTGTTTGGATGTCCATCTTCTACTGTAAATGTAGCTCCACGTGCTTGTAGTACTAGACCATATTCAGGGATCACTACTGCAGAACCAAATGGATTATAACAAGATTGGATCATAGAGATCATATGTCCATTAGTATCCGCTGCACAGAAGTAGCAAGTATCACAGCTATCTGGTTCGCCAGCTTTCCAATCTTGAGCAACATTTTCATCGATCATTTCGCGACGTAGATCAGCATATTTAGGATTTAATAAATGATCACATGTTACCTTAGTCATATAATCAGGATCAGCTACATAAGCCTTTGCATCTGCAAAAGCAGCTTTTAATGCTTCCATTTGAATATGAGTGGCTCTAGGTGTACCAAAATCATTTGGACCAAATTCATAGCCCTTCAAGATATTTAAAGCGATCAGAGCAGTGATACCTTGTCCATTAGGAGGAAGTTCACAGATCTCATAACCACGATAATTAACTCGTAGAGGATCATGGAATACAGAATCGAAACCTTCAAAGTCTTCTAATTCCCATAGACCACCTGTTTTCTTAGATTCTCTAACGATAGCCTTAGCTACATCACCACCATATACAGTATCACCATTTGTAGCAATTACTTCTCTTAAGAATTTTGCCATAGCTGGATATTTTACTAATTGACCTGGTTTAGGTGGTTGTCCATTAGGGAAGAATAGATCATCAAAGTTCTTTAATTGCTCTTCATTTAAGTTACCTTTCAAGATATTTCTCCATTTCACGAATGATCCTTGTACATATGGAGAAATAGGGAAACCTTCTTCAGCAGCTTCGATCGCTGGGGCAGCTACTTCAGCTAGAGTCTTAGTACCGAACTTTTCTAATAAGTTTACCCAACCCTTAACACATCCAGGTAGTGTAGTACAATCCCAACCACCCATTGGGATCTTTCCTTGGTAACCTTTAGATTTAATATATTCTTCAGTCAATCCTCTAGGTGACCAACCAGAAGAACTCATACCATGTAATTTGTCTTCATTCCAAATAATAGCAAAGTTATCACTACCAAATGTAGTAGCAGCAGGTTCTACAACAGGTAACATGATAGCCATTGCAACGCATGCATCGATTGCATTACCACCTGTTTCTAGCATTCGCATACCTGCCTCAGATGCTAGTGGATGAGAAGAAGCTACCATACCGTTTTTAGCATATACACTTCTTCTACGAGAATTGAATTTGTAACTATACGGATCAAACTTTACCATAATAATCTCCTTTCTTTTTATTTATGATATTTTAATTATTAATTAATAAGCTGCTGGATTAGAGTCACAACGTTTATCCGTTGCCCCATTTAATACACCAGTTTCTGGGTCACGAATGATTACTTGTGCTCTACCCATGTTCGGCTTATAATTACCTCTTACAAGTTGATGTCCCATACGTGATAATTGGTCGAAGATGTGTTCTGGTAGATCTTTCTCAACAGCAACACGTTTACCTTCTTCCCAGAACCAACGTGGAGAATCGATAGCAGCTTGTGGATTCATACCAAAGTCGATCATATTTGTTAATAGAGTTAATTGACCTTGTGGTTGAATGAATGCTCCTACGCATCCAAATGGACCAATTGCCTCTCCATCTTTAGATAAGAATCCAGGAATAATAGTATGGAATGATTTCTTTCCACCAACTAATACATTTGCATCTTCTGGATTAAATGTGAATTGACTTCCACGATTATTTAATGGGAAACCATAACCAGGAACAGTAATACCAGAACCAAACATCATATAGTTACTTTGGATCATAGATACCATGTTACCATCCTTGTCAGCAGTAGCACAATATACTGTACCACCTTGATCTGGTCTACCAGGAGTAGGCATGATCGCTTCATTATCTTTGATTAATGCTCTTCTTGCAGAAGCATAATTCTCATCTAACATTTGTTCAGGTGTTACTCGCATATACTTACTATCTGTTACATATGTCATAGAATCCATATAAGCTAGTTTCATACATTCAAATAATAAGTGATATGTACGAGTAGATTCTTTTTCTGTTAGATCAAATCCCTTAAGAATATTGAGTGCCATTAATAATGAAATACCATTACCATTAGGTGGGATTTCCCAAACATCATATCCACGGTAATTAACTTTGATTGGATCTACCCATTCTGGTTGATAAGTTTCTAAGTCTTCCATAGACATGAAACCACCACATTTATTTGCAAAATCAACTAATGCTTTACCAATTTCACCATGATATAGTTCATCACAGTTTGTTTCTGCCAATAATCTAAGTGTTTTAGCCATATCAGGATTTTTGTACATTTCTCCTGGTTTAGGTACTTTTCCAAAGTATTCTAAGAATGGTTTAATTTGTTCTTCATCTAAACCTTTAAATGGAATACCTTCAATCTTAGTTCCTTGAGAACACTTTTTTAGAAGTCCAACATTACTTTCCCAGTCAGTTGTAACTTGAGGTGATACTGGATATCCTTCTTCTGCATACTTGATAGCAGTTTCAAATAGATCTTTGAATGGAAGATTACCAAAGCGTTTAGATAATGCATACCATCCAGCAGGAGCACCTGGCACATTGACTGCATGCCATCCTAGTGTAGGCATTTTGTCGAAGCCTTGTTCTTTTAATTTATCGACTGATAAATTCTTAGCAGAAGGTCCACTAGCATTCATTCCATAGATCTTATCTTTCATCCAAACAATAGCATAGTTGTCAGAACCAACACCATTCATAGTTGGTTCTACTACCGTTGAAGTGATCATGGAAGCAATTGCAGCATCTACAGCATTACCACCCTTCTTCAAGATGTCTAATCCAGCTTGTGCAGCTAATGGAGTAGAAGTACATACCATACCATTTCTACCGAAAACAGATGTTTTCTGAGATGGATATGGATAGCATTTTGAATCGTAATTAAACATTAATTTTTCTCCTTTCTTTTTATTGTTTATTTCACAACATAATTGTAAATAACTATTCAAGTAAAATAAATAAAATATAGATTTATTTAAATGATATGTTAACAAAAATATACATAATGATTAGAAAATAAAAAAATAACTTTACATTATGTAAAGTTATTGAAATAGAATAATTCACATTTTGATTATTAGTATAAATAGGAAATAGCACGAATAGCAAACTCATAAGCAAGACGTTTATCTCCTATATCAAAATCTTCTCCAAGAATAGATTCGATCTTTTTTAATCGCGAATAAAGAGTTTGTCTAGAAACAAATAATTCTTTAGATGCTCTTTGCTTAGAACAGTTGCAATCATAATATATTTTTAGAGTGTGGAGAAGTTCCTTGTTGTCTTCTTCTAATAATTCTGTAAGGTGATCGTGAATAAAGTCATCTAATAGATGTTCTTGCTTCATAGTTTCAAATATACGCAAAATATATAGATCATCGTATAATAATACCCTACCCTTTATCTTTTTTGAAACATTACAAGCGAATATAGCAGTATCATGACTTTGCTTAATATCAGAGATGGTATATACGATCTTTCCAAAAGCAATTCTATCAGAAACTTCAAATATAGATTCTTTCTTTACTATATCTTGAATGCATATATTTAGCTTTTCTCTCCAATCTTTCAATTTCTGAGGAAATATCACTAATAATTTTAAGTAATTATTTTCAATGATCGGAATCGATAATATTCCATGTTTTAAGAAAGTACGATATTGGATCATAGAAATCTTAATTGTATGGTCATTTAAGAGAGGATATCTAGATAGATTATCATATCTTTGAACTAGAGACCGAGATGTATTGGTGATTTTGAAACAACTGACCATAAAGGCAGAAGGATCTTCTTCAATACCACAAGACTTCATGATCTTCTTTATAGTATACTCAGAAAGATCTCCACGGAATAGATGTTGTAACCATTCACTCTTAATAACATGTTCAAATTCTAATTGTAAAGCAAATGCTTCTTTTACCTTAGATCGTAAGAAAGATGTGAAACGAGAAAAAATATAGGAAAAGTAAGTTTCAAATGGATCTGGACTATAGAATAAGATGTAAACGTATCTTTCATCTAAAAAGTTTATCTTAGCAGCTACAAAATGATCTCCTTGGTAGAAATCGTATTCTGATATATGATCTAGTTTGTTAAAGGTATCCATATCTAATAAAGCTTGAATTTTTGGACAATTTTTAGAAGAATAGATTGGTTCTGTTAAAATGTGCCAATAACAGATATCTATTCCTAAAAAGTTAGCAGTATATTCTATGTATTTCTTAGTGAAATCGTAGGTGATAGGTTTTTTGGATACAAATAAGTTTACATTATATTCTTCGTAATTCTTAGAACTATGGCCATTTCCTAGAGAAGTAAGTGTATTATAATAATTTTCACTAATTGTGAAGCATCCATCTTCGTCATTTGTGATATAACTATTCTGTTGCTTTATATTTTGTTGGATATGCATATTAGATGGATAGTAGAATAGAGGTAATAGATTAGCTTCTACTAGTTTAAGAACTTTCTCAGTTAGTACAGACGAATCTTTAAGTCCTAATCCACTAACGTTATTCTTTAATAGAATTTGGATCAAAGAGATCATTTTATCTTCGGAATAATGATCGAAATCAGAAAATACTAATTCTTGCCCACTAAATGGATATGAAACGATAGCATCACTATCTAAATATATATTCCAAGAAACAAAATTATCTATACCTTTTTCGCCACATAGTAATTGAAGAGCTTTGTTGTTACTTAATACTTCTCTAACAGTTAGAATACGCTTCATGGATCTTCATTCCCTTCTATATATCTTTACTATCATTATACTTTTGAGAAAGTAGTATGTCAAAATATTACAGAATATAATAAATAGTATTGATATAAAGATAAAAGATCTATTTGTATTTAAAGTAATTTAAGGGTTTAAAATAGAAGATTAAAAGAAAATATTTAAAATATGTTGCAATTACAATAGTATATGAAAGGTGTTATTAATAGTTTTTACTTATCTTGGATATATGCTTAGTTTTTTAAAGATTTATATTGACTAATGGTCTAAAATTTGATATTATCATTAAGCATATTGTTCAATTGTATCAATGAAGGAATTAAGGAGGTGGCTTCTAGTATGAAAAGAACATATCAACCTAGTAAAAGAAAACACCAAAGAGTTCACGGGTTCAGAGCTCGTATGAAAACAGTGGGCGGCCGCAAAGTGTTAGCTCGTCGTCGTAGCAAAGGTAGAAAAGTATTGTCTGCGTAAGAGAAGGTCACCGCTTGGTGACTTTTTTTACATTATTACTTTATTCATAAGAAGGAAGGTATATCCGTGAAGAGATACAGAAGAATACTAAAGAGTGAAGAGTTTCAAGAGATCATTCATCACAAAAGGTTCTTTACTAGTCCTTCTTTATGCTTATACAGTGCACCACGTAAGAAAGAAGGACTAGTAAAGAACCTTTT
>SVBO01000006.1:0-43455 GCA_015058845.1 Erysipelotrichaceae bacterium
TTTAGGCATATATATTTCTATAAGGGAGGAATATATATGAAGAAGGTATGGAGTGTACTATGGAAACTATCTTTATTATTCTTATTCCTAACACAAACTACGTTTAAACAAGGCTTCTTTGCTCTACTACAAACTAATACTAGTCTAACTATTATGGAAACACTCCTACAACCCTCTAAGCAAACCCAAACGATCCCTTTATCCTTTCTAGTCACTTCTACTAGTTATGACTTAGCTATGTATGAGCAATCCTTACAAAGACATGAGGAATATAGTGAGTATGAGGATATTACAGTAAAGGAACCTAGTATTCCCTCTATTCCTACTCAAGGAGCTTATAAGTCTATTCTGATCTATAATACACATCAGATGGAAGAATATGCAGACCAAGGAAGTGTTGTAAGTGGAGCCTTATATCTACAACAACAATTAGAGGCAAAGGGAGTAGAAGTAGATGTGATCGAGGATGACTTTGTGAAGTATGGGAGAGAGAGGGATATGGGATATAAGCAGTTATATAGTGTCTCTAGAGTATTCTTGAAGGAAGCTATGGCGCAAAGAGAATATGACTTGATCATTGACTTTCATAGAGATGCTCTACCAAGAGAGAGTACGTATGTAACATATGAAGGAAAGAGATATGCGAAGTTGATGGTATCGATCGGGATCAATCATGAGAAGTATCAGGAAAATTATCAAACAGCTTCTAGCATAATCGACAAAATGAGTAAACAACCTATCCCTATAATGAAATCAACCTATACGATACGATCTACGTATAACCAAGATCTAGGAAGTCATGTGATCTTATTAGAAGTAGGATCTAATACAAATTATTATGAGGAAGTCTTGAATACGTTAGATGTATTTGTGGAGATGATGACTAAGTAGAGGTATGTGTATGAAGAGGATCTGGGATGCGATTGCTGTGTGTATCGTTTTATTAGGGATCAGTTATATTTATGAGTATCAACAGGTATTTACAGATACGTTAGAGGAAAAGGTATCACAGTTTGAGAGTGATATTGCGCAAGAGTTGATCTTAGAGGAGTCTTATGGGAGTGGTAAGGCAGTGATTCTGAATACGAAAGAGAATAAGGCAGGAGAGTTAGGAAATGCGATATCATTGGGGTTATCGAATATTATGCATGTGTTGATCGGATTGATCGGGGAGTTAGTGAATATGCTTTTGAAGTAGGGAAAGTGTTGTCTTTCCCTTTTTAATTGTTTATAATGGATGCTGAGGTGATTATTTATGACACGTGTAATATTTATGGGAACTCCAGAGTTTGCTTGTTCTATTCTACAAACTCTATTAGAGGAGAGATATAATGTAGTAGCAGTAGTAACACAACCTGATAAGAAAGTAGGAAGAGCACAAACTATCGTATACTCTCCAGTAAAGCAATTAGCTTTAGACAATAACATTCCAGTGATCCAACCAATTTCTATTAAACAAGAATATCAAGAAGTATTAGACTATCAACCAGACTTGATCGTCACTTGTGCGTATGGACAGATCGTACCAGAGATCATTCTGAATACACCTAAGTATGGTTGTGTCAATGTCCATGCTTCACTACTTCCTCGTTTACGTGGAGGGGCTCCGATCCATAAGTCTATTATGTATGGGGAGAAGGAAACTGGTGTTACGTTGATGTATATGGCGAAGAGAATGGATGCTGGAGATATGTTAGCGAAACGTGCGACTCCTATTGTAGAGGATGATACTGTAGGTAGTCTACATGATCGTTTAATGGGTTTAGGTAGTGAGTTAGTGAAAGAAGAGCTACCTAGATTATTGAATGGGGAATTAGTCGGAATACCACAAAATGAGAGTGAAGCCACTTTCGCATATAATGTTAGCAAAGAAGAAGAATTCGTAGACTTTACAAAGTCTCAGCAAGAGATCTATGATCATATTCGTTCACTTATTCCTTGGCCTGTAAGCTATGGGATCATCAAGGGTAAGAAGATGAAGTTTTGGGGCGTTAGTAAAGGTGAGATCAAGAGTGATTCTGTAGTAAGTGGTACAGTAGTATCTTTTGAGGAAAAGGGTATGAAGGTCAAGGCTGGTGAGGGATATGTGTATATCTCTGCGATGCAGATGGAAGGGAAGTCTAAGATGAGTGCTAAGGACTTCTATAATGGTTTTGGAAAGCAATTAGTAGGAGAAGTTTTCGCTACTTCTATGTAACTTATATTGCATTTTAAGTAAGATACCCAAAGGGTATTTTCAAAGATATAGAAACAAGATAGAATAGAACTGTCTTAGGAGAGGGAATATGTTTAAGATCAAATTCTCAATTACTGATAAAGAGAAAATTAAACAAGTACTAGGCATTGAAGAAAGCCCATCCTATGAGATCGTCCTATGCCGATGCAAGGAGGATATGGAGAGCGATAAGATCAATCTAGTATTCGATATGGAACATCTAAATGATATAGCTTCTAAGATCCAGTTCTTTACTGAAGTAAAGAAGATCTATCTTGAAGGTAAGAGTGAGGATGGAGAGGTCAAGGTACCTCTAGAAGATATCGTATATATTGAATCATTTGGAAATGATATTTATGCATATACGAATGATTCCACTGTATTGCTTCCATTGAAGTTATATCAATTAAGTGAACAGTTAGAGCCATTTGGAATGATCCGAGTAGGTAAGAGCTGTATTGTAAATATAGCACAGATCTATGCGGTTAAACCACATTTAAATGGGAAATTAACGATCACGTTGAATAACCGTAAAGTGATCGAAGTCAATCGTACGTATGTAGCTGCATTCAAGAGTTATTTAAGAAAGTAGGTGAATGAATGTTGAAATATGGATCAATAGCATTAATATGTTTCTTTATCATATACACTGTATACCAACTTTATTTAAATACTACATGGACTAAATTAGTTCGAAATAAGCAATCACAGTATACGAATACACCTTCTGTGAAAAGTAATAACAAAGATCTATATAGACAAATAGAAGTATGTGCTGTAGCGCTAGTAGCAGTATTATTCATACCCACTAATAGTTACAAGAACTATAGTGCGGATGTTGCTAGTTATAATACTGGGGATGTGGAGATGATGGATGATGCTAGTGGGGTATATGATCTCTCTAGAACAGAGGAAACATATAATGGTTCTGTAGGGATCCCACAAGCGAATGCTCCCATGGTTACTACAGCAGTCGGTAAACAAGCCATGATCAATATGGAGGATTCATTAGAGTTGAAGCAAGAATCCAGCGATCTTAGTATCTTTTTCAAGGCATTGGATCAGAATGCTAATAAAGAAGAAGTAGATGCTTTCTTAGAGGTATGGAGTAGTTTAGAGTGGGTAGAGGCTTCTGATACGACTATCAGTGATCCAGAGCATATGATCTCTATTGTAGATAAAGAGAATGGTAAGAGAGATCTTTTCTATAAGAGTGATAGTGATAGATACTGGTTGTGTGTAGAAGAAGGACCAAAATGCTATTATGCTAAGAAATAACGAGGGAGACCTCGTTTTCTTTTATTTTCGCTAGACAATACTACTATTTTCCATTAAGATATTGAATGTGAAAAAGGGAAAACGTATGAAGAACAAAATAACGTGGATCATCGCAGGGTATTATTTACTGCATTATATCACTATGGGAGTCTATTCCCCTTATGTGAATGTATATTATGAGAGAATAGGGTTTAATGGATCACAGATCGGTATGATCTCTTTAGTAGGATTGATCTGTGCTATGATCTGTGCTCCTATTTTCGGTATGCTATGTGATAAGACAAAGAATGAGAAAGCAGTCATTTCAGGTCTTATGTTATTAGCAGGGGCTTCGATGTTAGTATGGAGAGCCCAAACAGAGTTTGTATATGTACTCATCACTGCTACATTATTATTGATCTTTAGAAGTGATATTGGATCATTAGCAGATAGTTTAAGTGTAAAGATCTGTAATCGCTTTGATATGAAGTTTAGCTTCATTCGTGCTATTGGTTCACTAGGATATCTAGTAGGAGCCTTTGTGATCGCGAATATCTTGAATATGTTTGGAGAACAGGGTCCTTATGTAGGGTGCTATGTACTATGTATGGTATTAGGAGCTATTCTAGTATGGTTCTTTCCTAAGGCAGAGAGTGAGACTAGTAAGGAAAAGGTATCTATTACTAAAGATGGACTAGCATTACTGAAGAACAAAGACTTTATCTTTATTACTATCGTCATGATCTTTACAACCATGATCCTAGACTGTGCCGTAGCCTATGCGGGAAATCACTTAGTAGCTACTTTGGAGCAACCAGATAGTATCATTGGGATCTTCTCTTGTGCGATGGTATTACCAGAAGTATTCTTAGTTATGTATATCAATACATTTGTTAAGAAATTAGGATTAAAGAAAGTATATATTCTAGCTTGTATCTCCCAGATCATTCGACTATTAGTCTATGCTTTCAGTAATAATATTATCTTATTCTTAGTAGCTTCTACCCTACATGGCATCATGATCGGTGTAGGTACAGTAGGAAATGTTGAATTTATGTATAAACGTATTGATCGTAAGATGTTATCTACGGCTATGAGTTTGTATAATGCTACGTATACGATCACTACAGCATTATCTTCACAAGTATTTGGATGGATCTATCAATATGGTAGTAGTAATATGATCTTCTTGATCAGTGCTGTACTGACTTGTATTCCCTTAGTAATGATCACTACTAGTAAGCGTTTTAGTGAATAGTTTTGCTTTTGAAAAGCATTTCTGCTATAATTAATATATTTAAAGGAGTTTGAGATGATGAATCAGAAGAATATAAGAAATTTCTCGATTATTGCACATATCGACCATGGGAAATCTACTCTAGCAGACCGTATTCTAGAATTGACTAAGACAGTAGAATCTCGTGATATGACGAATCAAATATTAGATACTCTTGAATTGGAAAGAGAACGTGGGATCACGATCAAGTTAAATGCTGTTCAATTAAAATATACTGCTAAAGATGGAGAAGAATATACATTCCATTTGATCGATACACCAGGACATGTCGACTTTACCTATGAGGTATCTCGTTCATTAGCAGCTTGTGAGGGGGCTGTTTTAGTAGTGGATGCGGCTCAGGGGATCGAAGCGCAAACATTAGCTAATGTATACTTAGCCTTAGATAATGACCTAGAGATCTTACCTGTTATTAATAAGATCGACTTACCAAGTGCTGATCCTCAACGCGTGATCGAAGAGATCGAGAATGTGATCGGTCTTCCTGCCCAAGATGCTCCATTGATCTCTGCGAAAAGTGGTCTAAATGTAGGAGATGTCTTAGAAGCTATTGTCCATAATGTACCTGCTCCTAAAGGGAATGTGGATAATCCTCTACAAGCTCTTGTATTCGACTCTGTGTATGATGCGTATCGTGGTGTTATCGCATTTGTATGTATCAAGGAAGGTAGTGTGAAGGTAGGAGATGAGATCTACTTCATGGCTACTGGTACTTCTTATCAAGTTACTGAACTAGGGGTACGTACTCCTAAGGAAGTGAAGAAAGATTGTTTACATGTAGGGGAAGTTGGTTGGATCGCTGCTTCTATCAAGTCTGTGAAGGATGTTACTGTCGGGGATACTATTACTTTAAAGGAAAATCCTGCTAGTGCTCCATTACCTGGATATCGTAAACTAAATCCAATGGTATACTGTGGACTATATCCGATCGATTCTGCTCGTTATAATGACTTACGTGAAGCATTAGAGAAGCTACAATTAAATGACTCTGCCTTACAATTTGAAGCAGAAACATCTCAAGCTTTAGGATTTGGTTTCCGTTGTGGATTCTTAGGTCTTCTACATATGGACGTAGTACAAGAAAGACTAGAAAGAGAATTCAATCTAGAATTAATCGCTACTGCTCCATCTGTAATATACCATGCTTACTTAACAGATGGCTCTATGGTATCTGTAGATAACCCATCTCAAATGCCTGATCCAATTCGTATTGAAAGGATCGAAGAGCCATTCGTGAAAGCTACTATGATGACACCTAAGGAATATGTAGGACCGATCATGGAACTATGTCAAAAGAAACGTGGTATCTATACAGATATGCACTATATCGATGATCTACGTATGAGTCTAGTTTATGAGATCCCTCTATCAGAGATCGTATATGACTTCTTTGATCGTTTGAAATCTATTTCTAGAGGATTCGCTTCCTTTGACTATGAATTAGTAGGATACCAAGCAAGTAAATTAGCTAAGATGGATATTTTATTAAATGGAGATATCGTCGATGCCTTGTCATTTGTTGTTCATAAAGACTTTGCTTATGCTCGTGGTAAAGTGATCGTAGAGAAATTAAAGACATTGATCCCACGTCAACAATTCGAGATCCCTGTACAAGCAGCGATCAATGGTAAGGTAGTAGCTAGAAGTGATATCAAATCTTTACGTAAGAACGTATTAGCGAAGTGTTATGGTGGTGACGTATCTCGTAAGAAGAAGTTATTAGAGAAACAAAAAGAAGGTAAGAAACGTATGAAGAGCGTGGGAAGTGTAGAAGTACCACAAGAAGCATTCATGAGTGTTCTTTCTATGGATGATGAGTAAGAGTGTTGGAAACAACACTCTTTATTTATGGGTAAGTCTTGAGATTGAAAGATAATGTGAGTATAATGATTAAGAATAAGATTCTAGGAGGTATATATATGCATATTAGAAGAGCGACTGTACAAGATATGGATGGTTTGATGAGACTATTACGACAAGTATTGATGGTACATCATAAAGGGAGACCAGATCTTTTTAAACCAGATGCTGAGAAATATACACCAGAAGAATTAACACAGATCTTACAAGATGACACACGTCCGATCTTTGTGGGAGTAGATGAAGAAGAAAATGTATTAGTTTATGCCTTCTGTATCTTCCAACAACATATCAATAACAATATCTTAACAGATATCAAGACATTATATATCGATGATCTATGTGTAGATGAGAAGGTAAGAGGACAACATCTAGGTAGTACGATGTTTAAATATGTGAAGGAATTTGCGAAGGAAAGTGGTTGTTATAATCTTACTTTAAATGTATGGGCATTGAATGAGAGTGCTATGAAGTTCTATCAGAGAATGGGTATGGATGTTCAGAAGACATATATGGAGAACATTCTATAAGGAGAATATATGGAAAGATTAAAGAATATTATCGAAACATTTAGAGAAGAAAGAGGATGGAAGGCTAGTGATACACCTGCTATTCTAGCCAAGTCTATTATTGTAGAGGCAGCAGAGTTATTGGAGTGCTATCAGTTCTCAGAGGAGAATGTAGATCTAGAGAGTGTAAAGAGTGAGTTAGCAGATGTGTTGATGTATGCTTTATCACTTGCGTATGATCTTGATTGGAATGTGACAGAGATCATTGAAGAGAAGTTAGTTGATGTGGCTCGTAGGTATCCTAAGGTATGAGTAAGCATTTATATGTTCACATTCCTTTCTGTACTCATATCTGTGCATTCTGTGATTTCTTTCGAGTTCCTTATCAAGAGAAATTGGCAGATAGCTATTTATTAGAGCTAGAGAAAGAGTTACAAGGTTATGTGGATAGAGGAATACTCTCTCAAGTAGATACTTTATATATTGGTGGAGGTACACCTAGTGCTCTTACATATAGTGAGTTAGAGAGATTACTAAAGATCTTATCTCCATATGTAACAGAACATACGGAATATACTCTAGAAGCTAATCCAGAACATATTGAGGACTCTAAAGTTAAGTTGCTACGTTCTTATGGCGTCAATAGAATATCTCTTGGGATCCAGTGTTTACAAGATGATATCCTAACATATGTGAATCGTAAACATACTGCTACACAAGCATTAGATGCTATTGATATTATCTATAACAATGGTATTACTAATATCTCAGCAGATATGATCTATGGATTACCTAAACAGACCACAAAGCAATTCATAGAAGATCTAGAAGTTCTCACTCATACGAAACTTACTCATATTTCTATGTATTCATTAACTATTGAAGAGAATTCTGCTTTTGGTAGAGCCCATCAAGAACTAGTGGATAATGAGCTAGAAGGTGAAATGTATGAGAAGGGAAGAGATCTTTTAGAGTTGAATGGTTTCCATCAATATGAGGTGGCTAATTATGCTAGAGAAGAAAGATATGAATCTATGCATAATAAGGGCTATTGGTTATTCCATGATTATGTTGGTGCTGGTATGGGGGCTGTTGGTTATATTGATGGTGTAAGATATGAGAATACTCGTAACTTTCAAACATATTTAAATGGGGAATATATCTTAGAGAGTACTAAGGAGAGTCAAGAGGAACAGATCTTCTTAATGCTGATGATGGGTCTTAGGTTAAAGAAGGGGATAAGGATCCAAGATATTAATGAGAGATTCTCTATTTCTTTTAAAGAGAGATACAAAGATGCTATCGGGAAGCATATTGCGTTGGGTAATATTTCTATTCAGGATGGGTATATGGCTACTACCCCAAAGGGTATGGAGATCTTACATGACATATTATTAGATTTCATGGACTAGCGAATTGCTAGTCTTTTTATTTGTAATATCTTTGTATATTATTGGTAATTGTAGTATTACATATTGAAGGCAATATTAAACAGGTGTATAATAATCCTTACGAAGGAGGAATAGTATGCAGATTCTGAAGCAAGAAGTAAAACAAAGGATCTTAGATTCTGCTCTTATCGAATTCTGTGATAAGGGGTATGAGAAAGCATCCTTAAGACAGATCGCACAGAGTGCTGGGATGACAGTGGGGAATATATATGCGTACTTTAAGGATAAGAATTCCTTGATGGATGCTGTCATGGAACCGATCGTAAAGGATCTAGATAAGATGATCATAGATATTGCTAGTCATAATGATAATACGCTAGAATATCTGCATATTGTTTCTGAACAGATCGTTTCAATTTATACAAAATATCGTTATCAGATCATGATCATTATGCGTGCTATGAATACAGAGAAATATAGTGTGTATAAGAGAAAACTATCAGAGTCTATTACTCAGGCTATTATGACTCAGATCCCTTCGATCCATGATATCTCATTAGCAAATGTGATTGCTGATTCTGTCATGGCAGGGATGTTGTCTTGTTTTCAAATGATGTCTTCTTTACCTAAAGAAGAGTCTAAGAAATTGATCTATGAGTATTTATACTTTATGTTTCATTTAATGGAGGTAAGCAGATGAGTAGTTATGTAGAATTTAAAGATGTATATAAACGCTATCAAATGGGAGAAGTAGAGATCGTTGCTAGTAATGGCGTCAACTTCGAGATCGAGAAAGGTGAATTTGCTGTGATCGTAGGGGCTTCTGGTGCAGGTAAGACAACAGTATTGAATATGCTTGGTGGTATGGATAATGCTGATGAAGGACAGATCTTAGTAGATGGAAAGGATATTGCTAAGTATTCTTCTAAAGAGTTAACTAAGTATCGTAGATTAGATATTGGTTTCGTATTCCAGTTCTATAACTTAGTACCAAATCTAACAGCAAAAGAGAACGTAGAATTAGCTACACAGATCTGTAAGAATCCATTACCTGCGGATAAGGTATTAGAGATGGTTGGTCTACAAGATCGTATGAATAACTTTCCTGCTCAATTATCAGGAGGAGAACAGCAACGTGTTTCTATTGCTAGAGCCTTAGCTAAGAATCCTAAGTTATTACTATGTGATGAACCTACTGGTGCGTTAGACTACCAAACTGGTAAGCAAGTATTGAAACTATTACAAGAAACTTCTCGTAAGAATGGTATGACAGTGATCGTCATTACCCATAACCAAGCTATTACACCAATGGCTGATAGGATCATTACTATGAAGAATTCGAAAGTAGAGTCTATTCGTATCAATAGTGAACCAGTAGATATCGATATGATCGAGTGGTAGTAGTATGAAGAGTGCTTTATTGAAAGATACTTTACGAGAAGTATGGAAGACAAAGAGTAGATTCTTATCGATCGCTGCTATCGTTGCCTTGGGAACAGGTTTCTTCTGTGGGATCAAGATGACTTGTCCGAATATGAAAGACTCTGCGGATAAGTATTATCAAGAATCTTATCTAGGAGATTTCCATATTATGGGTAACTATGGTATTACAGAAGAGGATCTGGTTGCTTTGGAAGAAGTAGATGGTGTTAAAGAGGTAGTAGGTGGCTATTCTGTCGATCTATTTGTATATGATGAGAGTGATCAGCATATTGTAAAGGTATATTCTTATCCTAAGGGAATGGATCCGGATTCTGATGTGTTCATGAATCGTCCTCAATTAGTAGAAGGGCGTTATCCTCAAGCAAAGAATGAGTGTGTAGTAGAGAATTCGATCAAGGCTCCTCAAAGCTTCTTTGTAGGAAATACATTGAATTTCAAGAATGGTGATCCTGATAGTGAATTATCCGATTCATTGAATGTGAATTTCTGTAATGTGGTGGGTGTAGTAAAGAGCCCAATGTATATTAATTTTGAACGTGGTAGTGCCCAGATCGGTAATGGTGAGATCTCCGGGTATATCATGATGTATGAAGATAACTTTACATATGAGGTCTATACAGACGCTTATGTAGCCTTAGAAGATACTTTTAATTATTCTTCTTTCTCTGATGAATATGAGGAGTTAGTAGATACTTTTACTGAGAGATTAGAAGAACTTGGTGAAGAGCGAAGTACTCTTCGTTATCAAGAGATCATGGATGAGGCAAATGAGAAGATAGCGGATGCAGAGGTAGAGTTGGCGGATGCGAAGATCAAGATCCAAGATGCAGAAGAGGAGTTAGCAGATGGTAAGGTAACTCAGGCTACAGAGGTAGCTAAGGCTAGAAAAGAGTTAGCAGATGCTAAGCAAGAGTTGATCGATGGGCAAAAGGATTATGATGAAGCGTATGCTGAGTATATTCAAGAGATCGAGGATGCGAAGAAAGAGATCGCTGATGGTTGGGAAGAGTATTATGAGGGTGTAGCTAAGTTCCAGACTTCTAAGGTAGAGGCTAAGGCTGAGTTAGCGAGTGCACAGAAGCAAGTGAATGATCTAAAGAATCTTGCTAGTAATAGTTCACAATTGTCATCAGGTATTACATTGGAAAATATACATGATACTAATATAAGTCAATCGGTTAGTGGTATTGCAAATGCATTGAATGCAATGCAACCTGGTAGTGGTGATCAAATACTTCAAGCATATAATTATGCAATTATGACTAGCAATCCATCATTGATCTCAGGTGCATTATCTATGACTGGTCAATCATTAACAACTCAAGCTAATTCTGCCCAAGACACTATCGATGATGCCTATGATAAATTAGACAGCGGAGAAAAGAAATTAGCAGATGGTTTTAAAGAATTACAAGATGCAGAGAAAGAATTAGAAGAAGCGATCCTAGAGGCAGAACAAGAGTTTGCTGATGCACGTGTTGAATTAGAAGACGGTGTAGTTAAGATCGCAGATGCTGAAGTAACACTTGAAGAAGAAGTAGCTAAGTCTAATAAAGATATTAAAGAGGGTGAAGAGAAGATCGCAGATGCATGGGTAGAATACAATGATGCATTAGTAGAATTAGCAGATGCTAAAGAAGAAATAGCAGATCTAGATGAAGCAGAGTGGTATGTGTTTGACCGTACTGCTAAGCCTGGATATGGTGATTATGGAGTGGATGCTGAGCGTATCGATAAGATCGCAGGTGTATTCCCATTCTTCTTTATTCTAATAGCAGCTCTTATCTGCTTCACTACAATGACACGTATGGTAGAAGAACAACGTACCCAGATCGGTACATTGAAAGCATTAGGCTATTCTAATGGTACGATCATGAGTAAATACTTATTATATGCAGCCAGTGCCTCTGTAATAGGTTCTATCATTGGATTAACGATCGGGTTCCCATTATTCCCTAAGATCATCTTTGGAGCATATTCGATCATGTATGATCTACCGGATATCGATACTCCATTCCATGTATGGGTAGCAGCCGGAGCAACAGTTGTTGCTATCATTTGCACAACTATAGCAGCATATTATGCAGGCATCAAAGAATTAAAATCACAACCGTCTCAATTAATGAGACCAAAAGTACCAAAGAGTGGTAAGAAGATTTTATTAGAAAGATGGAAGAGCTTATGGAATAGATTCTCTTTCTCTTACAAAGTAACGATCCGTAATATTTCACGTTATAAGTCAAGAGTAGCATTAACTGTGTTTGGTATAGGTGGATGTACAGCATTGATGTTAGCAGGATTTGGATTACAACATTCTATCTCGTCTATTGCTATAAGACAATTCAATGAGATCTTCCATTATGACATCATGGCAGCCATCAACTCTGATCTAACACGTGAAACACTAATTGAAGTAGAACAATGGATCGAAGATACACCACAGATCATAGAATATACATATGTATATAGTCAAAACATTGATGTTAAGACTGCAAAGAATAAGTACAATACAACATTATTTATAATGGAACATCCGGAATTAGCAGAAGATTTCATTAACTTTAAAGTACGTGAAACACAAGAACCAATCGAATTAACAGATAACGGTGCTATCATAAATGAGAAACTAGCTCGATTAATGAAACTGGATATAGGAGATACCTTTGCGTATGAAGTAGATGGAAATACTGCTGATATTACAGTAAGTGGTATATGTGAGAACTATGCTATGAACTATGTGTATATGACTCCTACATACTTTATGAAAATGTATGGCCATGATATTGAGAGAAATACATTTATAGCCAATGTAAATGATCTATCAGAAGAAAGTCAGTCACTGGTATCTACTAGATTATTAGAGAATGATGAGATCCTAGGTGTTGAATATGTAAAGGAATTCGGAGATAAGTTTATGGAGCTTCTAGGTGCATTGAATATTATCGTATTCGTATTAATAATATGTGCAGGCTTATTAGCGTTTGTAGTACTATATAATCTAACAAATATTAGTGTCAATGAACGTATCCGTGAACTTGCTACGATCAAAGTACTTGGTTTCTATGATGGTGAAGTAAGTGCATATATCTATCGTGAGAATATTTTCAGTGCATTCTTTGGTATTGTTGTCGGTTTGATCATGGGTATCTATTTACATAAATTTGTTATTCAAACGGCTGAGGTAGATGTAGTCATGTTCGATCCAACGATCGGTAATAGTGGATTTATCTACTCAGCAATATTAACTATGCTATTCACATTCATCGTCAACTTTGCATTACACTTTAGATTAAAGAAGATCGATATGGTAGAAAGCTTGAAATCAGTGGAATAAAAGTGAATATTTCGCGTTTATTTACTTGCAATTTAAGTGTAAATACTATATAATATATCAGTCGCATACCTAGGTGATTTGAGCCCCTTGGCGATCAACTTGGATATGTCGAGTCTTTAGATAACAGGAGGGTATTAGAAATGATTACTAAAGAAAGAAAGACAGAATTAATGAAGCAATTCGCTCGTAGCGAAGGAGACACAGGTTCAGTAGAAGTACAAGTAGCTGTATTAACTGAAGAAATCAACTCTTTAACTGAGCACATGAAGGTTCATAAGAAAGACTACCATTCAAACCGTGGTCTTATGAAGAAGATCGGTCGTCGTCGTGACTTAATGACTTACCTTCGTAACAAGGATATCAACCGTTACCGTGATCTAGTTAAGGCTTTAGGTCTAAGAAAGTAATTGCTCTTAAGATCCGTTCCTTTTATAGGAGCGGATTTTTGTTAGTTTGGAATATTATTGAAAAGAAAATTCCGATTTTTGTTATTTTTAATAGGATTTCTAAATAATTTGTGGTATGCTTATAATGTTATGAAAAATGAGGTGAAATAAATGGCAAAACAAGTATTTGAATTAGAGTTTTGCGGTCGCAAGCTACAAGTAGAAACTGGTGAGATTGCGAAGCAAGCAGGAGGGTCCGTGCTTGTACGTTACGAAGATACAGTTGTATTATCTACTGCAACAGCATCTAAGACTGCTAAAGAAGGAATCGATTTCTTCCCATTAACAGTATCTTTCGAAGAGAAGCTATATTCAGTAGGTAAGATCCCAGGAGGCTTCTTACGTCGTGAAGGTCGTCCAAGTGAACACGCAACATTAACAGCACGTATGATCGACAGACCTATCCGTCCACTATTTGCAGAAGGATTCCGTAATGAAGTACAAGTAGTAAATACAGTTCTTTCTGTAGACCAAGATATCACACCTGAAATGACAGCTATGTTTGGTGCTTCTCTTGCACTATGCGTATCTGATATTCCATTCAATGGACCAATCGCAGGTGTACAAGTAGGACGTGTCAATGGTGAATACATCATCAACCCTACAGTAGAAGAAATGGAGAATTCCGATATCAACTTATCTGTAGCCGGTACATATGAAGCGATCAACATGGTAGAAGCAGGTGCTAAAGAAGTAAGCGAAGATGCTATGTTAGAAGCTATTATGTTTGGACATGAGTTCATCAAGAAGCTATGCGTATTCCAAAAGGAGATCATGGCTGCTTGTGGTAAACCAAAGATGGAAGTTACTTTAGATGTGATCAGTGAAGAATTAAATGCTGAAGTTCGCTCTAAGGTAGAAGATAAGTTAAAAGAAGCATTACATATTAAAGAAAAGCTAGTTCGTTATGGTACTATCGATGATCTAACTGATGGTATGGCTGAAGAATATGAAGCTAAAGAATATACGGACGATAAGGAAAAGAATAGAATCGTGAAGCAAGTACGTGCGATCTGTCACAATGTTGTGAAAGAAGAAATGCGTCGCTTGATCACTGTAGATAAGATCCGTCCAGATGGTCGTCAATTAGATGAGATCAGACCATTAGATGCTCAAGTAGATCTACTTCCTCGTGTCCATGGTTCAGCAATGTTCACACGTGGTGAAACACAAGTTATCTCTACTTGTACATTAGGGGCTATGGGTGATATCCAGATCGTAGATGACTTAACAGAAGTAGAAAACAAACGTTTCATGCATCACTATAACTTCCCTCCATATTCAGTAGGTGAAGTAGGTCGTATGGGTACTCCAGGTCGTCGTGAGATCGGTCATGGTGCTTTAGGTGAAAGAGCTTTACTACAAGTAATTCCTAGTGAAGAAGAATTCCCATATGCAATTCGTTGTGTAAGTGAAGTAGTAGAATCTAATGGTTCATCTTCACAAGCTTCTATCTGTGCTTCTACAATGGCTCTAATGTCTGCGGGTGTTCCTATCAAGGCTCCTGTAGCAGGTATTGCTATGGGTCTTATTAAAGAAGGCGAATACTATACTATTCTTACAGATATCCAAGGTATGGAAGACCATGAAGGGGATATGGACTTCAAGGTGGCTGGTACGCGTGATGGCGTTTGTGCTCTTCAAATGGATATTAAGGTAGATGGTATTTCTCGTGAGATCTTAGATGAAGCATTAGCACAAGCTAAGAAAGCTCGTATGGAGATCTTAGATGTAATGACTAAGGCTATTGCTACACCACGTGATGAAGTAAGCGAATATGCTCCTAAACTTGCTAAGCTTACTATTCCAGTAGATAAGATCCGCGAAGTTATCGGGCCAAGCGGTAAGATGATCAATCAGATCATTGCTGAATGTAACAATGTTAAGATCGATATCGAAGATGATGGTCGTGTAGCTATCTACCATACTGATCGTGAAATGATCAATAAGGCTAAGGGTATGATCGAAGCAATCGCACGTGTTACTAAGGTCGGAGAGATCTTCGAAGGTAAGGTAGTACGTATTGAGAAGTTTGGTGCATTCATCAACTTATATGGTAACGTAGACGGACTTCTACATGTATCTAAGATGGCTTGGGAACGCGTAGAGAAACCAGAAGATCTAGTTAAGATCGGTGATACTGTACGTGTAGTAGTAACTGAGATTGATGAGAAGAACAGAGTCAATGTATCTCGTCGTGATCTATTACCTAAACCAGAAGGATATGTAGAACCAACACGTGAAAAGAAACCTTTCCAAAAGAAAGAGGATAAGAAACGTCAATAGGTAATTCAGGATACTGTGTCATACAGTATCCTTTTTAATTAGTCATTTACCCAGTGATATATTGGAATATGCCATATAGTAATAATGGGTGATAATATGAAGATCGGTGTGATCAATAGTGATAGTAGGCAAAAAGCTATAGCAGAGCAATTACAAAGCTATGGGATAGAGGTATATAGAATAGAGAGTGAAGAGGATCTTAGACAATATGATGTACTAGTATTACCGATAAAGGGGTGTAATGAAAGATATGAAGTATCATTACACACAGGTACATTACAGTTAGATCAGTACTTCAAACAATATCCAGATATTCGCATATTCACAGGGATCCCTAATCGATACCTAGATACATTAGCAGTACCTGTTATCTATTTAATGGAGATAGAAGAAGTAGTACTTCAAAATGCTGTATTAACAGCCCAGGGTGTATTAGCCGAAGTGATCAGGTATATGGATATACCATTAAGACAATTAGAAGTAGATATAATTGGCTATGGAAGATGTGGGAAAGAGATCGTAGAACTATTGAGTCCTATTACCTCTTGTATAAGAGTGATCGTGAAGGAGAATAGAGTATCGGAAATACGCACTAATATAGCTAATGAAGTACTCTCTTATGAACAGTGGTGTGATATGACTCCCTCTATGTTGATCATTAACACAGCCCCTAGTAAAGTGATCACTCAGGAGATCATGCAAAGATGGCACACTAGCCCTATCATACTAGACATAGCTTCCTCTCCTGGAGGAGTAGACTATCCATACGCTATCTCTCAAAATATACAAGCAATACTATTACCATCACTTCCTTCTATCTATTCTCCCATAAGTGCAGGTAAGATCTTGGCAGATGCCATCTATAAGGAGCTACTATGAGTAAGAAATTAGCAGTAGGGATCAGTGGATCCTTCTGTAATCATTCAAAATGCTTAGAAGTCTTGCAAGAACTACAACAACAAGGGTATGACATTAGTATCGTAGTAACCCCTAATGTACTACAATACGATACTAGATTTGGAACAAGTAAAGATTTCTTGAAGAAGTTAGAAGAGATCACACTCCATCCACTCATCACTACCATCGTCGAAGCAGAATGGGCCGTCAATCAGAAACAATTCGATCAAATGTTGATCATGCCATGTACAGCCACAACACTCTCTAAATTAACACATGGTAACTATGAGAATGCAGTGATCTTATGTGCTAAAAGTCTATTACGCAATCAACATCCGATTACCTTAGCAATTGCGAGTAATGATAGTCTAGGGATCAGTGGAGTGAATATTATGCAGTTAATGAATACTAAGAATATCTTCTTTGTTCCATTTGGACAAGATGACTATAAGAATAAACCTAATTCCTTGGTTTCTGACTTTACTAAGGTTTTAGATAGTATAGAAAGTGCGTATCACAAAGTACAACTACAACCTGTATTACTAGGTCCTAAAGGAGGAGAACATGTCTAGATTCTTACTATATACAGCCTTAGTAACCCCGTTTACAGAAGAAGATCTGATCGACTTTGATGCATTAGGGAAGTTAGTAGAAAGCCAAATAGAAGCAGGATATGAAGGATTGATCGTACTAGGAACAACAGGAGAAGCAGCTGCGCTATCCTTAGATGAGAGAGTCATGGTAATTCGATATTTACGCAAGATCATTCCAGATACAGTGAGTATGATCGTAGGAGTAGGTAGCAATAATTTAGAAGAAACATTACGAAATATTCAAATAGCTAGTGAACTTAAAGCAGATGCTGTACTAGTAGTGACTCCATATTATGTATGTCCAAATCAAGAGGGATTGTATAGGTATTATGAAAGGATCGCAAAGCATTGTCCATTACCGATCTATTTGTATAATGTGAAGAGAAGATGTGGGGTAGAGTTAGAACCTAAGACAGTAGATAGATTGATCAGTAAATATACGAATATTATAGGCTTAAAGCAAGCAGGTGGTGGGTATGATCAATATGTGTATTTGAAGAAAAAGTATCCTCATTTCCAATTGTTTAGTGGGGATGATGGTAAGATATTTGAGGCTATGGAATTAGGGTTTGATGGTATTATCAGTGTACTATCCAATGCACTACCAGAAGTATTTGTAGAGTATCGTAAGAAGTTTAATAGAAAAGAGTATGAAGGAGATCTAAAGGATCTTGAGTGGATGTGTGGGGTGTTATATAGTGAACCTACTCCAGCACCTACTAAGTATGTATTGAGTAGAAGAGGCATAGGAAATGGGAAGTTACGATTGCCTTTGTGTGAGGTAAGTGATGAGTTGCGTGATGTGTTAGAGTATTTAGTATAAGGTCCTTTAAATAGGACTTTTTCTTTTATTTTGATAGAGAGGGCATATGAATTGTATTTACTAAGGTTTTCCAGTATTCTTACTATGGATAGATATATAGACATAGGAATTATAGCTGAATTCATTGTTTTTGTGAGTGTTTTAGGGTATAATTAATATAAATGCAAAGGAGGTTTTCTGTATGGATAAAGTTCGTGTATTTGCACTAGGCGGATTAGATGAAGACGGTAAGAATATGTATGCCGTAGAAATAAATAATGAGATTTTACTAATTGAAGCCGGGATCAAGTATCCTGAGTCAACAAAGTTAGGAATCGAGAAGATTACTCCTGACTTTACATACATTATTGAGAATAAAGATAGAGTTAAGGGTATCTTCATTACCCATGCACATAATGACGTAGTAGGGGCTCTTCCTTACTTATTGAAACAAGTAGATCTAGAGGTGTATGCTACACCATTAAATGCGAATATCATTCAAGGAAATCTGATCCAGAATGATATTAAATCAGCCCGTATTAAAAAGGTAAAACGTGGTTCTAAGGTAAAGATCGGTAATATTACTGTAGAAACATTTGCGACTACTCACTCAGTAGGAGAGAGTATCGGTCTTGCTATTAAGACTAGTCAAGGGTATGTAGTATATACAGGAGAGTTCATTGTGGATTTCGATGCACATGATCCTGCGTTTACTTGTGATATCAGTAAGATCGCTGAGATCGGTAATCAAAATGTATTATGTTTACTCACTGAATCTATTGGAGCTTCTCGTAAAGGGCATACTGCTCCACAACATAGAATTCGTGATATCATTGATCCGTACTTTGAAAATGCGAAGGGTCGTATTATTATCTCTACTTATGCGCAAACAGTATATCGTGCTATGGAGATCTTGAATCTAGCGATTCGATATAATCGTAAGATCGCAATCATTGGGAATGAGTTAAAGTATATGCTAGATAAGGTAGTCAGTATGGGATATTTCACTATTCCTAATGGCCTATTAGTAGATCTTCGTAAGATCGATGTTAATGATCCTAACTTAGTGATCGTTATTTCAGGAAGTGGTGCAAATGTGTTCAGAAAGATCCATCGTATTGCTTTAAATGAAGATGAATTGATCCAAGTAACTGATCGTGATACGATCATTATTGCATCTCAGATCGTACCTGGTACTGAGAAAGATGCAGCAAATATGGAGAATGAGTTATATAAGTCTGGTGCTAAGATCATTACGATCTCTAGTAAGCAGTTATATTCTATGCATGCTTCTAGTGAAGATCTAAAGATGATGATCTACTTATTGAAGCCTAAGTACTATATTCCAGTACATGGCGAATATCGTCAATTGATCGATAATGCGAATGTAGCTACTTCTATGGGGATCACACCTGATAGGATCGTGGTGTTAGATAATGGGCAAGTAGCTGATTTTGAAGATGGTGTATTAAAGACTACTGCGAATACTGTTCCAGTGGGAGAGGTTATGATCGATGGTAGTTCTGAGTTAGATAGTAGTGGCGTAGTTATCAAGGATCGTGAGCAACTTTCTACAGATGGTGTAATTGTTGTGGGGGTTATGATCGATTTCAAGACTAAGGCTGTGATCGGTGGTCCTGATGTACAGATGCGTGGTTTCGTGTATTTAAAGGATGCTGATCATATCGTTACGACTATTATGGGTATTTGTGAGGATACGATCAAGAGTTGTGTGGCAAGTAATCACTATGAGAATATGGCTTGTCGTGTAGAGATCCGTGATCGTATTGCGAAATATGTTTTAAAGGAAACTGGTAAGAGACCAATGGTCTTGCCCGCTATTGTGGAGATCAACTTAGCAGCATGATCATTTGAGTAAGGAGGTTTGATATACGTGGCAAAGGGAAAGAAGAAAACTGTCCGTAAGAAGAAAAGAAATGATGAGCAAGAGATCGGGATCTATGCTTCGGCTATAGTGTTGATCTTTCTTGGAATATTAGGACTTTTGAATGAGAGTGCAGGGTTCGTAGGGATCGTTCTTTGTAATGTAATGCGTTATTTCGTAGGTACTTTATATGGAGTGATTTTCGCGGCGTGTATTCTAGTAGGGTGTTCCTTATTATTCCGTAAGCATTTACCATCATTTAGTTCTCGAGTGATCTTAAGTGGTTCTACTTTGTTACTAGCTTGGATGATCTTCTGTGCTATTCCAGATCAACCTGAGCGTATTGGTATGAGTGTGTTCATTGAGTACTTCAATAATACATTGCCTATTTTAAAGGGAGAGATCGCTTCTAGAGGTGGTTTGATCGGTACATTGTTATTTGCTGTGATCTCAATGTTAGTGGCTAGAACTGGTACGATCGTTGTACTGGTATGTATGGTTTTCTTTGCGATCCTTCTACTTTACAATGAGGAACATGTGCGTAAGAGTCGTGATAAGATGAGTGAGTCTTTGAAGAGTGTGAAAGAGGCTTCAGATAAGCATAAGGATCTGTATAATGCTAAGAAAGCTGAGAAACAAAAAGAAACTTCTAGTAAGAAGAAAGAAGATAAGAAGACTACTTTACTAGATTGGAGCGATAAGGAAGATGATGTAGTAACTAGTAAGCCATCGGCTTTATTAGATCTTGATACATCTAGTTCTGTAGATATTGAAAGTGCTCCAGTACAAGTTAAGAAAGTTAGTAAGAGCGAAGAGATCCAGGAAGAGATCGTGAATGATACGAAGTTTGAAGATGTGATCGAGAAGCCGTATCGTCTTCCTAAGATGGCTTTACTAGATTCTAAGACTGTTAAGAATAGTTCTAGAGCGAATTCAATTAAGGCGAAGGCAAATGGAGAGAAGATCATTGAGATCTTGAAACAATTTGGAATTGGTTGTGAATTGATCGGTGTTCATATTGGTCCAAGTGTTACTAAGTTCGAGATCAAACCTGATCTAGGGGTTAGAGTCAATCGTATTGCTGCTTTACAAGATGATATCAAGATGGCATTAGCTGCTAAGGATATTCGTATTGAAGCTCCGATCCCTGGTAAGAGTGCTGTGGGGATCGAGGTTCCAAATGAAGAGAGTACGATCGTTAAGATGCATGATATGTTGATGAGTATTCCGTCTAAATTAGCTTCTAAGAAGTTATTGGTGGCTTTAGGTAAGGATATTTCTGGAAATCCTGTGTATGGGGAACTAGATAAGATGCCTCATTTACTTGTGGCTGGTGCGACTGGTAGTGGTAAGTCAGTATGTATGAATGCTATGATCTGTTCATTATTGATGCGTTGTACTCCCGATGATGTGAAGTTAGTATTGATCGATCCTAAGCGTGTTGAGTTTACGGCTTATCATGGTATTCCACATTTGATCACTCCTGTGATCAGTGATCCGAAAGAGGCATCTAAGGCTTTAAAGGTCGTTGTGGAGAAGATGGATGAGAGATATGAGAGATTTGCGGAGTCTGGTGTTCGTAATATTGCTTCGTATAATGAGAAGGTAGCGAGTGGAGCATTTAAGGATTCACGTAAGCCTATGCCATATATCGTGGTGATCGTGGATGAGTTAGCGGATCTAATGATGGTGGCTGGGAAAGAGGTCGAAGGTAGTATTCAACGTTTGACTCAGTTGGCTAGAGCTGCAGGGATCCATTTGATCATTGCTACGCAAAGACCAAGTGTGGATGTTATTACGGGTGTTATTAAGGGTAATATTCCTTCACGTATTGCGTTTGCTGTTTCATCTGCGATCGATAGTCGTACGATCTTAGAACATGCTGGTGCAGAGCGTTTATTAGGATATGGAGATATGTTGTATGTACCGATGGGTGAGCCAAATGCGATCCGTGTACAAGGGGCATATTTAAGTGATGAGGAAGTTGCTAATATTACTGATTATGTAAAGATGCAGGCGAAACCTGTGTATGATGAAGTGTTCCGTGGTCCATCTACTGCTACAGGCAATGATGCGACTAATCCGGCGATCGATCCTATGTATGAGGAATGTAAGGAGTTTGTGATCGAGAATCAGAAGGCTAGTACTTCTTTATTACAAAGAAGATTTGGTCTTGGTTACAATCGTGCAGCCCGTTTGATCGATCTGATGGAACAAAATGGTATTGTAGGTCCTAGTACTGGTGGTAGTAAACCACGAGAAGTATATGTAAAGAAAAATAAGGAGGATTAGTATGAGCAAGGCATTTGAGATTTGTAGTGATGTTACTTTAACGTATGATCAACAGTTAAAAGCATTAGCTAAATTAGGTGAAGCAACTGATGATTCTCTACCTGTAACATTAGAGTTTAAAGAGGCGTATGACAAGGGTATTCTATGTGATCTAAATGAGGGTTGTATGCCATTCCGTCCACGTTATATTTGTCCAGATTATCGTGTGTTGATGGAGAAAGGATGTAAGTTCTTGAACTTAGAGGCTCCTAAGGATATTTGGGAAGCTTGTAACAGCTTATTGATTCTATATAAGCATGTTCCTTCTATTACTACTTTCCCTGTATATTTAGGTAATTTTGATGAGTTATTCGAACCATTCGTGCAAGATGAGAAAGAGGCTCGTAAGGCATTAAGATTATTCTTACGTCATATCGACTCAACATTAACTGACTCTTTCGTACATGCGAATTTGGGTCCTAGACTTACTAAGGCTGGTAGGATCATTCTTGAATTAACTAAGGAAATGCAATTAGCTATTCCTAATATTACTTTATTATATAATCCTGATATTACAGCAGAAGAAGATGCTTTATTCTCTATTGATTCTATGTTGCATACTGCTAAGCCAAGTTTCGCAAATGATAAGTTATTCTTGAAGGATTTCAATAATGAACCTTATTGTATTGCTTCTTGTTATAATGGTCTATTAATTGGTGGTGGAGGATTTACTCTTCCAAGAGTTCGCTTAGCAACTATGGCACATGAAGCTAAGGATCTTACTGATTTTATTGAGAATGTGCTTCCTAAGTATGCAGAGATCTTGTTAGATCATATGGATCGTCGTTGTGAATATATGGTTGAGAAGTCTAATTTCTTTAAGAGTAATTTCTTGATCAAGGAAGGCTTCTTACATCAAGAAAAGTTTGTGGGTCTATTTGGTGTTGTTGGTCTAGCTGAGTGTGTTAACTACTTCCATGGTATTGAAGATAAGTCTAAGGGATTTGGTAATGATCCTATTCTAAATAAAGAGGGTCAAATGATCATTGAAGCATTAGAGAAAGTTGTAAATAGTCATGTGACTAAGTATTGTGATGCATTCGGTCATCATCATATTCTACATGCTCAAGTAGGTATCGATTCTGATACTACTGATAATTCTCCTGGTTGTCGTATTCCAGTGGGTTCTGAACCTGGTATTCATAAGCATGTGATGCATTCTTGTTTATTCCATAAGTTTTTCCCAAGTGGTATTGGGGATATCTTCAAGTTTGATGAGACTTGGGAGAAGAATGAGGCTGCTATTCTAGATATTATTCGTGGTGCATTTAATAATGATATGCGTTATTTCAGTGGTTATTTAGCTGATTGTGATGTGATTCGTGTAACTGGTTATTTAGTTAAGAAGAGTGAGGTTGCTAAGCTAGATGCTGGTGGTCAAAGTTTAAATCAAGTAACTGTTTTCGGTAAAGGGGCAAGAGATTACGGAAAGGCATTCGATCGTCGTGTGCAAAGTAGCAACGATTAATCGTATTATTCCTTTTTCAAATGTTGACGGCTATGGAAATCGCATGGCCGTCTTTTTCCAGGGTTGTCCCTTATCCTGTAAATTTTGTCATAATCCAGAAACGATCAACCATTGTGTACACTGTGGAAAGTGTGTGAGTTCTTGTCCTGTAGGGGCATTAAGTGTTGTGGATGGTAAGGTCGTATGGAATAAAGCACTTTGTGTTAAGTGTGATACTTGTTTGAAGGTTTGTCCTAATCTATCTACTCCTAAGACTATGAAGTATACTTTAGATGAGTTATGGGAAGAAGTTATGGAATATCGTCCGTTTATTCGGGGTATAACTACAAGTGGTGGTGAGTGTATGAAGCATGCTGATTTCATTGAGTCACTATTTGAGAGGGCGGTAGCAGATGGTCTTAGTTGTTTGATCGATAGTAATGGGTATTATGATTTTCGTAATTATCCACGTTTACTAGAGTTATCTGAGGGGGTAATGCTAGATATCAAGATGTGGAATAATGAACTTCATAAAGAGATCATGGGTAGTAGTAATGAAGTGATCTTATCTAATTTATCGTTCTTATCAAGTATTGGGAAATTAAATGAGGTACGCATGTTGATGTATCCTGGTTTTAAAGAATTTAATAAAGAAACTATAGAGAATGTATTGAAAGTAGTAGAACCTACGCAACAGATCAAACTCATTCGTTATCGTCCGTATGGGGTAAGAGAAGAAGGTTTACAGTATTTCGGAAATGTAACACTTTCTTCAGAGGAAGGTAATGAATATGTGGAGTTTGCTAAGTCATTAGGGGCTAAGAATGTTATATTAACATAAAACTATAATGATCTATTTTAAGTAATTCTGTAGAATAGATCTTGGAGGGAAAAGAATGAAGAAATTCATGAAAGGAATAGGGGCATTAGCTATTGCTTTGCTTTCTCTAGTTGGTTGTACTAGTAAGAGTACACAACAGTTACAAGAAGCGAAATGTCCGATCAAGATAGGATTAGTAACTGATACGAATGGTATTGATGATATGGGGATCAACCAAGAGAGTTGGAATGCTATATCAGCATATGCTAAGGATCAAGGATTATCTGTTAGTTGTTATTCTTATCTACAAGCTACTAGTGAATCAGATTTCATTCCATTCTTATCACAAATGGGTGAAGATGAAATGGATATCGTGATCGTTCCTGGTAGTACTATTAGTAGTGTTTTAGAAGAAGTTGCTATCAACTATCCTTCTACTTCCTATGTTGCCATTGCTTCTATAGAAGCAAGTAACGTAGTTGCAGTAGAGTTTGATCATGATTCTCCTATGTATTTAGCAGGAGTGACTGCTGCTTTAAAAGCAGTAGCTGCACAGGCTAATAAGGTAGGATATATAGGATATGAAGAGTCTTCTTTGAATGAAATCGCATTTAAAGAGGGTGTTGCTTATGTGGCTCCTGAATTAGAGATCCTATCATCTTATGTAGGAGATAGTTCAGTGGAAGATACTCAGAAAGTAGCACATGATCTATATAATGAAGGTGCTTATGTGATCTATGCAGATTCAAGTAGCAATATACTAGGAGTATACAACGAGACTAGTACTCGACGTTCTAATGGAGAAGATGTATGGTTGATCGATCTAAGTGAGGAGTTACCTGTAGAAGGGGAGTATGTTTCCTCTGTGTTGATCGGTATTAGTTATGATATGGGTACAGTGATCAGGAATTGTATTAAAGAGAAGAGAGCTCTTACTTTGATCAAAGAGGGAATCAAAACTATCTATATGGGTAATGATACTGGGTATTCATTAGTGAATACTAATAATCTATCACCAGAAATGCTTGTAACGATCTCAGAAATTAATGAGAAGATCATACATGGTGAGATCGTGATCGGTAGTAGTATTGTAGAAATTGAAGAAGAGAATACAGAAAAGGAGTAGAAATACTTCTTTTTATTTGTTTTCTAGTTATTTTAGGGTATACTTATAATATTGAGGTAAATTGTTATGGTAAATTATGAATTAAATAATCATGTAAAGCTACATGTAATAGAAACAAAGAAATATAAGAATACAACGATCAGTGTTCGATTATTATTACCGTTAGAAGAAGATAAAGCATCTAGTAGATCATTGTTAGCAATGATGATGCCGAATCGTACTAAGAATCATCCTACTGTGAATGCTCTTACACAGTATCTTGATAGTAACTATGGTATGGGACTTACTATGAATACTTTCTCTATTGGTAGTGGACATCTATTCGATATCCAATGTAATGCGATCGATCCTTTTTACATAGAGGGTGAGTCATTATTAACTAAGCAAGTAGAGATGTTACAAGAGGTTCTATGGAATCCTTTAGTAGATGAGAATGGGTTCTTTGATGAGGATCTATGGCAAGAAGCTAAAATGATCTTGAAGTCAAAGATCATTCGTCGTATGGATGATCCTAGTTCATTTGCGATCGATCTAAATAATAAACTAGTAGGTAAAGGAAATACATTTGCGATTTCTGCACTAGGAAATGAAGAAGATGTAGATGCTATTACGAAAGAGAGTACTAAGCAAGCTTATCTAGATCTTTTATCTCTTTCTAAAGTAGATGTCTTTGTTATTGGTGATGTTTGCTCAGAAGAAGTATATACACTTCTTTCTAAGTATTCTTTCTCAAATAAAAAAGAACCAACACCAGTAGATATACTATACTCATGGAATGAGAGAGAAATGATCGAACATGAGGAAGAAAGAGAGATCGATCAAAGTATCGTGATTCTTACTTGGTATACTGGTATTGATTTCTCAGATCCATTGTACTATGCTCTAAAACTAGGTAATATTATCTTAGGAGGAGATAGTAATTCATTGATGTTCAAGAAGATCCGTGAAGAGAATTCTTATTGTTATTCTGTATTCTCTAGTATTTATTCGATGGATAAGATTTTGATCGGATATGCTGGTATTAGTTATGAGAATAAAGAGGCTACTGTATCATTGATGAAAGAGATGATGACTAGAGTTCAAGAAGGAGATTTCACGGATCAATTAGAAACAGCTAAGTTGATATATATTAATAGTCTACGTTCTCAATGTGATACAAAGAGTGGTTTACTAAACTTTGTATATCAACAAGATCTAGTTGCAACAAGTAATACGCTAGAAAATGTGATCGAGAAGATCCAAAGTGTAGATAAAGAACAAGTTATGCAAGCTATGCGTTCATGTGAATTGATCGGGGAGTTTGTATTGAAGGAGAAGAGTCATGAGTAGATTAAGTGAAAAGTATCGTGAGAAGGTATATACTGAGAAACTAGAGAATGGTCTTCATGTAGTGATCATTAATAAGGAAGGCTATGTGAGATCTCATGCTTTATTCATGACACCTTTTGGAGCCATGAAGTCTAAGATGTATAGTGAAGATAAAGAAATCGTTACTTTTAAAGATGGTCTAGCGCATTTCTTAGAACATAAGATGTTTGAGAGTAAAGAGGGAGATATTATGGATCGATTCTCTGCGATGGGGATCAGTGCCAATGCCTTCACATCTTACAATGAGACAGTGTACTACTTCTCAACATCCTTTGATATTCAAGAACCATTAGAGTTACTATTAGACTTCGTTCAAGAGTTAGACTGTGATGAAGCTAGTGTAGAGAAAGAAAAAGGGATCATTGTACAAGAACTTAGAATGTATGCACAGATGAGTGATGCTAAGTTCGTACAAGAGATGTTCTCTTCCTTATATAAAGCACATCCATTATCGATCGATATCGGTGGAAGCGAAGAGAGTGTGAATAGTACTACTGTAGAAGACTTATACCAATGCTATGAATTAAACTATCATCCACAGAACATGACATTGATCGTAGTTAGTGGAGAAGATCCTAATAAGATCATGGAGATCGTTAAGAACAATCAATCTAAGAAGCAGTTCAAAGATCTTCCAAAATTAGAGATCTATTCATACAATGAACCAAAAGAAGTAAACAGAGAGAAATATAGTTTCCAAATGGATATTACACAACCAAGATTTGGACTAGCATTCAAACTATGTGGTATCAATGATGATAGAGAAAGATATACATTAGATCTAGCCTTAAAGATCTTGATGGAATCTTACTTCTCAACTAGTAATGTATATGTACAGAAGTGGTTAGATGAGAGATTGATCAATGATTCCTTTGTATATGATAGTGAGATCGGTAGAGACTATGGTTATATTATGTTAGTCAGTGAAACTGAGAAAATGGATGCTCTAAAAGAAGAATTCTTGAGGGTATGTCATGAAATGGTCGAAAAGGGCATTGATGATTCTTTATTAAGTAGTATTAAGAAACGTTTGTATGGTATGCAGATCAAATTAATGAATCGTTTTGAAGATTATGCGATTGCATACGGTAGATTTTACTATAATGGGATCGATTTCTTTGAATCGTTAGATATATTAAGTAATATTACGAAAGAGGATGTGAAACGTTCGATCGAACATATTACCTTAGAACACATGGCTGAAGTACATTTGTTGCCATTAAATAGTGATGAGTAGACATGGGGAGATTATCCCCATGTCTTTTAGATAGGTGAAAATAATTATTGGAAATAAGTGAATAAAGAAAACGTCACGGCTGAATAAATGAAACTTTCTCAGCAATCAACTCAAGAGCTTGAAACGTATTTCCCTCCTTGCTTTGCAGCTCTTTCGCTTGCATACGCCCTTTGATCCCTAATATGGAACCAACCTTACAGTACTGGGCAGTCGATTCCGCAATCCCACGCCAAAGAGTAATAGGGAAAATATCGACCTCATATTCACCATTACTATTAGGAAAATTGCGTGGTACACTCAACTTGATCGTGCACATTTTGTTCCCCAGAGCAGTCTCTTTGATCTCTGGAGCTTCTGTCAGTGTACCTACCAATACCATAGTATTAATCATTACATATCCTCCTTTCCAAAGCTATTATAGTACAAATCAAAACACAATGCACATCGCCATATTCTTAATATTCCCTATAGAAAATTGTAAATAATACTCCAAAACTAAACAAAAAATCTTCATTTCTTATTAATTTACCAAATATACCCAAAAATAAAATAAATTCACTACCTTGTGTGTTATTATTCAGTTTTAAACCCCTTTGTGCTATAATGAGATATATAGTTGTGAAAGGATGATGCACTATGCGTTTTGTAGATATTATTGCAAAGAAAAGAGATCGATTAGAATTAACTAAGGAAGAGATACAATTCTGGATCAATGGGATCGTAGATGGTTCGATTCCAGATTATCAATCTAGTTCTTTACTAATGGCGATCGTATTAAATGGTATGAATAGTAAAGAAACAGCGGCTCTTACAGAGGCTATGATGTACAGTGGAGATGTCATCGATCTATCTGGTATCGAAGGGATCAAAGCAGATAAGCATTCTACTGGTGGAGTAGGGGATAAGACTTCTTTAGCTCTAGGGCCTATGGTAGCGGCTTGTGGATTAAAGGTTGCTAAGATGAGTGGTAGAGGTCTTGGTCATACTGGTGGTACTTTAGATAAACTAGAATCTATTGAGGGTTTTAGTTGTGAAATAGAGGATGAAGATTTCAAGAAACAAGTGAATGAGTGTGGTATTGCGATCATTGGGCAAACTGCTAAGTTAGTGCCTGCTGATAAGACTTTATATGCACTACGTGATGTAACTGCTACTGTACCTGCTATTCCATTAATCGCTTCTAGTATTATGTCTAAGAAGTTAGCAAGTGGGTCTGATACGATCTTATTAGATGTTAAGTTTGGAGAAGGAGCGTTCATGAAGACAGTGGACGATGCTCGTGAACTTGCTAGAGCTATGATCGCGATCGGTAAGGAGCTTGGTAGAGATACTAGAGCTATGATCAGTGATATGAATCAACCTTTAGGTAATGCGATCGGAAATGCGATCGAGGTCAAAGAGGCTGTGGATACATTACATGGTAAGGGGCCTGAAGATTTCACAGAGTTATGTTTACAAGCAGGTGAGATCATGTTGTTACAAGGTGGTGTATATGCTACTAAGGAAGAGGCTCGTAAAGCGTTGATCCAGACGATCGAAGATGGTTCTGCGTTTGGTAAGTTAAAGGATATGGTGGCTTCTCAGGCTGGGAATGTTGCTATGTTAGAAGATACTTCATTACTACCACAAGCTAAATATGTATTAGAAATGAAATCCGTACAAACAGGATATATCCAGAATCTAAATGCCCTAGAAATGGGTACCCTTGCTATGCGTCTAGGCGCTGGTAGAGCAACTAAGGCAGATTCTATCGATCATAGTGTTGGTATTGTATTAAATGCTAAGAAGAGTGATCATGTGAATATGGGAGATGTGCTTGCATTAGTGTATACAAATCAAGAATTGACACCAGAGTGGATCGAAGATTTCTATGGTGCATATAAGTTCAGTACTGTGGTGGTAGAAAGAGATCCTATTATCTTTGATGTGTTACAATAGAGAGCATAAGCTCTCTTTTTGTATAATTTAGTATTGTATCTTTCTATAGGATTAGTATATAATTTATATGTAAGTATATGTTCTGTATATAAGGGGTTGAATTATATGCTTAATAAGACTATCATTAGACAGACAGACAGACAGACAGACAGACAGACAGACAGGTAGTAGATTACTATCTAGGTTTTATATGGATAAATGGACGTGTTTTTAGTGTGGACTAAGAATACGTCTTTTATTATATCTCAAACATAAGTATGTTTACTATGGTAAAGGAGGGTTGTTTATGTTGAAGAGAATTAAGGGTTTACTATGTATTTGGTTAGTGGTGCTTATGTTTATAGGGACAGTAAGTGCGAGTCCGTATCCTGTTTGGATACTTAAAGATGATGAGAGTCCTGTTTCTGGTAATTCTGTTGGAGAATTAAAATTATTTCAAGTTAATGAAAATGAGGTCTTAAAGAATAATGTAGAAATTAACGAATTCTTAAATGAGTTAGCTCCTGGTTTAGAATTGTCTGGTTGGGATATATGGTATACAGAGCAGTCTGGGACAATATATAGTGGAAAAGTGCAAGAAGAAGGATATGATAGTGACTTGAAATGTGAAAATGGATTTTATGGTTCCTCCTGGATTTATGTGCCTAAATTCAGTCCTATTCAAACTACTCCTGTAGAACTTCCAAAAACAGACGTATACTTCAGTGTAGACGGAGAAACATGGAGAACATATAGTATTACTAGAGGAGAAGATATAAAGATGCCAGAAGTACCTAAAAAAGAAGGATATGTAGGTACATGGGATCATGATGGTAAAGGTATTAGAACTACTACAACTATCAATGCAGTTTATACTAAACTAGCTAATACTACAGATCTAAGTGCTTATTCTAACGATCAATTAGAGATCTATAAGAACTCACGTGTACATACTCTTCTAAATGAAGATGATATTACTATAGGTGGATATATGTTTAAGTATAAAACTGATTGTAATAAGCCTGATTCTATTTGGAGAGAGATCATCTTTGTAAGAGAAGATAACTATGATACTAAGTATGCATATCGTAAACAAGCAGATAGTGTCTATGCAACATGGTTGAATGATAATCCAAATGCTACTGCTAATGGTAAGTATGATCTAGATTATGCGAATTATAGTGTTACATTTGATGTAGATGAAGTGAATGCTTATGATAGTAATACACCAGTAGGTAAAATGGAAAGTGGTTCATACTTGATGTATATGCGTATTAGTGATGGTGTAAATAGTAATATTATGCCATTAGTAGATAGAGTACTAACAGATGGTACTACTATGGAGAATACTGGTACATTACCTAAGGGATTTGAAGTAGTAGATCAAGAGACTAGAGTATTACGCTATGTAATTGAATAGATAATAGGAGATGGGATCCCATCTCCTTTCTACTAATACCTTGTAAATATATATATATACTTAAATATAATGAATATATAAGAAGTAATAAGAGGAATAGTTATGAATAATATTGTAAAGAGCATCATGAAGCATATTGGAATATACATAGTCACTATAATAATACTATGGGGAGCATTGATAGTAAGTGCCTCTATTCCTAATGAGAGTATAAGAGAGAATATGGAGAAGAGCGTATATACATACTCTAACGTGGAACCATTCGAGATCACTCAAGAACAACAATTAAATTCAACAGCAGATCATTATGCAGATACTATTTCTTTAAATATCGCATGGAACATGGGTGTAGGAGATAGTATCACTAGTTCTATCGATACGAAGTATTACGATGGAGAAGAACTAGGAGAGAATGCAGGTTTATACTATACTGTAATAGAAGGTAAAGAACCTAATATTGACTACACTAGATATTGGCATGGTAACTCTATCTTTATTCGTGTATTACATCTAGTAACAGATGTAGAGGGGATCAAGACTATTGGACTTGTAACACTAGGTATACTTGTTAGTATTTCTTTATATATGTTACGTAAGAATATCGGTATAGCTCTATGTCTAGTATTATCTTTACTAGCAGTACATACTTGGAATATCCGATTAGCCCTAGAATACCAACCAGCCTTTATCCTTACGTTTCTATTACTACCAATCTATTTATATCTCGAAAGAAAAGGAGATCATTATCTAAGCTATTTAAGTGTCATAGGTGGTGTATCGATCGCTTTCTTTGACTTCCTTACAACAGAAACCATGACGATCTTATTACCCCTAGCCATCGTACTATGTGTACGTTGTAAAGAGGAGAGATCGGGTACCTTCTCTAAGAACTTACCACTCATCATTCAATGTGGTGCTATATGGGGCATATCGTATGTATCTACCTTTATTACGAAGTGGAGCTTAGCTTCTATCATCACAAAAGAGAATGCCTTTACGAATGCATTAAGTTCTGTAGGAGAGCGTGTAAGTGGAGATCTAACACACTTTGCTGAAGCACCAGATTCTTTCCTATCTGCACCATTAGCCAATATCATGATGGTATTTGGTGGCCCATCACGAGTAAACTATATCCGATTACTGATCTTCACAACCTTCTCATTACTGATCCTATTCTCTATCTGGTATCTATTTAGAAGTACTAGACCTAAGAAAGAGATAGTGAAGTGCTTAGGCTTCTTAGCTAGTGTCGTATTCGTACGTTACCTAGTCTTGAATAATCATTCCTATCTACATTGTTTCTTTACCTATAGAGCCATGATCACAGTCATCTTTGCATTATTTGCCTCTCTGTATCTCAATATCTCTTTAAAACAGGAGAAGAGAAAATGATCGAATTCACGATCTTACTACCTTGTTTAAATGAAGCAGATTCACTAGCATTCTGTATTCAAGAAGCGAAAGAGAGTATAAAGAGAGAGAAAATAGAGGCAGAGATATTGATAGCGGATAATGGGTCTAGTGATGGTTCCGTGGATATTGCTAGAGAGAATGGGGCTAGAGTTATTTCGGTAGTAGAGAGAGGCTATGGGGCTTGTTTGAGAGGTGGTATAGAGGATGCTAGAGGGAAGTATATTATTATGGCAGATAGTGATGGGAGTTATGATCTTTCTAACTTAGGACCTTTTATAGAGGGAATACGACAAGGATATTCACTTGTGATCGGTAATAGGTTCAAAGGAGGAATAGAGAGTGGAGCTATGCCTTGGTTACATAAACTAGGAGTACCATTTCTATCCCTACTAGCAAGACTTCGATTTAAGTGTAATGTATATGACTTCCACTGTGGACTAAGATCATTCGATAGAGAAGAAGCCTTAGCTTTGGATCTAACATGTACAGGTATGGAATTTGCAACAGAGATCATCGCTAAATTCGCAATGAGTAAAGCTAAGATCTTAGAAGTACCAACAATACTCAGAAAAGATAAACGACAAACAAGTACACGCCATCTACGTACATTCAAAGATGGTTTCAGACATTTGAAGTATATTCTACTGTATCATAAGTACTAACTATAAATAACTAAGGGCTAGAGGACATCTAGTCCTTTTATTTCCCGTATACTTTCTCTCTCATCTACATACAGTATACTGAGGTGAACTACATGCATAAAGTATTCAGTATCCTTCTATTCCTATGCATTACAATACTATATATACCTAATATCCAAGCAGATGCTTATACACCCAATTCTAAAGCCTCATTTCTAATAGAAGTGAGTAGTGAGAGAGTCTTGTATGCTAAGAATGAGAATGAGCGTTTATATCCTGCTTCTATGACTAAGATGATGAGTTTGTATCTGATCATGGAGGCGATTAATCAAGGACATTTGAACTATACAGATGAAGTAGTGATCAGTGAACATGCCGCTAGTATGGGAGGATCCCAAATTTGGCTCAAACCCTATGAGATCATGAGTGTAGATGCTTTGCTAAGAGCAGTGGCAATTGCTTCGGCGAATGATGCTGTGGTGGCACTAGCTGAGAAGATCGCGGTGAGTGAAGAGAACTTTGTTACGCTCATGAATCAACAGGCGCAGGAATGGGGATTAGAGAATACACACTTCATGAATACGAGTGGTCTACATCATGAGGAACATTATTCTACGGCAAAAGATATGGCGATCATTGCTTTACATTTGATCCAAGAGGGAAAAGAAAAATTACTTTCCTATACAAGTATGTATGATAGTTATGTAAGAGAGGAAAGTGATGCAGAGGTATGGTTAGTGAATACGAATAAACTATTACGTACATTAGAGGGTACGGATGGTTTAAAGACCGGTTATACTTCACAGGCAGGATATTGTATTACACTCACAACAAAAAAGGATGGATTGAGATTAGTAGGAGTGGTAATGAAGGAGCCTACGAATAAGATCAGAGACCAAGAGGTTCGCAAACTTATGGAATATGGTTTCTCATTGTATACTAGTACCATACTGCATCAAAAGGGAGAGAGTGTGGCAGTCTTCCACGATATTCAAGGAAAACCATCAACAAGTGAATTATATGTCGAAGATGATGTGAAGTTACATTATCTGAAAGATAGTGATGAGGCTAAGTATGATAGCCAACTAACACTTCTTCCCTATACCTTACCATTACAGGCTGGACAAATGATCGGTGTGATGGAGTATAGGAGTGATGATGGGACAAAGAGTATCGTAGATGTGTTTATTAAGGATCATATAGAGAAACTATCGTATTGGGATTATGTGGTATTAGCTTTATCTGAACTAATTATATAAGAGGGATGATTCCCTCTTTATTTTCTTTTGTAGTATTCTGACATGATTTGTCGAATATCCCATTGTCATCTGAAATATCGTGTATGATTATCATTGGAGGTAAGAATATGAATCAGAGAACAGAAGAACCTATGGTATTTGTATTTCCCAAAGAATGTGGCGCAGTAGAGATTGCAGAGATCAGAGCCCATATTGTTACGCAATTAGATCTACATCATCCAGTGAAAGTGATCTTTGATCTTAGACAATGTCAGTTCATCGATTCTAGTGCGATAGGGTTTATATTAGGTAGATATAAGCAACTAGATACATGGAATGGTACTTTGCTTCTGTATGGAGTAAATGCGGGTGTTTCAAAGGTGTTACGGTTAAGTGGTCTATTCCATATTATGAAGATCATAGAAAGGGAGGAACATGAGGATGCATGAGGTAGAGATCAAGATGAATTCTGTGTTACAGAGTGAAGCTTTGTGTAGAGTGCTTGTATCAGCTTTCTTGTTACCTTATGGGATCAGTGAAGAGGATCTGTTAGAGGTAAAGACGATCGTATCAGAAGGGGTATGTAATGCGATCTTTCATGGCTGTGATAGTGTGGAGGATCACTTTATACTCTCTCTTAGATTAGAGGGGAATGAGTTATCTATTACGATCCAAGACTTTGGAAAGGGAATCGAAGACCTAGAACTAGCTAGAACACCTTTATATACTACGAAAGCAGAGGAAGAGCGAAGTGGGCTTGGTTTCACGATCATGGAGACTTTCTCAGATGAGTTATGGGTAGAGAATCGCAAAGGACATGGTGTGATCTTACATCTTCGAAAGGTATTGACCTTTCATGGAGAATAATCTAGATCTACTACGTGAGATCAAAGAGGGAAATGAGGCTGCGAAAGAGCAGTTTGTGAAAGATAATATGGGACTTGTGTATGCCATGGTCAAGCGATTTAAACCCTCTCTACAGCATAAGGAAGAGATCATTAGTGTAGGGATGTTAGGACTTGTAAAAGCCATGAATCAATTTGATCTAACGTATCAAGTTACTTTTTCTACCTATGCAGTACCGATCATTCTAGGAGAGATCAAGCGATATTTTCGAGATGAGGGAAGTCTACATGTAACAAGGAGTATCAAGGATAATTACATATACTTAATGAGAGAAAAAACTAAGTTAGAAGAAAGGGAACAGCGAGAGATCGATGTGTATGAGTTAGCAAAGATCTTACAAATGGATGTGTATGATGTGATCGAGGCATTTGAGGCAAATCAGTATGTTTCCTCCTTAGATGATACGATATCTAGTGAGGAGAATAGTAAGACGATCGCAGATATGATCTCTGTCAAGGAAGAATATGATCTAGTTTTACGTATGAGTATGCATGATGAGATCAAACGCTTAGCTCCCAGAGATCAATTACTCTTACATTATCGTTATGAGTTAGATTACAATCAAAGTAAGATCGCAGAGATCTTCCATGTCTCGCAAGTACAGATCTCTAGGATGGAGAAGAGGATCTTGAAGGAATTACGTACTAGGATCATGGGATAGTAATTATGTAAGATTTAGCACTTTGTTGTTGACAGTGCTAAAATGTGTGCTATACTATATTTAGCATTCGGAAACAGAGAGTGCTAAAAAGGAGTGATGAGAATGAATGAACAATTTAGTGTAGCTCTACAAGAGGTACTAAGTAAGGCCATGGCGAATGCTAAGAAGATGTATCATAGTGAGATCCGTGGGGTACATATTCTAAAGGCGATCGTTGAGGGAGATAACCCGATCACGAGTATTCTAAAGAAACAACGTGTAGATCTAAGAAAGCTTACTAAAGCGTTTAGCGAGGAATATAAGAAGTTACCGTATGTGAATACGACTAGTGAGCCACAAGTATCTTATGAGGTACGTAATGGTCTATCTCGAGCACAGGAGTTTGCTGTGAAAGAGAATGAGAGTTTTGTGGGTATTGTAGCCATGTGGTTTGCTTTGTTCTATCAAAGAGATACGTATGAGAAGTATGCGAAGTATGTACCGATCGATGAGGAACAAATGTTACAGTTATACCATAAGATGAAGGGAGGAAAGAAAATGGATCGTGTTGAAGCAGAAAATGAATTAAATGCATTGGAGAAATATGGAAGAGATCTAGTAGAAGATGTGAAGAATGGTAAGATCGATCCAGTGATCGGTAGAGATGATGAGATCAGACGTGTGATCCAGATCTTGTCTCGTAAGACTAAGAATAATCCTATTCTAATTGGTGAACCTGGCGTGGGTAAGACTGCGATCGTAGAAGGTATTGCATGGCGTATTATGAATAAGGATGTGCCATTTGGATTACAGGATAAGAAACTAATTGAATTAGATATGGGGTCTCTTATTGCAGGGGCTAAGTATCGTGGTGAGTTTGAAGAGCGTTTAAAGGCTGTTTTAAAGGAAGTAGAAGAGGCTGATGGAGATATTATCTTATTCATTGATGAGATCCATAACTTAGTAGGAGCTGGTAAGACTGAGGGTAGTATGGATGCTGCTAACTTATTAAAACCAATGTTAGCTAGAGGTTTATTACGTTGTATTGGTGCTACGACATTCAATGAATATCGTTTATATATTGAGAAAGATAAGGCATTAGAGAGAAGATTCCAACAAGTGAAGGTAGATGAACCTACTGTTGAAGATACGATCTCTATTCTACGTGGTCTAAAGGATCGATTCGAGACACATCATGGGGTACAGATCTTAGATGAGGCGATCATTGCTGCTGCTAATTTATCTTCTAGATATATTACTGATCGTTTCTTACCAGATAAGGCGATCGACTTAATCGATGAGGCATGTGCTTCTATTCGCGTACAGATCGATTCTAAGCCAGAGCAATTAGATCAAATTGAACGTAAGATCATGCAAGCTCAGATCGAGGAAATGGCTTTAAAGAAAGAAGAAGATGCGAAGACACAAGAGAGATTAAGAGAGCTTGAGAAGGATCTAGAGGATTGGAAAGCAGAAAAGGATTCTTTAGAGAAAGTTTGGTTGAAAGAGAAGCAAACTTTGGAAGAACAAGTGAATATTAAGGCTGAATTAGAGGATGCGAAGTTAGCCTTAACGAATGCTCAAAATGCAGCTAGATATGAGGAAGCAGCTAAGTTACAATATGCTACTATTCCATCTCTTGAGGCTAAACTAGCGACACTACAAGAGGAAGCTAAGAGTAAGCAATTACTACGTGAGATCGTAGATGAAGAGATGATCGCTAGTATTATTTCTAAATGGACTGGTATTGAGGTCAGTCGATTGATGAGTTCTCAACGTCAGAAGTTACTACAATTACAAAGTGAATTAGAGAAACGTGTGAAGGGTCAGGATAGGGCTTTAGAGGTAGTGAGTAATGCGATCTTAAGAAGTAAGGCTCATATTCAAGATCATCACAGACCAATAGGATCATTTATGTTCTTAGGACCTACTGGTGTAGGTAAGACTGAGGTGGCTAAGGCTTTAGCTGAACAGTTATTTGATAGTGAGGCTAAGATGGTCCGTATTGATATGAGTGAGTATATGGAGAAACATAGTGTATCTAGATTGATCGGTGCTCCTCCAGGATATGTTGGATTTGAAGAAGGTGGTCAGTTAACTGAGGCTGTGAAGCGTAAACCATATTCTATTGTATTACTAGATGAGATAGAGAAAGCTCATCCAGATGTATTCAATGTATTGTTACAGATCTTAGATGATGGTCGTATTACGGATAGTAAGGGTGTTACTGTAGACTTTACGAATACTATTCTATTAATGACTAGTAATCTAGGGGCAAGTAGGGTAGTAGGTATTGAGAATGCTGAGGAAGCTGAGAAGGTATATCAACAAGCATTAGTACAACATTTCAAACCAGAGTTCTTGAATCGTATTGATGAGATCGTGGTATTCCAATCATTGAGTATGGAGTCTATGAAGAAGATCGCTAAGAAGTTTGTAGATGAGTTAGTGGATAGACTAGAGGAACAGAATATTCATTTCCATGTGTCTGATGAAGTGTATAGTAAGATCGTGGAAGAGGGTAGTGATGTGGCGTATGGGGCTAGACCTATGCGTAGGTATATTCAAAGGAATATTGAGAATCCTTTAGCGGTTCGTATTCTTGAGGTGAATAAGGCTAGTAATGAGGATCTTGATGTGTATTTAGATGTTGTGGATGGTGAGTTTGTGGTTAGGTAATGAGAGAAAGTCACTATGAGAATAGTGGCTTTTTTGTTTGGTGGAAGTGAACAAAAATGAGAAATTGCAATTTAATTTTACTTTCTTTAAATTTTGTTCAAAAATATTTTATTATAGAGAATATGTACTAGAATATATATTAATAATTAGGAGGGAAAGAGTATGAAGAAAATAGTAACTGCATGTTTTATTATTGCTTTATTATTTTTTTGCTTTTTTGGTGGTCGTACACCAAATCCAAATCCTGGATGTGGATATGGTACTTATGGAATTCCATGTAATAAGCCAGGATGTAATGAAGCGTAGTATTGATTTGCGAATTGACTAGAACTATTAGTAAGAAAATACTATAATATTTCTTGTATATTATATTTGTTATTGAGTAGGTGGATTAGAAATGGATATTGAACATAAAAAGATATATGGAAATCTAATAGAGCATTATAGAGAAGAATATCAACAAAAGTATGGTTCCGATCAATGGGGAATAGAGCAATTCTTACATATTAAAGGAAAATATGAACGTATATGCTCAAGGACTACATATTATCATATGCGAACTGATAGAACTGTAAATGAGCAAATATATATAGATCTAATTAGAAATCTAGGTCTAAAATACAAAGAGTTTCCAATGATTGATAGTGCATTGGAAGGAGTATTTTTAGAATTACATAGTTCTGTTTTAAAAATGGAAAATGACAAACTACTTAGATTAAGGGAACATATTAATAGTTTATTTGCTGAAGCCAGAAAATATTTTTATTATAATGATGTATATAAATTGCTTATTTTTTTAATAGAACTACACACTGATAGACTACGTGATTATTCTTTAGAAGAAAGAGAACATCTATCTAATGTATCGTTTATTCTTACCAATTTTGATTATAATTTAATTCTTTATAGCCAATTGGTACATATAGTAAACTATACAAAGAATTATCGACACTTAGATATACTTTTTAGTGAATTACCTTTACTGGATGATACTTCAGATCCATTAATTTTATATTGTCTTTTGTATAAATATTACAATACTAATCAATTAGAACTCGGTAATCAAGTACTTAATAAGATTTATAGTATAGTACCAGAAAGTAATACTCGCTTTTTATTTAGAGTGAAGTTACAAGAGTTATTCTATGTCTATAATTTTGATTCTAGTAGAGCAGATAGTTCTTATCAAGAAGCATATAAGTATATAAAACAACATTCTGAAATACCTAGACGTTTATTAAAGAGTTTTCATTACAATTATGCAATGCATCTATTCTCTAATTATAGATATGAAGATGCAATCAATACTTTTGAAGAATATTTCAAAGTGACAGATACATTTAATGTGTATGCTGAGAGTAATTATGCAATGTGTCATGTATTAGCTAAGAAAAAGATAAAGAGAGAATATGATCTAGATAGTTTGGATGACTCTAATGTATGGCCATGTATTTTGAAGTATTGTGTACTAAAGGAAAATAACGATATAGAAGAACTATTTGGTATAATGGAAAAAGAGATAATACCAAACTGTTTTAAAGATCTACCACCTATTTTGTTAGAATTTGTTCAAAAGGAAACTTTATGGTTAACTGAAGTGACTAAGAAATATAAGATATTAAAGTCACTTAATATTAAATTGATCGATAATTTAACAAAATAAGTATTTTAATAAATAAAAAACGGTGTTTGTAATTTTGTTCAAAACAATTGCAGATATCGTTTTCTTTATATATAATTTACTTGAAATAGAAAGGAAGAAGTTTATGAAATATGAATAATAACCTATATTTAGCTTTATCGATTGCTGAAGTAGTATTAATTGTTATGCTTTTATTAGGTGTAATAAAGAAAAAGAAATTTTTGGTTACTTCATCTCTAATAATTAAAATTCTCATTCATGGTTTGGTAAGTACAGATATCTTTATTGTAATGAATAGTCCGCTTTTGTATAAAAGTTTTATTACATTTATGTTATTAATTATTAAACAACTGGTTTATATTGTGATAATAGTATTAGTTATTTACATGCATCAAAGAATGAAATTTCGCAATGCTTTTATTCTTATGATCACACTATTATGTGTAGATTTGGTATCAGTTACGATTTTTTATCCACAATTTATTAACTTATATAGTTCAATAAGTGGTAATAATTATCTAACAACAAGTCAATCACTTTGGTTATTATCAAGTGCTGTTACCGCTCCTTTCAATAGTATTAGTTATAGATTTACATTTACTATTACTGAAGTTATACTATTTGGAATTCAATGGCTTAAGTTTCAAAAAGAAAATAGTTTTGCGAATACATAACGGATTTACTTCGTGATCAATTATCAATGACTTTACTTGGATGTAGTAGATAATGAATTTGTAGTTAGGTAGGTATAAGAGTCACTATGAGAATAGTGGCTCTTTATTAGTTTAAGTAAATGAATATACATAGTATATGTAAATTGCAATAGAATAAGGAAATATGTTATAATTCGCTTGAAATAGAAAAAAAGAAATATGAAAAATGCTATACTAAAGTTGGTGATGTTATGAGGAAGATTTTTGTATTTCTACTATGCTTGCTTTTAATTGGATGTAGTAATAATGTTACTGAACTAGAGAACAAGATCGCAGAGCTAGAGAAGCATTCAACTGAGTTAGAGAATAAAGTTACAGAGTTAAAGACTTCATTATCTGAAATGGAATCTGAAAAGAATTATCTAGAAGGTGAAGTTGGTAGACTTGAATGGGTAGAGTATTTATACGAAACACATATAGTTAATATCTCACTTACTCAAGGTGATGTGATTACTGATAAACGTTATGTAGGTACATTCTATGATGCTAATAAAGATCATTATATATGCTTCTATGCAAGTGGATATTATATGGTATTTAAATTACAGAATGATGTACTTAATTTCCAATTTGAAGGACAGTGGAGAATTGATGAGAACGGTCTGTTCACATGGGGGACTGGTGGTACAGGGATGGCTTATAAATGCTCATTTGAAGGTAATATGATGACATGTATTGATCCTTTCGGAGGTGAGACTCGTGGGCCATGGATCCTCGAGAAAGTACAATTAAAGAAATAACATAGTAACCCGCTATCACATGGTAATATGAGATAGTGATATTGTATTATTTAATAATGAAAGATGTGGTGATATCTCTATGATCAGAAAAGTATTTTTGCCTTTAACTTTATGTATGTTGATCTCTTTCGTACTTGTTGGATGTAGTAAAACTATTGATATAAAGTATGATAAGGATTATGGTGTTAGATATGATGTAAGTGATAATGATATAGCTAGTTTCGTGCTTATCAAGATCGATCCTGAACATGAGGATGTTGTATCTGATCTTCGAATCTGGGTAGAGCTTACTGAAGAAGAATATAAAGATAAAGAGTTAGTGAAAGAATTACAGATGGATAGTAATAGTAATTTGAATATGATGAATGATTCATTCTCTACTTATTTCTATCAAGAAGGTGAGGAGTATTCCTTTGAAGTAATTGATTTACAATTCTATAAAGATGATGAATTAGAAAGTACTATTAGTGAAGAAGCAAGAGAACTATTAGAATATGTAGGACTAACAGATGAATTATCTGATAATGTTCTATACTATGAGGAAGAATTATTGAAATCTGATTCTTTTAAGTACAAATGGATCATTGATAATGGAACATTTGATAATAATATTTCTTTCTTACAGTTAGAAGAGTATGAATATCCAAGAAAGTAAGAAATAAGAGGTATAGTATGAATAAGAATAACATCTTAATAAAGATAGTCTCTCTTTTCTTTTATATACTTCTAGCATTGATATTGTATTCTTTTTACTTATTCTACGACTACCACTATGGTAGATCCGTTGAAATAGACGAATCTGCAGTACCAGATACAACCTTCTGTCAATATATAGATGACTGGAATACAGATTACTTTAGATATAGTCTTAAGAAAGTATATAGCTGTAGACAAGTGTATAGAGATCAGAATAGAAGTATTCGTATCTGGGCATATAGTGTACCAAAGAAAGATATACCTCT
>SVBO01000006.1:43465-57618 GCA_015058845.1 Erysipelotrichaceae bacterium
AAAGAAGATGAAGGATTAGATCATTATTATCTAGAACAAAGAGGATATGTTGTAGAGGATCTAAATATTATCCCTATAAAGTTAGAGAATGGTATTACTGTGAATTTATACCAATATAATGTAGTGAATCCAACTACTGGACTAGTATCAGAGATCGTTACTGAATTTGAATTCACTTACAATGATATCTATCATACAGGAGATATCTCTATTAATAGTAAAGATCCTATACATAATACATTCTCATATCATGAAGAAGAGATAGTTACTCTATTACTAGAACTACTCCCATAACATTAAAAACATTAGCTATAATTAATAAGTATATAAAGGAGTGAGAAAAATGAAGAAATGGAAAGATAGATTATTGATTCTACTAGGTCTGTTTATTGCCTTTCTTCCTTGCTATAGACTTATTTTTATTGTTCTATATTACACAATTACACCCCATATACATGAACTGGATTCCTATCGTGTTATTCCATCATCTGAAATAGAAGACCCATCATTCTGTGAATATATCCAAACTGAGAAAACACGTTATCAAACTTTTTACTATTACCCAAGTGTATATAGATGTCATAGTTCATTTACTACAGAACATGGAGATGTTGTTATATATGCTTATAATCAAGATCCAGAAAGAATTCCATTTGAAAAGCAAACAGAAATGTTTGGTGGAAGGGGAATGGAGAAATTAGTGTATGTTGATGAGAATACTTTTACAAGTATTTTAGGGAATGGTATTGTTGTGGAGTTCTATCAATATGATCTTTATTTTGAAGATGGTGATTACATTGATAGAAATACTAAATTTAATTTCTTCTTCGATGATATATATTATGAGGGATCGTTGGTGGTTTCAAATAAATATGAAGATTCTGAATTAAATACATTTACTTTTCAAGAAAGCGAAGCATCCCAGTTTATTTTAAACCATTTTCAATAAACAAACAAAGGAGGACTTACAACTAGTCCTCCTTAACAATATCCATATATTCCATAATAGTACTATTAATAGTACTATAAACATCAAAGTTTATCTCCTCATTAATATGCTTATAAGCGATCTTACGAATGACCTTCTTATACAGATCTAAGATCTCCTGTGGAGACACACCCGTTCTCTCCTTAATATACTCCTCACTATAGTTAGAGAACACATGAGCAAACTCATTACGGATCTTTTCCTCAAAGCTCCTTAATTGTGCTAATTCATGTGTGATCGACAGACTACTAGTTAACTGATAGGATACTAAGTGAATTAGTAGAGGAGTAGTAAGAATGATATGATCAGCTTGCGGATTCTTTACAAAATAATTCTCAAAGAATCTCTTGAACTCTGTAGGAATGATCGGTAAACTCTTACGCTTGATCAATTCAGTAGAATAATTACTATCACTATAAATAGCTTCCTTAGGGAAATGGGTATATTCCGTAAGGATCAGGAAGCATAGTTCATAAAGAAGAGGAGAACTACGTAATACAAAGTCAAAGTATTCTTCCTTCTCACATTTGATCTGTAAGTTATTGACATATAAGATCAACCTCAAGATATCCTTAGGGATCTTAGTCTTGAATAAAGTATGTAGAGGTGTATAAGCGAAAGTCTTACGAGCACTATCGATCTCTAATCGCATCAACTCATGAGCTCCAATACACATATTCTCTAATGTCTTATAATACGTAGAACTGTGTTGAGATAATAAGACTGCAGCAGCTTGATAGTCATAGATATTGATCAAATGCTCGATATCTGCTCGTAGAGCACTCTCTTGTAAATGAGAGATAGAAGAGATCGTGATCTGGGTATCACAGTTCTCCATATTAGAAATGATCTTCTTCTTACTGACATCATACTTCTTATTTACAGTAGGTACTTTCTCTTGCGGGTATATCGCAAAGAGAGGTTGATTGATCATTAGAATAGCCTGCGTAAGCGCAGAGATCATGATAGGAGTTCCATTAGAGAAGTTCACATACCATAAGATATCTTCATCATTCTCTCTCTTTAAACAACTAGAAATAGAATGATAGAAAGCATCCTTCCATTTCCCAACATGAGAAGATGGGAAAGAAGGAAGATCACTGATCTCCACATTACAACCCTTATCCTTCAAGATCTCTTTCAAACGAGTCTCCTTTAACTTAAAGTTCGATAACTTACGAACCTCCTCAGCTCTTACCAAATAGACCTTATCAAAATCATGAGCAGCGCAAATACGCAAAATAGACCCTAACTCATTAGAATCATCTTGTTGTGTAGGATCATCATACCATATTAAACTGTATAAATATTTACGCATACCATCACCTAGCTATATTATAAAGGATAGATATGAAAAAGATATGAAAACTAGCAAAATTTGTATAGGAAAGGCAATAGATGCTTATACTTACATTAATGGATGGTGATGATCGATGATGAAACGATATATGATGGTACTATTGGCTTGTAGTTTAGCAGGATGTTCTCTGTTTCAGCAAACTGAACAAAAGATCGAGAAGGTGGGTGTGGCTACTAGTGATGAGGAGATGCCAATCGTGGTAGAGGTCACATTGGTGAATGATGTGATCACGAAGATCGATATTGATGAGAAGAATGCTAGGTCTTTTGATGGTATGATCACGGGTTCTAAGAAGGAACTAGGAGATCAGTATAATATGAGAGCGTATTCTAGTATTGGTAAGGAATGGTATGAGCAGATCACATCTCTAGAAACGTATATAGAAGAGAAGGGGATCGATGCTGTTATGGTAGATGAGGATGGATATGTTCTCAATGATGATCTGAAGATGGAGTGTACGATCGAGGTAGATGAGTATTTAGAAGTGAGTTATGAAGCGATAGAGAATGCTACTGAGTAGTGTTCTTTTATTTTGATCATTCTTCTTTTCAAAATGGATAGAATTGTATATAATTAGGTAGAGAAACGAGGTATTATGAGATGAATCGTGATATCAAGAGAATGATGTATATAACGATGTTGATCGCTATGTCAGTGTTATTACACCTAGTAGAATCCATGATACCCATTCCTCTTCCTATTCCTGGTATTAAATTAGGCTTTGCCAATGTAGTTGGATTGATCACTTACTTTCTATTTGGTTTCAAGACCATGGTAGGAGTCAATCTATCTAGAGTATTATTAGCAAGTCTATTACATGGTACACTATTTGGAACACCTTTCTATATGTCCTTAGCAGGTGTTAGTGTATCTACTTGTATGGTAGGAATAGTAGGAAAGATACTTGGGAGTAAGAAGTGTTTGGTAGTAAGTGTAGCAAGTGCTATTACCCATATTATCGGACAGATCATCATGGCTTTCTTCATCATGAACACAACTATGATCTTCTATTATTTCCCGATCCTGTTGTTCTTCTCTATTCCAACAGGAGTCTTTACGGGAATGATCGCTACCCAAGTATTACAGAGGATCCAGTATAGTTTTAGAAGGGAGTTATAAAGGTATGGAGAAGTATACGTATACACCAAAGGGAGTTTGTTCTAGATCAATGACATTTGAAATGGAAGATGGTATCATCAAAGATGTTAAGATCGTTGGGGGATGTCAAGGAAATCTAGCAGGGATCTCTAGGATCTTAGTAGGAATGGATGCTAAGCATGTTATCGAACGCTTTGAAGGTGTTACTTGTGGTATGAAGTCTACATCTTGCCCAGATCAGATCGCCCAAGGCCTAAAAGAAATTATTGCCAAATAAGATGTTCATATTTTAAAGTGTTCCCTCACATACTTGTTATAAAGGAGTGAGTGGACATGAAGGATGAACAGATCAAGATCGCTTCTATATTGATGGAACTAGGACTTAGCTATGATATCATTGAGTTAGTCACTTCCTTAAGTATAGAAGAATTAAATATGATCAATAAGAAATCATAATTACTGTGGATATCCACAGTTTTTATTTACCTAATTTCTAAAAGTTTGTATAATGAACTAGAGGTGGTAAGATGGAGATCTGGGATGCATATAATGAAAATTTAGAAAAGATAGGGATCGATCTGATCAGAGGAGAGAGGATTCCAGAGGGAATGTATCATCTAGCAGCAGAAGTGATCGTGAAGCACATAGAGGGAGACTATCTTCTGATGACCAGAGACCCTAGCAAAGAAGCATATCCTGGTTATGAGACATTAGGAACTTGTGGAGCTGTTTTAAAAGGAGAGAATGGATATGAAGGAGCATTACGTGAATTAAGAGAAGAAAGTGGGATCTATGCTACTACACTTACTCCTTTAAATCAGTATATTTCTAAAGAACAAAGAAGGATCTATGTGAGTTATTATACGGAAGTAGATTGTGATAAGGATAGTATTACTTTACAAGAAGGAGAGACAGTAGCATATCGTTGGATCTCTTTAGAGGAAGTATTGGATTTTCTTAAGTCTGATCTCTGTATACCAAGTCAAAGACTTAGATTACAGGCTTATTTCGAGAGTATTAGATAGGAGGTATAGGATGTATAGATTGGCAAAGGAAGAAGATGTAGGATTGATCTTAGAGTTCATCAAGAAACTAGCGATCTATGAGAATATGTTAGAGGAAGTAGTAGCAACAGAAGAGATCCTAAGAGAGTGGTTATTTGAGAAGAAGATCGCTGAAGTGATCTTTGCATTAGAAGATCAGAAAGAAGTAGGATTTGCTTTATTCTTCCATAATTATTCTACTTTTGTAGGAAAGGGTGGTCTATACCTAGAAGACCTATTTGTATTACCAGAATATCGTGGTAAGGGATATGGGAAAGGTCTATTCAAACAGTTAGCTAAGATCGCTGTAGAGCGTCATTGTGGTAGAATGGAATGGTGTTGTTTAGATTGGAACACGCCTAGTATCGAGTTCTATACTAGCATGGGGGCAAGAGCTATGAGTGAGTGGACTACGTATCGTTTAACAGAAGAACAATTACAGAAGTTGATCGAGGAATAGTATGGGACATAAGATCATAGTCATAGGATGTCCAGGAGCAGGTAAGAGTACATTTGCTAGAAGACTACATAGTATTACCAATATTCCATTACATTATCTAGATATGATCTGGCATAAAGAAGATCGTACTAATGTATCTCAAGAAGAATTCGATCAAACTCTATTAGAAGTCATGCACAGTGATACATGGATCATAGATGGGAATTATCTAAGGAGTATGGAAGTGAGATTACAACATTGTGATACAGTATTTCTCTTAGATTATCCAGTAGAAGTGTGTTTACAAGGTGTTAGAGAAAGAGTAGGCAAGAAGAGAGAAGATATGCCTTGGGTGGAGGAAGGGTTAGACGATGAGTTTAGGGAGAGGATCGAGAAGTTCTCGATCGAGCAATTCCCCACTGTATATCATTTATTAGAGCAATATAAAGAGGGTAAAGATATTATTATCTTTAAGAGTAGAGAAGAAGCAGAACACTATTTAGAAACATTATAGGAGGAATGAATATGCAAAGTATCTTTCATCGTACTAGTATTCGTAAGTATCAAGACAGACCCGTAGAAAAAGAAAAGATCGAACAGATCTTACGTGCAGCCATGGCAGCACCCTCTGCCCATAACCAACAACCATGGGAATTCTATGTAGTAACTAACAAAGAGAAAATAGTAGAACTATCCCAAGCCACTAAGTATACCAAGTTTGCCAAAGACGCACCCCTAGTATTCGTACCATGCTATAGAGAAAAACTAATTACAGAAGAATATGCCCATATCGATATGAGTGCCGCAGTAGAGAACCTATTATTAGCCGTAGATAGTCTTGGATTAGGGGCTACTTGGTGTGGCATTGCACCAGGGGTAGAGAGAATGGAGATCGTTAGAAAGATCTTAGATATTCCAAGTCATCTAAATGCCTTTGCAGTGATCCCGTGTGGATATCCATTAGAAGAAAAGAAACAACAAGATCGATATGAGGAATGTCGAGTACATTATGTAGAATAGAATTAAAAAGGATACAGTGTATAATTAAACTGTATCTTTATTTATGTATGAAAGTGTTACAAATGGTATAAATGAAAAATAAAAGGGTTTATGAAACCCTATTTCATGTCTATTATAGCACAAATAAAAAGAAATAAAAGCCTATTTCTTAAAAAGAATGTATAGTACAATATAAATGAAATAAAGGAGGTACTATCATGAAAGTCAACATTTATGGTAAGAACGTACAAGTAACTCCTGCAATGCAGGAAAAGATTGAGAAGAAGTTATCCTTCTTGAACAAGTATTTCGTAATCGATGAGGAAACAGTGGCTAACGTAGTAGTAGCAGTATTACCACTTAAGCACAAAATCGAAGTTACGATCCCTACACGTTATGGATTACTAAGAGCAGAAGTAGCTCATGAAGATATGTATAGTGCAATCGATTTAGTAGTTGATAAGTTAGAAGACCAAGTTCGTCGTCAAAAGACTCGTTTATCTCGTAGAAGCAAAGATGGTCTTGCACAAGCATTCTTAGAAGACGATTATTTCGAAGAAGAAGAGATCCTAGTGAAGACTAAGACTATTGCTCCAGAAGCAATGGAATTAGACGAAGCAGTAATGCGTATGGAAATGTTAGGTCATACATTCTTCATCTATCGTGAGATCGGTAGTGACAACGTATGCGTTGTTTACAAGCGTCATGATGGTGGTTACGGTTTGATCGAAACTGAATAATCCATTTACTCAACCTAGATAGGCAGAAATGCCTATCTTTTTATTTCGTCATTTTCTGCTCCTTCTCCATGGTAATCTAACCAAGAGGTGAAAGTAATGAAGACCTATATCGAATTCAATTACCTATCTACCATGATACTTATGCTTACGATCAGTATCCAACCAAGGCATACTCAAAGTATAACAAAACAGATCCTAATATGTAGTCTATGTACATTCCTCTCCTTCATTAGTGAGTATCCTAGTGTCTATATGATCACCTACTTCCTACTAACAAACCATCCCCATCACACCACAACACTCCAACACATTATCACATACATCCTAATCATCGAACTACTCACCACATTTCTCCCATTTACCCATACCCATTACCTTCTACAAATACCAGCCCACATAAGCATCCCCTCACTCCTATTCATATTCCTATTCTCTATACTACTGCTATTTACGAAATACACCAAAATACTCACCCATTACTCCCAAGTATCCCTACATATTCCTCATCATATCATTACAGGAGTAGGCTATAAAGACAGTGGCAATGTAGCATTAGTAGACCAAAGACCACTCCTATTCCTGAAATATGAACCACTCCTAGAAGAACACTTTACCCATGCCCATAGTACACATGTTAGTACGATCGAAGGAGAACATGAGGTTAAGTGTATTGGGGCAGAGGTATATATAGATCAAAGATATAAGGGGGAATGTTATGTAGCTATGGTTCATTTTGATGAGGTGTATGATGTGATCTTGAATGCCAGGATCTAGAAAGGTGGCGCTATATGAGGTGGTTTAGAAGATGTTTGACCTACTTTAGACGTTTGGTATTTCCTAAGGGTTGTTACTTTATACAAAGTGGTGAGGTATTGCCTAAGCCTTTAAATAAAGAGGAAGAGGAGCATTACTTAGAACTATTAGAAGGTGGAGATGAGGAAGCTAGGAATATGTTGATCGAACATAATCTTAGGTTAGTGGTATATATTGCTAAGAGATATGAGACTAATCCTGTGCATATGGAAGATCTGATCAGTATTGGGATATTTGGACTGATCAAAGCTATCCATACTTTCAAAAGAGATAAGAATATCAAGTTAGTTACCTATGCTTCTAGATGTATCGAGAATGAGATCTTGATGCATCTTAGAAAGAAAAGTAAACGAAAGATGGAAGTAAGTTTCGATGAACCATTGAATGTAGATTACGATGGTAATGAATTAGTACTCTCTGATATTCTAGGAACACAAGGAGATATTGTAGCAGAAGAGTTTGAGAAGAGAGAACAGATGCGAATGTTGTATAAGGCTATATCTAGTCTAAAGACTCGTGAGAAGGAAATATTACTGATGCGATATGGGATCGATCAAGAGGAATTAACTCAGAAAGATGTAGCGGGAAAACTAGGGATCTCTCAATCATATATATCAAGACTAGAGAAAAGGATCTTGTATAAACTTAGACTCTCTTTAAGGAAATATATGTAAGTCGTATAAATCATATTTGATATGGGAAGACTTCTTTTGGGAAAGGAAGTCTAGTATATGGCAAGATATAAAGTAGATCTATGCGGAGTCGATACAGGACAACTGCAGGTTTTAAGTAATACCGAAATGAGAACTTTATTTACCCAAATGCAAGCAGGTGATCTTAGTGCTAGAGAAAAATTGATCCAAGGGAATTTAAAGTTAGTACTCTCTATGGTACAAAGATTTTCTTCTAGGAATGAGAATATGGATGATCTATTTCAAATAGGATGTGTAGGATTGATCAAATCGATCGATAACTTTGATCTATCCCAAGAAGTACGGTTTTCTACTTATGCAGTACCCATGATCCTAGGAGAGATCAGAAGATATCTTAGAGATAATCAAAGTATGAGGATCTCTAGGCATCTAAAGGATATCGCTTATAGATGTATGAAGTTAAAGGAAGAATATGTATCAGAACATCACAAAGAACCTACTATAGAACATCTAGCAAAGGTATTAGAAGTAAAAGAGAAGGATGTAGTAGAGGCTATGGAAGCTATGCAACAAACGATCAGTATCTTTGAACCAGTGTTTACAGATGGAACAGATACTTTACTAGTCATGGACCAGATTGCTTCTCAAAAGGATGAGATCGATATCTTATTGAATACGATGTCTCTTAGAAAAGGGTTAAGAAGTCTCAATCCTAAGGAAGCATTAGTGATCAAAGAGAGATTCTATAAAGGAAAGACCCAAGTGGAAATAGCAAGTGATCTACAAGTATCACAAGCTCAGATATCAAGACTAGAGAAAAGTGCTATCGAGGAATTAAAGAAACATTTCTAGCATATGGTTTATAGAGGTGATGGAATGAGATTATTAAGTGTTACTAAGAAACCTGTGATTAAGGTAGAGGATGGTAGTTTTGTAGGGTATATCAAGGATATGGAGATCGATCTGTTATCTAGTAAGATAGAGTTATTAGTGTTGCATAGTAATAAGTCTTCTTGGTGGAGATACTTTTTTCCGAAGGAAGTGATATTGCCTATTTCTTCTTTGGTGCATATTGGAGATGATGTGATACTAGTGAAGGGGATCTATGAGAGTAGTGAGGAGAAGAGATAAGTAATTGAAAAGGCACAGATAACAATAATAGTTATTTGTGCCTTTTACTTAGTTATTCTTATTGATCAGATAAAATACCTTCTCATATTCTGATACTTTCACATAGATCTTGTATTCATGAGTTTTACTGTGATCGAGCCCATAAGGAACTCCACGTGTTTTAGTGTGTGAATTGAATGATGAAGGACTTAGTGTATTAGTTGTTCTTACTTTATGTTCTATGTTATTACTTTCTAGAATAGTACGTACTTTAGCTAGTGTACTCATATCATATGTGATCAATAGTTCTTTACGGTTAAATAGAGTGATCATATGTGTTTACCTATTTAGATTCGACTTCTCCATATTTCTCGATCACACTAGCTATTTTTTCAAAAGACTCTATTCCTACTACATATGCTTTATAAGGGCTAGTACCAGAATCATACAGAGTACTGAAATCTTTCATCATAGAGACATCTATTCTTTCGCCATTTGCTTCAAACATTATAGAAAGAGTGTCATATCCTGTTCTATATACTGGTGCGGGTGTTCATAACGGACTTGATTAAAAAGTATTGAAATACCGGCAGAAACACACATATTTTTCATCCACACATTTGTGTAATCCAAGGTTTCTTCGTAAAATAAAATTACGGAAACGAGGAAACAAGATTATGTCAAAATTTATTGAAGAATTCTATTACGGTAACATTGATCCCCAAGCAAGAAGCACTAAACAGAACAAGACAGTTCAAAAGCAGATGGAGGTTCTAATGCTTAATGAGGAATTTCTAACCGAAGCACTTACGGGGGAAAACAAAAAGAAGTTTCTTGATTTCGTCAATGCTTGGAGTATCGTCAACGGCGAATCAAATCTCGATAGCTTTATTATGGGATTTCGATTGGGAGCTAACTTTACATATGATACTTTCGTATCAACCGAAACACCGTTTAAGGATTTGCTGAAGGAGTGAAAGATATGTCAAAGAAATATTGCATAGCTCTTGATGATTACGAGAGAGGAACGATTATCAACTGTCTTAACGAAAAGCGAAATAAACTTATAGCAGATTGCAAATACACCGATGCAGTTGATGAAGTATTGCTCAAAATCCTTAACGCAAAACAAAAGAAATTCAAAGTGAGCTACAAGGAGGCTTAATTATGGAAAAGCGTATTTACAATGAACAAACGGGTATTAGCTACACTTTGCAAGGAGATTATTACTTGCCTGATCTTGCACTTCCCGAACAAGAAGATAAGCCTATCGGTTTATGGGGGCAACGGCACTTGCGGTATATCAAGAAACACCACAAGGTGCGATACACAAATCTGCTGACAAGCGGAAAGTTAAATGAACATCTTGCTGACCTTGACAAGCAGGCTGAGGATATGTTTTTTCGGCTTGTAAAACAGATGGCAGAGCGTGAAGGCGTAACCGAACAACTCAAAGAAGCTGACCAAATGGCGTGGGTTGCTCAGATGAACAACATCCGCAGTAGAGTTGTAGAAATAATAAACAACGACTTCATTTATAACTGATTTAAAAGTCGGCAAGGAGAAATCAAGTCTCTTTGTCGACTTTTGATTTCATAGAATTTTTTACAATTATATGTTATAATACCATTAAGAATTTAGATGTAAGCATATTGGTTAAAGGAGATAAAAATGTTGAAATATATTATGCCCTCGATAAAACATCGAGGCGTGTCTGGAAATAATGATATAAGAGTGAAAATGGCAAGAAAACAGTTAGATGAATTTGAAGTACAAAAAGCTCACAATCAAAACAAAAATAAGAAAGAAGTAATTGAGTTAGTTAATACTTTTTTGAATCAAATCGGCATTGGAATTGATCCTAATTTTAATAATGAAATCAACGTAAAGAGCGGTAAATATGTTTATAGAGGCAGGATATCATATTTTAATATCAAACAACAGTCAGGGATTTTGTGTAAAGAAGATATAGTATGGATAAAACTTAATACGAGTGGATGTATAAGTGTTGTTGGAGTTGGTTGTGATATTTATTTCACGGAAAAAACTAAAACTACAACAAGTTCTGGAAGAATTAATACATATCTTGAACAAGAGTGGGATGAAGAAATAGTTTTGGTGTTTCCGTTAATTGGAATAGAACAGACATCTTTTAACCGTTCTGATATAGAAAGCGGTGTAGGTAATTATTTAATAGCTAACGGAATTCCTATATTGGACTATTATTCTCACAACTATTAAATTTGTAATTATCAGCACTTGCATCGAAGGAAGAGAGACAATTAAAAAGAGAGTTATTGGAGGGTGTGTATTATGTTTAAGCTTTTTAGAAAACGCAAAAAGATCAGGAGTATAAATGAAATTGACTCGTAAGAGCAAACACAAAGTATAGATGATGAGCATAAAGATTTAAAAACATTAGGTGATTTGGCAAATAGCGGACATTCGTTTTTACGATTTTCACAATCTCAGCCTGGAAGAAGCATCGAAAAGGTATATGCAGAATATGTTCCCGGAAAAATTACAGAAGCTAAAGATGAAGAAAAACTTTTATCTTTTGTAACAGAGGAAACCATCGCTATATGTTTTATGTATGGTGATACATTAACCAAGTTAAAATTTGATTTAGATGATGAAGAGTTCAAAAAGATAGCAGACACGCCTTATAATCGGATAGGAAATTCTCTTGGAGAATATGAAAGCAAATATTTGTTGGTGGACAACAACTATTCACTTGAAGATGTCAATACCATTGTTAAATTATTTAGTTACGTAACAAGCACAAAACAATTGATAAGTATTTTTTATTTTCCATCAGGCTCTTTAGATGAATGGCTTCATAATTTGAAGTTTTATGAATCGGAAAAACTTGTTAAATACCTTAAAGGAGCATTCGACAAAAACAATCATATTACTCCAGAAGAGATTCGGGATCTAATAAAACAATACTTAAATAATCAGTAAATTTTGTCGGAGGATTATATGAAATAAAATCAATCAAGAACAGCGACAGGGAAATTAACAAACTTTCTGCCGCTGTTTCTTTTTGCGAATTAATCAAAACCTCTTGCATTTGTATATCAAAAGTTGTATAATAAAAACACCGATATATCGGTGTTTTAGAGCGATATATCGGCAATTATATGTTTTGTTCTCGTTTATAGAGGTGCTACTATGATTTCGTACAATAAACTGTGGAAAAAGCTCATTGATTTAGGTATGAAGAAGAAAGACCTAAAGGATGCAACGGGCATTGGTTCAACTACAATGTCTAAGTTGAATAACAACGAACCTGTATCAATGGATGTTATGCTAAAGATTTGCATTGCATTGAATTGTAATATCGGCGATGTAATGGATGTGGTGTTATGATGGAAAAGAGATTAACAGGGCTTTCGTTATTTGCAAGTGCAGGCATTGGAGAAACTTATTTTAAGGATGTTGGCATTGATATAAAGGTTGCTAATGAGCTGTTGGAAAAACGAGCAGATTTGTATCATGCTATCAATCCTGAAACAACCGTAGTTTGCGGAGACATAACTAAAGACGAAGTTTTTTCAAAAATTCTTGCATCTTGTCCTAAAAAAGTTGACTTCATATTGGCATCTCCCCCTTGTCAAGGTATGAGCGTTGCAGGAAAAAACCGTTGTCAAAAAACAATGGAAGCTGATGAGCGTAATTATTTAATTACATATGTTGTCAAGGCAATTAAAGCTACGAATCCTGATTATATACTTGTTGAAAATGTTCCTGCATTGCTTAAACTTGAATTACAATACGCAGGAAAATATAGAACTGTTTTAGATATTTTACAATACGAGTTTGGCGATCAATACGAAATTGACAGTATGGTTGTGGATTCTGCGGATTATGGCGTTCCTCAAACAAGGTTAAGGGCCATCATCAAAATGAATCGCAAAGGCAAAAAGTGGTCTTGGCCTCTTAAAAAAGATAAAATTACTGTCCGTGATGCCATCGGGCACTTGCCTTCCTTAGAAGCAGGGGAACGTTCTGAAATCAAATGGCATTTTGCCCGTAAACATTCTAAGGATAATATTTTGTGGATGAAGCATACCCCAACAGGAAAATCAGCATTTTCTAATCCTGTATATTATCCGCAAAAGAAAGATGGTACACGAGTCAAAGGATATGAATCGTCATACAGAAGAATTAGATGGGATGCACCTGCGCCTACAATCACCATCAGAAACGATTGTATCGCATCACAGAGAAATGTACATCCGGGACGACTTCTTCCTGATGGCACGTATTCAGATGCAAGAGTGTTAACCCCATTAGAGTTAATGCTTTTAAACTCACTTCCTGCGGATTGGAATATCCCTGATGATACGCCTGAATTGTTGATTAGACAATGTATTGGCGAATCCATTCCCCCGTTAATGCTTAAAGAAATAGTAAGAGGTATTGAACTATGAGTAAAATTAAAGCTATTTCCTTGTTTTCAAGTGCCGGTATAGGCGAACTGCTGTTGAATAACACAAATGTTGATGTTGTAGCAGCTAACGAATTGTTGCCTAAGCGTGCAGATTGTTATAAACATTTTTATCCTAATACAGATATGCATTGTGGTGATATAACTTTGGATGAAACTAAAGAATATATGATTGCATCAGCAAAAAAACACGGCGCTAAAATGCTGATAGCGACACCGCCTTGTCAAGGATTAAGTACTTTGGGTAAAAACAAGAAGCAGATCCACTATGAAAAGGATAAACGCAACTATTTAATCCTTTCTGCATTTGATGTTATTGATAACTGTGATTTTGATTACATACTTATCGAGAATGTTCCTACATTTTTAGATATGTATTTTCCTTATGAGGAAGATTATTATAAACTTGAAGAAATCCTAAACAAACGATATGCCGACAAATATGTGGTAGAAGCTC
>SVBO01000002.1 GCA_015058845.1 Erysipelotrichaceae bacterium
TGTCAAGAAAAAGAAGTTAATAAAATATATAAAAATTCATATATTTTTAATTATTCTCTTTCCCCTCTCAAACTAGTCATTACAAACCACTTTCCTACATATATTTTGATATATAAGGAGCTATATGTATGAAGAAAATTCAAATAGTATTCCTATTCTTTTTCCTATCCTCTTGTGGTAGAGATCCTCTAACCAAAGATACTACTCCTATCTATACACTCCCCTCGATCACATCCACTCTAATCACTACTTTGCCTAAGAATACCCATGTAGATCTTAGCTTTCAAGTCGATACTTGGTGTCGGATCTTGTACCAAGATATCACTGGATATACACCCTGTATCAACCTAGATCTCCCTGAAGTAGTAGAAGGTAGGCTAAGTGGAAAGACGGTGATCGTAGATCCTGGGCATGGGGGTAGAGATAATGGAGCTATTGTAAATGGTGTGAGAGAAAAGGATATTAATCGGGCTGTGAGTGAGTATTTGATAGAGGATCTAAAGGCTGAGGGAGCCAATGTGATCGTGACTAGAATGGGAGATGAGTATTGGTATTTATATGATAGACCTACGCTAGCCAACTTAGTAGTGTTAGTGAAGACCTACTTAAATACGATCGATAGTGCTGAGAAAGAGAGTATAGGAAATCTCATTGATTCCTTAGAACAGATATTACAAGAAGGCGCTACTACTGTTCCGTATATATATCGTAAGGGTGATGATATGAATGAGGACCTGAAGATGATCTTTGAACTTACTAATAGAATAGATGACACTGTATTCCTCTCTATTCATTCTAATGTTACAGGAGAGAGTATGGTGGAATTAGAGGGATTAGATATTATCTTAAGTGGAAATTCTTTAGCGAGTATGTATCCGGGGTATGATCTATATAATGAGGAGAAACGCTTATTACTAGGGAATCTTTTAGGAGAAGAGATCCCTGAAAGTGTGCCTATCGATCTTAGAAGAGTATACTTTGGAGACTATGCTGTATTAAGAGAGGAGAATCTTCCTTCTGTTTTGATCGAACTTGGGTATATGGATAATGAAGATGACTTAGCTTTACTTACTGATCCAGCTATTCAGAAAGAATATGCTAGAGGGATCACGAATGCTGTGATACGATACTTTGAAGAGAGTAAAGAGGTGGAATGATCCACCTCTTATTCTACTGGATAATGCATATACATCTGTCCTACACTATTATACTCTAATACATACATATACAACAAAGTATCCTCTACCTCTAAGTAAATATCCACCTTGCTTCCCTTTGCAATACGCTTATTACAAGATATTTCATACCCATCCACACTCGCATTTAATTCATACTTCTCTCCAGCGATCTCATAGATACACTTAATATCCATATCACTAAGATCCCTACTAGATGTCGCCGTATATTGCAAAGTATGACTACTATTCACCTTCGCACTTTGTGTAATGAACATATCCTTAGAAATCACTTCCTTGGGTCGTTGTGTTCCTTGACTGATCCCAATTCCAAGTATTAGGCCTATCAGTACTCCAACTAATACCCAAGTATACTTTTGTTGCCATTTAACAGGTTTATTACGTTTAGGTAGCTTAAAGTCATCGATTGTTAATCCTAATACCTCACATAGCTTATATATATTCTCTAGATCTGGTTTCGTTTCATTACTTTCCCATTTAGAGATCGCTTGTCTACTCACACCTATCGCATGTGACAAATCTTCTTGTGTCATTGCTTTCTGCTTACGTGCTTGTTTGAGCAGGTTTCCTATATTCTCCATAAGACTACCTCCTTTTTCTTAATTATACCTATTTCCAAAGAATCCGTAAATCAACTTTCCCTTACATTCATGTAAATGTTGGCTTACATTAGAAAAGGTATTCTCTTACAAGAATACCTAGTATCTAACTTCTTTCAAATATAAACCATTAGGAGGTGCATTGAATCTACATACACGCTTATCCTTGGCTTCTAACCAATTCTTAGCATCTTCCTTAGTGATCCTTCCCTCACCAATAGCCATAAGCGTAGCCATCAGCATACGTACCATATACCGTAAGAACCCATCTCCACTAAATGTGACAACCCATTCCTCTCCTTCTTTTCTAAAAGAGATCTCATTAACTGTTCTTACTTGATTCGGTGTTTCGATCAGTGTATTTGCACAGAAGGATGTGAAATCATGTGTTCCCACGAATACATCTGCTGCTTCGATCATCTTATCTACATCTAGTTTCTTTTCCACATAGGTACAGTATTTATATCGATGTACGTTGAATGGTTCTAATGAGAATCTATATTCATAGGTTTTCCCAGTAGTATGGAAACGAGAATGGAATTCATCATCTACGATCTCCGCTTTAATGAAATGGATATTTCTTGGAGTATGTCTATTCATAGCTCTGACCCATTTCTCTTCCGTAATAGTGAGATCGGTATCAAAGTGGATCACTTGTCCTAGCGCATGTACTCCCGCATCTGTTCTACCAGAGGCTACTACAATGATCTCTTTCTTATGAAACTCTGCTAACCCCTTCTCGATCGCTTGCTGAACACTATTTCCATGAGGTTGTCTTTGCCACCCTTTATACTCGCTACCATCGTAGCTTACTATAGCTTTGATCCTCATAGAATGAACGCCACCATTCCACAGGCTACACATATTACAAGTGAGCCTACTACTATTGCTGAATCACTCATACGCCACTTAAGTACTTTGTATCGAGTTCTCTTAGCACTAGGGTTATATCCTCTTGCCTCCATAGCATTGGCTAAGTCCTCTGCTTTCTGGAAGGCACTTACGAATAATGGAACGATCAGTGATAAGATCGCCATGATCTTTTCTTTTAAATTTCCTTCTTCAACATCTACCCCACGAGATGTTTGTGCTTTCATGATTCGATCTGTTTCCTCGATCAATGTTGGAATAAAACGTAGGGCAATAGAGATCATCATAGCGATCTCATGGGCTGGGAATCCTACTTTACGAAATGGTGTTAACAAGAATTCTATACCTAGTGTTAAGTCTAATGGTTTAGTAGTGGCTGTTAATAGGGTCGTGATCATGATCATTAGAGCTAAGCGTACTGTGATGTATAGTGTTTGTGTTATGGCATCTATATGTACTGCAAAGCTACCAATATTGAATAATATATCGCCTGTTTTGATCACTAAGATATTTACGACTAATAGGAATACTAGCATGAATACCATGGGTCTCATGGCTTTGATCAGGAAATCTAGTTTTAATCCTGCTGCAAAGATACATCCTAATACCACTGCACCGATAATGCCATATCCTATAAATCCTGCTGGAAAGAATACTGCGATCAATGTGATGAACATGGCTAGAATCTTAGCTCTTGGATCTAAGCGATGGAAAGGTGTGTTTAATGGAATATATCTACCAAGTGCTATATTCTTCATTTCTTTACCCCCTTCACGATCGCATCGACAAGTGCTTTCATGCTATTTTCTTTACCTACTTTGATGCCATGTTCTTCTAATAAGATCTTGGCTTTGATGATCTGTGGCGGAGCAATATGTAATTCTTCTAATAACTCTCTTTTAGTAAAGAATGTGACAGTATCACTTTGATGTACTACTTTCCCATCTTTTAGTACTACCACTTCATCACAATATTGTAGAACTTGCTCCATATCATGAGTAACGATATAGATCGTTTTCTTATGTTTCTTATTCAACTCATTGAATAGACTCATCATTTGTTTAGTTCCTTGTGGGTCTAATCCTGCTGTCGGTTCATCTAAGACCAAGATTTCTGGATCCATGGCTAGAATACCAGCAATAGCGACTCTTCTCTTTTGTCCACCCGATAATTCAAACGGAGAGCGTTCTAAGTAACTGTGATCTAATCCTACTTGTAATAATGCTTTCTTAGCTTTTATAAGAGCTTCTTCCTCAGTAGCTCCAAAGTTCTTTGGACCAAAGCATAGGTCCTTGGCAATCGTTTCTTCGAATAACTGATATTCTGGGAATTGGAATACAAGTCCTACTGACTTACGTAAAGACTTAAGGTCTTTCGATTTCTCCTCTGCTTTGATAGTACGTTCTAAGATATCGATACTCCCTTTTGTAGGTTTCAATAGAGCATTTAAATGTTGGATCAGGGTGGACTTACCACTTCCTGTATTTCCTACGATCGCAACGATCTTATGTTCTGGTAGTTTTAAGGTAATATCTTCTAATGCTACATAAGCGAATGGTGAGTTTGGACTATATTCATAAGTAACATTGTTGAATTTTACTGACATAATTCACTCACCAATCCTTCTAAGGTAATTTGATCACTGACTTTGATTCCCTTCTTTTGAAGTTCTTTCGATAATCTATAAGCAAATGGTACATCTAGATTTAAGGATAATAACTCAGCTTCCTTAGTTAAGATCTCTTGTGGTGTACCTTGCATTCTTACTTTCCCTTGTTCTAGTACGATCACTCGATCACTCTTAGCTACTTCTTCAATATCATGGGTAATAGAAATGATCGTCATTTTATTTTGTTCATGGATCTCACGTACAAGGGTATTGATTTCTTCTCTTCCCTTTGGATCTAGCATGCTTGTAGCTTCGTCTAAAATCAAGATCTCTGGATGCATAGCTAGTACTCCTGCAATAGCAACACGTTGCTTCTGTCCCCCAGATAATCGTGTAGGTTCACTATTTAAGTACTTAGTCATTCTAACTCTTTCAGCATATCTTTCGATCAATCCATCCATTTCTTCTTGTGGTACACAGTGATTCTCTAGACCAAATGCAATATCATCACGTACGGTAGCACCAATGAATTGATTATCAGGATTCTGGAATACGATACCTATTTTATTACGGATCTCATAGACTGTCTTTTCAGTTAATTGGATAGTATCTACTAGAATAGTTCCTTCTTTTGCTTCTAGTAATCCGATCACTAGTTTAGCAAGTGTAGATTTCCCACTTCCGTTATGTCCGATAATTGTTGTATATTCGCCTTTATTGATTGATAAAGAGATATTATTTAATGCAGGTGTTTGCTCATCATATGAAAAGTTCACATTTTGAAACTCTATACATTTCTCCATAATTTCACCTCGATTAAGTAATTATACACTGTTTTACTCTTAAAAGCAAATTTACACACTAGTTTCAATAAGTACTGTATTATTTACTCGTTGTAAGTATTTCCCAGGGAATAAGTATACTCATGTACAAATTAGAAAGATATGAAAAAGGGAGAAGATCTCTCTTCTCCCTCACTTGTATTCTTGACAGTATTATGATCTGTATTAGTCTACAAATTCAATGATTGAAACCGGAGCGTTGTCACCCTTACGGTTACCAATCTTAACGATACGAGTATAACCACCGTTACGTTCTGCATACTTAGGACCATATTCAGCAAATAACTTTTGTAATGCTGTTTGACCTGTTGTAGCATCAACTACGATATCACGTACATAAGCAGCTGCTTGACGACGTGCATGTAAGTCACCACGCTTAGCAAGTGTTACTAATTCTTCTACAACGCTACGTAATTCTTTAGCACGAGTATCAGTTGTTTCGATACGGCCATATTGAATTAAGCTAGTTGCAGCATTACGTAACATAGCTTTACGATGATCTGCTGTCATACCTAGTTTACGATTTCTCATAATTGAACCTCCTCAATATTAGTCATTGACCTTAAAGCTAAGCCCTAAGTCAATCAATTTGTCCTTCACTTCTTTAAGTGATTTCTTACCTAAATTTCTAACTCTCATCATTTCATCTTCTGTCTTTTGTGTTAATTCCTCAACTGTTTGGATACCAGCACGCTTTAGACAGTTATATGAACGTACAGATAGATCTAGATCTTCAATGATCATTACATTTACACCCTTACCTGGGTCACCATTAGCATCTTTCATAGCATTGCCCATTTCAGCAACTTGCTCATTTAGGCTAACGATTAGATCTAAGTGATCACGAAGAATCTTTGCCCCAAGTGCTAAAGCCTTTTGTGGGCCGATTGAACCATCTGTCCAAACATCAAAGATTACTCTATCGAAATTTGCATTTTGACCAACACGAGTTGGTTCTACACTGTATGCTACCTTAGAAATAGGTGTATAGATCGCATCTGTATAAATAATACCAATGCTTTGATTAGCACTTTGATACAAGTTTTTATTTGCATCTGCACTTACATATCCACGTCCGTTACGAGCGTAAAGTTCCATTTCTAGAACTCCACCCTCTTCTAGAGTACAAATCTCTAACTCCGGATTAAGGATTGTTACGTTTGTAGGACATTCAATATCCCCAGCAGTAACTGTCATTGGTCCTCTTTTTGAAATACGTAGAGTATATACCTCGTCATCTTCGATCTTTAGGATCAATCCCTTGATATTTAAGATGATAGATGTTACATCTTCTACGATTCCTGGGATAGCTGTGAATTCATGGTATACGCCATCAATTCTGATACTATATACAGCGCCTCCAGGTAAAGAGGAGAGTAATACACGTCTTAAGGCATTACCGATTGTCTGACCAAATCCTCTTGCCAGCGGTTCAACAACAAATTTGCCGTAGTTTTCAGATTCTACGAATTCTTTTACTTCAAAATTAGTGCGTTCAAACTGTTGCATGTGAAATACCTCCTCATCAATTTACACGAACGTTTATCTTATCCACGAGGACGTTTTGGTGGACGGCATCCGTTATGTGGAATAGGTGTTACATCGTTGATTACAGTGATTTCTAGACCAGCTGTTTGTAAAGAACGAACAGCAGCTTCACGTCCAGGACCAGGTCCCTTAACGTTTACTTCTACGCTCTTCATACCATGATCGATAGCAGCCTTACTAGCAGCCTCTGAAGCCATTTGAGCTGCAAATGGTGTAGACTTACGAGAACCCTTGAATCCTAAAGCACCTGCACTAGACCAAGAAATTACATTTCCTGCTTCATCAGTGATAGATACGATAGTGTTATTAAAAGTTGAATGAATGTGGGCAATACCACGGGCAATGTTCTTACGAACACGACGCTTACCGCGTGATGCACCTCTTTTTGCTTGTGCCATTTAACATTTCCTCCTTCTATCCACTATTTCTTCTTACCAGCTACAGTACGGCGTGGACCTTTACGAGTACGAGCATTTGTCTTAGTACGTTGACCACGTACTGGTAAACCCTTACGGTGACGGATTCCACGGAAAGAACCGATTTCCATAAGACGTTTGATATTTAAGTTTACTTCACGGCGAAGATCACCTTCAACCTTGATCTTATCAACTTCTTGACGAATAGCATTAACTTGCTCTTCAGATAGATCCTTAACGCGGATACTTTCATCGATGCCACAAGTTGCTAAAATTTGTTCAGCCATAGGGCGGCCGATACCATAAATATAAGTTAGAGACACTACAACGCGTTTATCGCGAGGAATGTCAACTCCAGCAATACGTGCCATTAGTTATACCTCCAATTAGTTTCCTTGTCTTTGTTTGTGTTTTGGATTTTCGCAAATTACCATTACACGGCCCTTACGCTTGATAATACGACACTTATCGCAGATAGGCTTTACTGACGGTCTGACTTTCATGCGTTTTACCTCCTATTTTGACACTACTTGTGTCGGAATGTGATACGCCCACGTGTTAAGTCGTATGGTGAGATTTCCACGGTTACACGATCACCCGGTAAAATGCGAATGTAATTCATACGGATTTTACCAGAAACGTGAGCTAATATTACGTGTCCGTTTTCCAGTTTCACTTTAAACATGGCATTGGGAAGTGTATCCTCAACGATTCCTGCAATTTCAATTACGTCTTGTTTACCCATTACCATCTATCCCTCCTTATTGGGAAGAGTAGTCAAGATTTCATAACCCTCTTCAGTAATGACTACGGTATGCTCGAAATGAGCAGTTAGACTACGGTCTTTACTTACAACAGTCCATCCATCTTTTAATACCCTAGTGTGCGGTTTACCAACATTCACCATAGGCTCGATCGCTAAGCACATCCCCTTCTTAAGAACGATCCCTGTTTCGGGATTACCAACATTAGGAATGCTTGGATCTTCATGTAACTCATTACCGATCCCATGTCCACCAAATTCAATTGGTAGAGAGTAGCCGAAACTTTCAGCATAACTTTGGATCGCATGAGATATATCTCCTAGATGATTATTCGGTTTCACCATCTTAAGTCCTTCATACAATGATTGCTGCGTGACCTCTAACAGCTTCTTCGCTTCCAATGAGATCTGTCCGACTGGATGTGTATATGCACAGTCCCCATGATATCCTTTATAGCAAGCCCCAATATCGATCGAAACGATATCGCCTTCTTGTAAAGCATATTCATTTGGTATACCATGCACCAGCACTTCATTGACAGAAGAACATATACTACCGGGGAATCCCTCATATCCTTTAAAGGAAGGGATAGCACCCGCAGCAGTTATAGTTTGGTAAGCAATGTCATCCAACTCTTTCAAAGTAACTCCAGGTCGGATAGCATCAGCTACCGCCTTATGCGCAAGGGCAGTGATTCGACCAGCCTCACGCATCAAGGCAATTTCTCTGTCGCTTTTGATAGAGATCATTAATTGTTCTCCTCTAAGCTCTTAAACATGTCCTCAGTAACCTTTTCGATTGACTGATTCGCATTAACATGACGAACATATCCTAACTTCTCGAAGAAATTGATTACTGGCATTGTTTCTGCACTGTAAGCAGTTAAACGTTGCTTTAATGCTTCTTCAGTATCATCAGCTCTTTGATATAATTCGCCACCACAGTTATCGCAAATTCCCTCTTCTTTGCTAGGAGAGAATTCAATGTGATAAACACTCTTGCATTCTTTACAAATGCGTCTGCCTGTAATACGCTTGATCAACTTATCGAAATCTACATCAAGGTATAAGACAGCATCTAATCCTAAATTTGTTTCCTCAAGCATATTCATAAAGAACTCAGCTTGCGCCTCATTACGAGGGAATCCATCTAGAAGATATCCATCTTTACAGTCAGGACGAGTTAAACGTTCCTTAACTAATTGGATAGTAAGTGAATCTGGAACTAATTCTCCACGATCCATATAGCCCTTAGCAGTAAGACCTAACTCAGTCTTACGAGCTAAATGATCTCTAAACATATCTCCAGTTGAAATATGAGGAAAGTTATATTTCTTAACTAATTCTTCAGACATAGTGCCCTTACCAGCACCAGGAGCTCCCACAATAATTAACTTCATACTTATTTCCTATTATCCACAAACCCACGATAAGAACGTGTTGTAAGGGATCCTTTCAATTGACGCATTGTTTCTAGTGCAACACCTACTACGATGATCATACCTGTACCACCCACTGAAACAGAAGATGGAAGAGTGGTGAACATTGAGATTAATTGAGGTAGAGCAGCAATGAAACATAACATTGCAGCACCCAATACAGTGATGCGGTTCAATACTTTCTTTAAATATTCAGTAGTTTCTTTACCAGGACGAATACCTGGGATATATGTACCAGACTTATTTAGATTCTCACTAATTTTCTCTGGATCTACTTGAAGATTGGAATAGAAGAATGTACAGAAGATAATCAGTACGATATAAATAGTAAGACCAATTGGTTTATTGAATGACAAGATATTCTTTAAAGTTTCACTAAATTCTGTTGGTTCCATAAAACTCATTACAGTGATAGGAGCCATCATAACAGAAGATGCGAAGATTACTGGAATAACACCCGCAGAGTTTATCTTTAAAGGTAAGAATGTCATTTCATTTCCACCTCTCTTCACGGAAGAAGAAGTGTATTGAATTGGAACCTTACGTACTGCTGTCTCTGTGAAAATAACTAATACGATGATCGCAAAGTATACGATCAAGTAGGCTGAGAAGCCTAGAATACCATTGAACATCGCTTGTGAACTTGATGTATCTACCATTGATTGGAATGCTTGAATAAATTGGAATGGAAGATTAGATACGATACCAGTGAAGATCAATAAAGAAATACCATTACCGATACCCTTGATAGTGATCTGATCTCCTAACCACATTGCGAACATAGTACCTGCTGACAGTAATGTAGCAATATATAAATATTTCGCAATTGATGGATTATTGATCAAGCCATATGACACATCGAATCCATAAGTCATTGTGAATGATTGGATGAATGCTAGAGCAACAGCAAGGTAACGTGTAACACGGTCCATTTGCATACGCCCTGTAGCACCTGATTTAGCCATTTCAGTTAAAGCAGGAATTACATCCATCGACAATAAGTGAACAATGATATTAGCATTAATATACGGACCCACACCTAATGCGAAGATGGAGAACTGCTCAAGGGCACCGCCCCCAAGAGTATTCATCATCGCAAATAGGGAATCATCCGAAATCATAGCCATTAGCTTAGTATTGTCGACCATTGGTACTGTAATACCAGCACCTAGACGGTAGATAAACAACATAGCCAAAGTAAAGAGGATGCGACTACGCAACTCTTTATTTTTGAACATGTCGATGAAAGGTTTGATCATATTAGATCACCTCAATGTTTCCGCCAGCTTTTTCAATACTTTCTACTGCAGTCTTAGAGAATTTGTTAGCCTTAACAGTTAATGCAACAGTTAATTCACCATCACCTAAGATCTTGATACCATTTAATACCTTCTTTACTAAACCTAATTGGATTAGTAATTCAGGTGTAACTACTGTGCCATTTTCAAACACATTTAAATCAGCTACATTTACAACTGCATATTCCTTACGAGTGAAGTTTGTGAATCCACGCTTTGGAATACGACGGAACAATGGTGTTTGACCACCTTCGAAGCCTAGGCGAACTCCACCACCGCTACGAGCATTTTGTCCCTTGTGCCCCTTACCAGCAGTCTTTCCGTTACCAGAACCTTGACCACGGCCGATACGCTTTCTTTCGCGACGAGCACCTTCTGTATATTTAAGTTCATGTAATTTCATTGTTTCAGCCTCCTATCGAATTTCTTCCGGTTTCTTACCGCGTAAATCCGCAACTTCTGCAACCGTTTTTAATTCAGATAGACCTTGCACAGTTGCACGTACAACGTTGATAGGTGTACGAGAACCTAAGCATTTTGAAAGTACATCTGAAATACCTGCTAATTCTAATACCGCACGCACTGGACCACCAGCGATAACTCCTGTACCTTCAGCAGCTGGACGTAATACTACGCGACCAGCACCGTATACACCAGTTACTGCATGAGGAATAGTTGTTCCAACTGTAGGTACCTTGATTACATGTGCCTTAGCATCTTCTACAGCCTTCTTAATAGCATCAGGTACTTCATTTGCCTTACCTGTACCAAATCCTACACGGCCCTTCTTGTCACCGATAACAACAAGAGCAGCGAAACGGAAACGGCGTCCACCCTTAACAACTTTAGTTACACGGTTAATTACAACAACGCGTTCTTCGAATTCTTTTTCGCGTTCGTTTCTTCTATTTGGTTTACGTTCCATGTTTCGCGCCTCCTAAAATTTCAAGCCGGCTTCTCTTGCCGCATCGGCTAAAGCCTTAACACGTCCGTGGTAAACATAACCACCACGGTCATATACTACATTAGTAATGTTCTTTTCTAATGCACGTTTTGCAACTTCTGCTCCAACAGCCTTTGCTGCTTCAATGTTACCACCGTTCTCTAACTTCATGTCAACACTGCTTGCAGATACTAGTGTAACACCATTAGCATCATCGATGATTTGAGCATGAATGTGAGCGTTTGAACGGAATACATTCAGGCGAGGGCATTCTGGAGTTCCACTGATTTTAGTACGTACACGAATATGTCTTCTAATACGTTCTTGATTCTTTGATAATTTAGCCATATCTTAGTTACTCCTTTCCTATTTCTTACCTGCTGTTTTTCCTTCTTTACGACGGATAACTTCACCTTTGTAAAGGATACCCTTACCTTTGTATGGTTCAGGCTTTCTAGTAGCGCGGATGTTAGCAGCAAATTCACCCACACGTTGCTTATCGATACCACTTACTGAAATTTCGTTAGCGTTTGGACATGCGATCTCAACACCTTCTTCAGCAGTGAACTCAACTGGATGAGAATATCCAATGTTAAGTGTTAATTTCTTACCGCTTACAGCAGCACGGTAACCGATACCTACGATTTGTAGATCGATCTTATAACCTTCAGATACACCTACGATCATATTGTTGATCAATGCGCGAGTTGTACCATGTAATTGCTTAGTATGTTTTTGTTCATTAGCACGAGTACAAGTTACTGTGTTTTCTTCAACGTTGATGCCGATTACTTCACTGAACTTACGTGTTAATTCACCCTTTGGACCTTTTACAGTCACCTCATTACCTGGGTTTACAGTTACTGTAACGCCAGCAGGAATGGTAATCGTTTTATTACCGATACGTGACATTTCTTTCTACCTCCATTAAACTACCAAACATATGCGACAACTTCGCCGCCAATATGTTTAGCACGTGCATTCTTATCTGTCATAACGCCTTGTGATGTTGAAATGATTGCAATACCTAATCCGTTCAATACACGAGGAACGCTATCTCCGCTAGTATAAACGCGTAGACCTGGTTTAGAAATACGCTTAATACCGCTAATTACTTTACCATTGTTAGCAGTGTACTTCATAGTTACTGTAATAACTTTCTTAACATCTCCGCTAACTGTGTAGTTTGCGATGAAACCTTCTTCTTTTAAGATTTCAGCAATTTCAAGCTTCATCTTGCTTGAAGGGATTTCAACGCTTTCGTGACGAGCCTGCTGCGCGTTACGAATACGTGTCAGCATATCGGCGATTGGATCTGTCATAACCATCATGTTCGTTTCCTCCCTTATCTTACCAACTTGCCTTCTTTACTCCAGGAATTTGACCCTTGTAAGCCAATTCACGGAAGCAGATACGGCAGATCTTGTATTTTCTTAAAACTGAGTGCGGACGTCCGCAGATTTCGCAACGAGTATATTCTCTAACTGCGAATTTTTGAGGACGTTGTTGTTTATTGATCATTGCTTTCTTTGCCATTTTTCAAGTCCTCCTATTACTTTTGGAAAGGCATACCCATACTTGCAAGTAGAGCATAACCTTCTTCATTTGTGTTAGCTGTTGTTACGATAACGATATCCATACCACGAAGCTTATTTACCTTATCGAAATTGATTTCTGGGAAGATAATTTGTTCTTTAACACCTAGTGTATAGTTACCACGACCGTCGAATGCTGTCTTAGAAACACCACGGAAGTCACGTACACGAGGAAGAGTGATGTTGAATAACTTATCTAAGAATTCATACATTCTTTCACCACGTAGAGTTACCTTACAACCGATAGCCATACCTTCACGAAGTTTGAAGTTGGCGATAGACTTTTTAGCCTTAGTTACAACTGGCTTTTGACCAGCGATTTGAGTTAATTCAGCTACAGCTTCTTCTAAAGCCTTAGGGTTTTGAATAGCTTCACCGATACCCATGTTGATTACAACTTTTTCAATTTTTGGACATTGCATAATAGAAGAGTATTGGAACTTTTCAATTAATGCAGGAGTTACTTCATTCTTATATTTTTCTTGCAAACGATTCATTTCCTATACCTCCTTATTACTTAATAGTAGATCCGCTCTTCTTAGTATAGCGAACTTTTTGATCTTTTTCCACTCTGTATCCAACACGGCTAGGCTTCTTTGTCTTAGCATCTACTACCATTACATTTGATGCATCGATAGCAGCTTCCTTTTCAACGATACCACCGTCAGGATTAACTTGAGTTGGCTTTAAGTGTTTCTTAGCAATAGCCACACCTTCAACAACAACTTTGTTTGTCTTTGGGAACACTTGTTTTACTTCACCAACAGTACCTTTGTAAGATCCTGCGATTACTTGCACTTTATCACCTGTTTTGATTTTCATGCGTTTGCTCCTCCCATTACAGTACTTCTGGTGCTAAGGATACGATCTTTAAGAAATCCTTATCACGAAGTTCTCTTGCGACTGGTCCGAAGATACGAGTTCCCTTAGGTGTCTTATCGTCCTTAATGATTACAGCAGCGTTATCATCGAACTTGATATAAGAACCATTTTCACGACGTACTCCGTACTTTGTTCTTACAATAACAGCCTTAACCACGTCGCCCTTCTTAACAGAACCACCTGGGTTAGCGCTCTTTACTGCACATACAACTACATCACCAATATTTGCGTTGCGGCGTCTTGAACCACCTAAGCAACGGATTACTAGTACTTCTTTAGCACCAGTGTTATCTGCGACAACTAATCTTGATTCATTACTAATCATGTGTTATTTACCTCCTTTAAAATCCTAAAGGATGATAGCCTTTTCGATAACCTTAACTAGGCGGAAACGTTTAGTCGCAGATAGAGGTCTAGTTTCCATAATTTCAACTAGATCTCCTAGTTTCGCTTCGTTTAGTTCATCATGAGCTTTAAATTTCTTTGAATATTTTACACGCTTACCATAAAGAGGATGGTTCTTATGAGTTTCAACTACAACAGTAATTGTCTTATCCATCTTGTCAGAAACCACTTTACCTCTGTAAACTTTACGAGTAGATCTTTCCATTTTCTGAGGCCCTCCTTATTATTCCTTTACACTAAGCTCACGCTCAGTGATAACTGTTTTGATTCTTGCAATTGTCTTGCGTACTTCTCTCATACGAGCTGTATTTTGCAACTGACCTGTTGCTTGTTGGAAGCGTAAAGTGAAAAGTTCTTCTTTAAGCGCTTCGATATCTTTTAGTAAATCAGCATTGCTTTTTTCTCTAATTTCAGCAGCTTTCATCTTACTTTTCCTCCTCGCCTTTTCTTACAAACTTACATTTAACTGGTAACTTGTGCATTGCTAGACGGAATGCTTCACGAGCGATCGCTTCATCAACACCAGCGATTTCGAACATTACACGTCCAGGTTGTACAACTGCTACCCATCCTTCTGGAGCACCCTTACCGGAACCCATACGTACCTCAAGAGGCTTCTTTGTTCTAGCCATATGAGGGAAGATCTTGATCCAAACTTGTCCACCACGCTTCATGTAACGAGTCATCGCAACACGGGCAGCCTCGATTTGGCGGTTAGATACATATGCACCAGTCTCAGCAACTAATCCGTATTCACCGAATGCTACTTCACGACCAGCTTTAGCACGTCCTTCATAGCTAAGACGATGAGGACGACGATATTTTGTTCTATTAGGCATTAACATAATTAATTGCTACCTCCTTCTGTCTTAACTTCAGCAGAAGCTTTGTTCTCATTGTTGCGACGAGGACGACGATCATTACGTCCACCCTTACGTTCGCGACGTTCAGGTAATTTTGGAGCTGGCATTTCTTGAACCATTTCTCCTGGTAATACTTCACCACGGCAGATCCATACCTTAACACCTAGACGGCCATAAGTTGTATGAGCTTCTGCATGTGCATAGTCGATATCAGCACGTAGAGTATGTAGAGGAACTACACCTTCTGCATAGTGTTCTTCACGAGCGATATCTGCACCACCTAGACGACCAGAGATGCTAGTCTTGATACCCTTAGCACCTGCGCGCATAGTCTTTTGGATTGCTTTCTTTTGAGCAGTACGGAAAGATGCACGTTGTTCTAATTGTTCAGCGATTGACTTAGCAACTAAGTTTGCATCACAATCAGGGTTAGCGATTTCAACTACCTTAACGTTAACATTCTTACCATTTGTAAGCTTAACTAATTGCTTCTTTAAGCTTTCGATATTTTCGCCATTATTACCGATTACAACACCTGGACGAGCTGTACGGATAATGATCTCAACGCGATTCTTTGAACGTTCGATTTCAACGCGACCAACTGCAGCGTTCTTTAATTGTGCGAAAACAAATTCACGAATCTTAGAGTCTTCAATTAATAATGTTCCGTATTCCTTTTCAGCATACCAGCGTGATTCCCAGTCACGGATTACACCAACACGAAGACCAATAGGATTAACTTTTTGACCCATGTTTTATTTCCTCCTTATCTCTCTGCTACCACAACAGTGATGTGGCTTGTGCGCTTAAGGATTTGTGAAGCACTACCCTTAGCACGAGGCATGAAACGTTTTAAAGTCATACCTTCATCAACATAACATGCTTTAACATATAACTTGCTTTCGTCCATACCATTGTTATGAGTGGCATTGGCAACAGCAGATTTTAAAACCTTAGCTACCGCATCAGATGCACCACGATTTGTGAACTTAAGAATCGCAGCAGCCTCATGAACGTCTTTTCCGCGAATTAAATCAATTACTAAGCGTACCTTACGTGGAGCGATACGAACTGTTTTTGCTTGTGCTTTAATTTCCATTTCTATATCCTCCTAACTATTTCTTCTTAGCGTCTTCGCCATGACCGCCATTTTTGCGTGTTGGAACGAATTCACCTAATTTGTGTCCAACCATATCCTCTGTTACATATACAGGTACATGTTCCTTACCGTTATGAACAGCGAATGTGTGTTCGATGAATGATGGGAAAATAGTTGAACGACGTGACCAAGTTTTGATTACTTCTTTTTTATTGCTTGCATTCAATGCATCAACTTTCTTAGCAAGATGTTGATCAATGAATGGGCCCTTCTTTAAACTACGTGTCATTGTTTTGCCTCCTTCTACTTTCCATTACGTCTACGAACGATTAGCTTAGTAGACGCTTTCTTGTTCTTACGAGTTTTAACACCCATAGCTTTCTTACCCCATGGAGTCATTGGTGACTTACGACCGATTGGTGTACGTCCTTCACCACCACCGTGAGGGTGGTCACATGGATTCATTACAGAACCACGAACTGTTGGGCGGATACCTCTCCAACGGTTACGACCAGCTTTACCGTAGTTAACCAAGTTGTAATCTTCGTTACCAACTTGACCGATTGTAGCACGGCAAACAGCTAAAATCTTACGAACTTCGCCTGAAGCTAAACGTACTGTTACATACTTACCTTCACGACCAAGGATTTGAGCTACTACACCAGCAGAACGAACTAATTGTCCGCCCTTACCAGGCTTTAATTCGATATTGTGGATGAATGTACCTTCTGGCATATTCCCCATTTCCATGCAGTTACCAACCTTAACGTCAGTTTCTACACCAGAAACGATCATTGCTCCAACTTCTAATCCCTTAGGAGCTAGGATGTAGCGCTTTTCACCATCTACATAGTGTAATAATGCGATGTTAGCGCTTCTGTTTGGATCGTACTCGATAGCAGCAACTTTAGCAGGAACGTTGTCCTTGTTACGCTTGAAGTCGATCACACGGTATAAACGTTTGTGTCCGCCACCGATGTGTCTTGTTGTGATACGACCTGTGTTACCACGGCCGCCTGTCTTTGTTAATGGCTCACATAATGAATATTCTGGAGTGCTCTTAGTGATCTCGTTATTCATCAATGTAGTCATATTACGTCGACCATTAGTAGTCGGCTTATATTTCTTGATCGCCATGATCTTTTTTCCTCCTTCGCAAATTGTCGGGAAATAGCGTTATCTTCCCATAAATGTTTCAGTGATTATTCACCGAATAGCTTGATTTCTTCTCCAGCAGCTAATGTAACGATAGCCTTACGGATCGCTTTAGTCTTACCAACGAAACGACCAACACGGCGTGTCTTTGAATGAGTGTTAACTACATTCACTTTTTCAACCTTTACAGAGAAGATTTCTTCGATTGCTTGACGGATCTCAATCTTGTTTGTACCCTTAGCAACTTCGAATGTGTACTTATTCTCAGCGTCCATGATCTTCATTGTCTTTTCAGTGATGATAGGACGGATGATGATATCTCTAGCGTTACTCATTACGCAAGTACCTCCTCAACTTGAGCGATAGCAGCCTCAGTCATTACTAACTTATCGAATGCTAGCACATCGTATACGCTCATGTTATCAGCAGTTACCATAGCAACGTTTGCTAAGTTACGAGCTGATAGGTAAGCGTTGTAAGCATCATCAGTATCAGCAACTACGATTAATGCAGATGTTGCTACGCTTAATGCTTCTAAAACTTTGTTAAATTCTTTTGTCTTTGGTGCTTCGAAGCTGAATGTATCAACTACGATTAGATTTTGTTCAGCTAACTTTTCAGATAATACTGACTTAAGAGCTAAACGACGAACCTTACGGTTAACCTTTAATGAATAGCTTCTAGGTGTTGGACCGAATACGATTCCTCCACCTCTCCATTGTGGAGCACGGATTGAACCTTGACGAGCACGACCAGTACCTTTTTGCTTCCAAGGTTTCTTACCGCCACCGCTTACTTCACGACGATTCTTAACATCATGAGTACCTTGACGCCAAGAAGCACGTTGCATCATTACTACATCGAATACTGATTGTTGATGAGGTTCGATACCGAATACTGCTTCATTAAGTTCTACTTCTTTAACATTAGCACCGCTTTGGTTTAATACTGTAACCTTTGGCATTAGCTTAATCCTCCTTCGCTGCTGTGTAATCAACTAATTCATAAGGAGTTTCATTCTTAACACCCTTGATGTTTGACTTCACAGTTACAAATGCACGCTTAGCTCCAGGAACACATCCCTTAACTAGCATGTAGTTATTTTCTACATCAACCTTAACAACTGTTAAGTTTTGAGTAGTTGTTGTTACATGACCTTCATGACCAGGTAACACGCGTCCCTTATTGATGTATCCATTGTTACGTCCGATAGTAGCTAATGAACCTACACCTCTGTGGAACCCTGAACCGTGGCTTCTAGGACCAACTGTTTGGTTGTTACGCTTAACGTTACCAGTGAATCCCTTACCCTTAGAAATAGCAGTTACGTCTACTACTTCACCACTTGTGAAGATATCAGCCTTGATTGTGTTACCAACTTCATAGCTCATCATTTCTTCACCGCGGATTTCGCGAACGAAACGCTTAGCAGCTGTTTCAGCCTTAGCAGCATGTCCTGCAGCTGGCTTAGTAGCATGTTTAACATCTTCAACACCAAGTTGGATAGCGTTGTAACCATCAGTTTCAACTGTCTTCTTTTGAAGAACAACGTTTGGTGTTACTTCGATTACTGTAACAGGAACAAGTACACCGTCAGTAGTGAATACTTGTGTCATCCCTAACTTTCTTCCTAATATACCTTTCATGTTGACACCTCCGAACTAAAGCTTAATCTCGATGTCAACACCGCTTGGTAAATCTAGACGGCTAAGTGCGTCGATTGTTTCGGGTGTTGGACCAACAATTTCGATCAAACGTTTGTGAGTTCTTACTTCGAATTGTTCACGAGAGTATTTGTATTTGTGTGTTGCACGCAAGATTGTGATTACTTGCTTTTCTGTTGGTAGAGGTACTGGACCAACTACCTTTTTAGCGCCGTGATTTTGTGCGGCAGCAATGATCTTTTCTGCAGATGCATCTAAGATTCTGTGTTCGTACGCTTTTAAACGAATACGTACTGTGTTCTTTGCCATGGCGTTTCCTCCTTTTAATTTCGCCTATATTTATATAGACTCGCTCGATGCGAATTCCCCAACTCACTCTCCATGACAACGGATCTCAGTGTGTCGGCAACCTCGCACGTCTATGCGGTCTGAATTATTCTATCAAAAAAAGAGTATCTTGGCAAGTACTTTTTTTAATATTTTTAAACTTTTTTTAACTTTCTATTTTTACCCCTAAAAACCACCATTCCAGTAGTTTAAGAAAGTATCAAAAAAACGCATGAAATCAACACTTTTTACCATTCCTAATGCCTTAGACTGCGGTCTTGAGAAAGATCCACAAAACACACTTATTCCAAACTTTGTATCTCAAAAGATCTATTTCGCCTCCTAAACTTACCTCTCCACCCAAATTCACAAATAAAAATCACGCAACTCCATTCATAATGTGGTAAGATTTATGCTTTCACGTATCCTAACACCCTATACAAACACCACCAAACCACATCATACCCCCTCACGATCACTACTACACCTACACTTTACCCCCAAATCCAACCCCTAAACCACCATAACTCACCACAATCCATCTCACTCACCCCACATCTTCTCCATAAATCACTACATTCCACCACTCTCACTCCACTTCTCACCACTTTACACCACCTCTATAGCCCAAAAGAAAAAGGAACACCACACAGATGTTCCTACTCTCTATTCCATTCCATATTGATCTCATACCCAAGTGACTCACATCATTCTTTGTCTTATGCCACCAACCACTTATACTTCTCTACACTATATAATGGAATAAATGGCACTAAGATCGGTACGCTCTTTACATACTTTTGGTATTCAGGATCTTGTCCATAGTTCTTATTCTGACGCACTTCTAATCTTCTAGCTCCACTGAACATAACATAAATGATGCCAACATATCCCACTAATACCACGATCCATTGAGCACCCCTCACTGCTCCAATACCACTGATCAACACACCTGTCCAGAAGATCATTTCTCCTAAATAGTTAGGACAGCGTACAATGCGGTATAGACCTGTATCTACAAATCTTCTAGGATTTACTTTCTTGGCCTCATTCTTTTGCCAATCGGCTGCAGATTCTAATACCACACCAAACAGCATAACAACTGCTCCTACATATGTCCATACACTAGAACCACTGGCATTGTGTAAGCGATAGAATACAGCGGATACTTGTGTAACATATAATAACGCACAAGTGACCCAGATTGCTATCTTGACACCCATTGGGATCGTTTTGCCATCTTTGATCTCCCCTGTCATATTCTTCTTATAAGAACTGCTCTTGAACTCACGGATCGCTAGGTATCCACCTAGTCGTAGGCCATAGATCACGAATAAGGCACAACATAAGATCGTTCCTAATGTCAATTTCTCTCCGTATAATAGAAGCATCAATAGACCCTCTCCTGCGATCGAGAACCCATATCCTAAAGAAATGAACCAAACATAGTTCTTGAAACCGATCGAACTGATCAGCATAGCTGCTACAAATAGCCATAAGAAATTCATTGGAAATACCACATTAACACCCCCATCTGATCCAATACTTGATCTTCGGAACAGTATACTCTACTTCGAAAGTATCTACCTCTACATGTTCCATATACTCATCCTGTACAGGTTGGTATACTGTGGCACTCATGCCTGCTGGATATACTCTCTTTAATTCTACATTCACCAATGCTTCAACCACATCAAAGCCATCGATCACTTTACCAAAAGCGGCATATTTACCTTGTAACTTAGCTCCCGCTTCATCAGATAAAGTGATAAAGAACTCACACCCATGTGCTTCCTTAGTTCCATCTCCTGCCATAGCCACTGTCCATTTCTCCATCTTCATGGGGTTATCAAAGCCATTGTCACTAAATTCTCCTTCAAGCATGTAATTACAATCATCGTCATCGAAATAAGAATAAGATGGCTGTAATACATATTCTGGTACGATCCTTTTGATCACTCTATTCTCATACATATTTTTACGAATAGCCCATATAAAACTATTCACTGTATTAGGTGCATATTTCGGATATAGTTCTACTGTAATGATCCCTTTACTAGTATATATCTTTGCAATAGGATGTTTCATATTACTCACCTCTTTTCATTTAAGTATAGTCGTTTTCCTATTTCTTTGCAACCTTTCTGCTTTGTATAGTATACCTTTACCTTTGCATATGACTCTACGTTTCGTTTGGTGCATTTCTAGGGATCTATTAGTATAATTAGGGTAGTTAGGAGGAAAGTAGATAGAGCAGGAGAAGATCGGAAAGTTTATCGCAACACTTAGGAAAGAGAAGAATATGACTCAAATGGAGTTAGCAAATAGGATCCAGGTATCTGATCGTACGATCTCGAAGTGGGAGAGAGGTCGGGGATTACCTGAGTTATCTTTGTTAGTTCCTTTATGTGAGGTGTTAGAGATCAGTGTGAATGAGTTATTAAGTGGAGAGAGGTTGTCTAAGGAGGTATATCAGGAACATTTGGAAGAGAATATCCTGAATACTATTGAATATAGTGAGAAGAAGATCAAGCGGAATGTTAGGGGATATCAGTTGGTCTTAGGTGTGATCTTAGTGATCATAGTGGGAATAGGAATGATGTTTGGGATAGATATCCATAGAATGCGGAACAATGAGCCTGTGGTCTTTAGTACTTGGGGATATAGTTATGTTCCACCGATCGATCTACATGAGGAATATATCGATATAGCGATCAAGGAATATATTCTAGATCAAGAAGAGAAAAGTGATGAGAAGTGGTTTACTGCCTTTCGGACATATTTAATAGAAGAAAAGCAGAGACACCAGAAGTATATTCTATATTGTGTAGTAGTAGAAGAGAGTTATTCTTATGAGGAAGAAGTGATCTTAGAGTCAGCTTCTATTATTCCATATCAATTTATAGTAGAAGTGATCGACGAAGAATATACAGTAACTTCTGCTAGGCATCCTCGAGATGGAAGCTTGTATACAGAAGATATGAAAGTCTTATTTCCAAGTTATGTGCATGAGGAGATAGATCAAATGTTTGTAGATGGGACAGTACCTCGTTTACAGTTAGAGATCCAGGAACAAGTGAAGTTATATTATCACACTTTCCAATGATCACTATCCTATCCTTTTGATTCATAGTATCCATAGGAATTTATGCTTTTTTCATTTGCATTCTTTTCTGATTACTATATAATATAAGTAATTATAGGTTGTTGGAGGTATATGATGGATAAGACTACTATTGTAATTATGGCTGCTGGGCTTGGTTCACGTTATGGTGGAGAAAAGCAGGTAGATGGTCTAGGACCTAATAATGAAGTTTTAATGGATTATTCGATCTATGATGCTCTTGCTGCAGGGTTCAACAAGGTCGTATTTATTATTAAGAAATCTATGTATGAGTCTTTCAAAAGACAAGTAGGGGATCGTGTTGCGAAGAAGGCAGAGGTACATTATGTATTCCAAGAACTTGATTCTATGATCCCTGAGTGGTATGAAGTACCAGCTGAGCGTTCTAAGCCTTTTGGTACTGCACATTGTCTTCTTTGTGCTAGAGATGTTGTGAACGAGCCTTTCTGTGTATTCAATGCAGATGATTATTATGGACCTCATTCTTTCCAAAGTATGTATGAGTTCTTACATAACTTAGACAATAGCAATAAGGATATAAAGGATTATTCTATGGTAGGGTACAAGTTAGAGAATACGATCTCTGATAATGGTACTGTAACTCGTGGTATTTGTAAGACAAATGATCATAATGAATTGACTCAATGTATTGAGACATATAAGATCATGAAGTTTGATGATGGTACGATCCGTGATATCAATTTCAATCCTGAGGGAGATATTATTCCGAATGACAATCCAGTGTCTATGAATTTCTGGGGTCTTACTCCTGAGTTCTTCGATTTCTTAGAAGAGTTCTTCCATGAGTTCTTACGTAATTTAACAGAAGCTGATCTTAAGAAGGAATGTTTATTACCTGGTGCTGTAGATAGTTATATGAAGGCTGGTAAGTGTCGTGTGCATGTGCTTACTTGTGATTCTAAGTGGTTTGGTGTGACTTACCAAGAGGATCGTCCTGGTGTAGTGGCTAGATTAAAAGAATTACATGATAATGGTACATATCCTGTTTCTTTAATTGATTGTTAGTTTACTCTTGCTTAATCGCAAGAGTTTTCTTTTATTTAGGGAATATTTGTGTTTGATAGGTCTTTTCCCTTTATTATCTTTTTGTTTCATTGTAGAATATAGGTAATAAGAAAGAGGGATTGTTATGAAGATTTTAGTAGAAACATCTGCACGTCATGTGCATCTTTCATTAGAGCATATTGAAGTGTTATTTGGTAAGGGCGCTACACTGACACATAAGAAGGATCTATCTCAACCAGGTCAGTTTGCTTGTGAGGAACGTGTAACTCTACGTGGTCCTAAGAGTGAGTTAAAGAATGTGATCGTATTAGGTCCTGCTAGAAGTAAGACTCAGGTTGAGGTATCTGCGACAGATGCTAGAACTTTAGGTGTTAAGGGTGTGCTTAGAGAGTCTGGGGATATTGAAGGGACTCCTGGTATTACGTTAGTAGGTCCTTGTGGGGAGGTTACTTTAGAAGAAGGTGTGATCGTGGCTAAGCGTCATATCCATATGACTCCTAGTGATGCGGAAGCACTTGGTGTTACTAACGGTGAGATCGTTTGGGTGAAGGTAGATACTGATGGTCGTAGTACTGTTTTTGGGGATGTTGTGATCCGTGTGAAGGATAGTTTTGCTCTTGCTATGCATATTGATACGGATGAATCAAATGCTGGTGCTTGTGGAGGAGAAATCTACGGAGAGATCGTTCGATTATAATGCCTAATTCACTTTTCTTTACCTACATATAGTAGAAGTAAAGGGAGGTGAAGAGATGGAGAGACGTGAGGAGTGTTTGAATCTGAGTCCTACAGCTAGGATCATTAATTCTGTAGCTAGTCAGGAAGCTGCATTGGCTTGCATTCTGAATGCAGAGTGTGCTAAGTTACATAAGGCTGTTTGTATGGCTAGGTCTGTACAAGAGCTTAATGCGATCAATGGTACTTTGGTAGAGTTGATCGAGGCTGTTACTCAGTTAGAGAATCAATTGCGTTTGAAGTTAGAACTTGCTGTGAATCGTTAATTAGAAAAGGTCGTTATGTTACATAACGGCCTTCTTTCTTGTATAAGTGACATAGGTATATTCAGGATATACTGCCTCTACTTCTCTTATAAACATGGATTCATCAAAGCAGGGAAAGAAAGTATCTCCCTCTACCTCTAGATCTACCTCAGTAATATACATCTTATCTACTAGTGGTATAGCCTCCTCATATAACCTAGCCCCACCCCCAATATAGATCTCTTGCTCTCCTGCTAACTCGATGGCTTCTTGTAGTGATCTAGCTGTTCTACAGTTCTCTGCTTCATAGGTATGGGTAGTAGATACTATGATGTTTTCTCTATTCGGTAGTGGTCTTCCGATGTCCTCATATGTCCTTCTTCCCATGATGACTACGTTATTGGTTGTTAGTTCTTTGAAGCGTGTTAATTCTCCTGGAATATTCCAAGGAATAGTTCCGTTATTACCAATGACTCTATTCTTACTCATAGCTACTATTAGTGCGATCATGGTATCCCTTCTTTCTATAATCGTTTGAGTCCTTCTTTTGTAAGTACATATATGACATCTGCTACTTCTTCTAGATACTTTCTATCATGGGAAACACTAATGATCGTACCTTGGAAGTTCATTAAGGCATTTCTGATCACGGGAGCTGATAATGGCGAGAAGTTTCTAGTGGGTTCATCTAGGAGCAATACATTGGCTTTTTGTAATACCATATTTAGAAAGATGATCTTGGCTTTCTGTCCGCCACTTAGTTCACTGATCTTATGAGTCATTTCATCTCTCGTAAATTTCATGGATCCTAGGTATGTTAGTGCCATCGTTAGGCTTTCTTTATCATAATTTGCTTGTAGAAATTGGGTAGGAGTTTGCTCATAGTCAAAGATATCTTGATAGTTCTGTGGCATATAGCTAGCCTTGATATCTTGTCGTTGTTTCAACTCTTCCCAGATCATTTTTAGTAAGGTAGACTTTCCTACTCCATTCTCTCCTATGATACATATATGTTGATTTCCTACTACAGAGAGTTCAATGTTCTTCGATAATACCTTAGTATCATTCTTTAATTCTTCTAAACTTAGATCTAGGATCCTTTTTTGAGAAGGTATGCTGACACTTGGATCAAAGTTTATGAATAAGCTTTCTTCTCGATCTGGAATATCCGTAAATTGTTCCTTTTCTCGTTCAAAGCGTTTGCCTTTCGCTATGATCGTTTGCATACTCTTTTTAGCGCCTCCATCACTAGAAATGATGCCATCAGGGTTTATCCAGCTAGTGTTATGTCTAGCTTTCTCATATAGTTGTTGGAGTCTTTCTTTTTTCTTTCTGTAATCACTTCTTTGTTTGAGGGCTATTTGGGTCTGTTTATCGAATTGTAAGTTTCTGCTTTCTGTATAAGAAGTGTAATCGAGTCTAGAGACTGTGACTGCGCATTGGGTCTTCTTGATCAATTGTTCGATATGGATGATGGTGTTGGCTGTATTCGTGATCAGTGTTTCATCGTGGGAGATGTAGATGATCGGGATGGTACATTCTTTGATGAAGGTTTCTAGGAAAGTAAGTGTGTCGATGTCTAGGTCATTAGAGGGTTCATCTAGTAGTAAGACATCGGGGCTTGTGCATAGGAGTTTGAATAGTTGGAGTTTTACTTTCTCACCCCCTGATAATGTTTGGATCAGTTGATCAGATAATAAGAAGTCATAGTTTAGATGTAATGATTCTACGTAAGTATAGTTATCATAGATATCGATATCTTGGAAGTATTCTTGGATCGTTAGTTGTTGTGTTTCCTCATCCATGAATTGAGGAAGATAGCCAAATATACCACTCTTTAAGATAGTTCCTGTGGTATATACGTAGTCTTCTACTAATGTTTCATCGTATAGGTATTTTAGAAGTGTAGATTTCCCATTACCTTCTTCTCCTATAATAACTACTTTATCCCCTGCATTTAAAGAGAATGAGAAGTCTTTGATCAGTAAGCGATCTTCTTTCTGAAGATACATATTCAGATTCTTTACTTGTAACATAATACTTCTCCTTTCTCTTTATTCTGGATCATTCATATTATTTCTTAGCTGTATCTAACGTACATATAGGAATATAATCATTCATACTGACAAACTTTTGATAGTATAACTGACTTGTATGTAGTTCTATTTCGATATCTGTTTGATTTAGACTATTTACAATGTGTTCTAATGTTCTAGCTGCATTTTGATCAAAGCCATGGATATTGTAATAAGCTAGAGTTATGTGTGGGGTTAGGGGATAGGGTAGTGTCTTTACACTGTTATATATTGCATAGAGTTTCATGAGTTTCTGATATTCTTCTTCATTGACTGGGTATAGCCCTAGTACTAGACTCGTATTCATCATATTGAATATGCAGGTACTTCTCATCTGGATCTTCATGGTTTCTACTTCCTTGGACTTCTCTAATACTTGTAATTCATTCTGGAATACTTCTGTGGCAATATCCTGAATATTAGAAGAATTACTTAAGTCATGTAGGGTCATGTGGTAGGTGTTAAAAGAGAGTCTTTCACTGAAGCAGTGAGGTACTGTGTTATATAATTGGTCAGTGATCTTAGTGATCTTTTCTTTTGTTAGTTCATCTAGGTCGAATACGATAGTATCTCCATAGAAGGGTCTAAATGTATTGTTTTGATCTACTTTCTGATGTAAGGCATGATGTACTGAGAAGTAGTCATTGCCTAGGAATAGTTCTTTTTTCTCAAAGGCATATATCCTCTCTAAGAATTCTGGGTATGTTTCCATGGATATCCTCCTGGATATTTACTTTTTAAGGAAGAAGGATGTGATGTATAAGAGGATCATGACTATGGTATAGAGCATATAGAATGATCTTTTGATAGCAGCGGTGATCTTGATACTTCCGATGTAGAATACACTTCCTAGGGCTGGATTAGATAGAGCACAGGTTACAAAGATCACTGCTATGATGCACATGAATAGACTGATGATCCTTAGGGTCTTCTTTAGTTTCATAGTATCACGCTCCTTGTACTCTTTCATTCTTAGTATATAGCATATTTACGAAAACTTCTACCTATGGATTTACGAAAAGAAAGGATCACAGTTAGTTCTGTGACCCTTTTTCTCTTACTCTTTGTGCTTTCATTCCTTGTAAGATCTTGCGTCTAGCTTCTTGTGCTTGGTCTTTGCTAGCATCTTTGATCCCTTCTAATGGATATGGGATCCCTAGGTTATCATACTTCACTTTACCCATTGTATGGTAAGGAAGTACATCTACTGCCTTAATATTCTTAAGACCACCAATGAATTCTCCTAGGCGATATAATTCATCATCTGTATTGAGTTCTTCATTCACATACACATGACGGATCCAGACAGGGATATTTCTTCTATCAAGTTCTTGTGCGAAAGCGATGATGTTATCAATGCGTTGAGATGTTACTTTGAGATGTTTTTGGGGATCGATGTTCTTGATGTCTAGTAACACTAGGTCTGTAGCATTTAGTAGAGCATCGAAGTTCTCAGGATGCTTAGGATCATAGGCTATACCAGATGTGTCTAGACACGTATGGATACCTTTTTTCTTAGCAGCCGTGAATAACTCTGCTACAAAGTCCTTCTGCATCATAGGTTCTCCCCCAGTGACCGTAATACCACCTTGCTTATAGAAAGGGGCATTATGATCATAGCTTTCTAAGATCTCATCTACTTCCATCATCGTACCACCTTCAAATCTCCATGTATCAGGATTATGGCAGTACAAACAGCGCATTGGACAACCCTGGACAAAGACGACCAATCGAATGCCAGGGCCATCTACGGTCCCCATACTTTCCAGGGAATGGATTCTACCTAGTGTCACTAGATAGTTTGATGGAATGTACGAGAGATAACTTCATCTTGTTGTGCCTTGGTCAACTTAATGAAGTTAACTGCATATCCGCTTACACGGATAGTTAATTGAGGATACTTTTCAGGGTGTGCTTGAGCATCCAATAGAGTTTCCTTAGTGAAAACATTTACGTTAAGATGGTGTCCACCTTTTGATGCATAACCATCAAGTAGATCAACCAAGTTATCGATTTGAGCATTCATGTTAGTCATGGTCATTCTCCTTTTCTAGAGTCTTGTCATCTAGACCTTCCATCAAAGTAGGCACTCCACATGCCATATTTCCTTGACATTCTAGACAACCAAGTACTTCTACCTCTTTAACAATATTGTCATCTTTTTCTTCGAATTTTTCAAGTAATATGCTCTGATCTTCCACTTTGATATTCATATGACCTACGCCATTTGACATAGACTTATCTAATTGAGCGATCAGATCATCGATCATTTTACGCTTATCACTCATTACTTATCACATCCGCAATCAAAGCCTTCTAATTCAACTTCTAGATCACTAGCAGTTACTACTGTTTTACCTAGAGCATCTGGGATGATTGAGAATGTATTTGAGATACCATCCATTGCATCCTTATATGGGATCTTAGCAACTGATGATAGAGATGCTACAGCACCATGAGAATCACGTCTGTGCATTGGGTTAGCACCTGGTGCAAATGGTTCTCCAGCTTTACGTCCATCAGGTGTAGGACCTGTGTTACGTCCATATACTACGTTAGATGTGATAGTTAAGATAGATGTTGTTGGAACACCGTCACGATATGTATGATGACTTCTGATGTATTCCATGAATGTTTGAACGATCTCTACTGCGATAGCATCTACACGGTCATCATCGTTACCATATTTAGGGAAATCGCCCTCTACTTCATAGTCTACTACAACGCCATTCTCATCACGGATAGTGCGTACTTTAGCATACTTGATAGCTGATAAAGAGTCAGCTACTACAGATAGACCTGCAATACCTGTTGCGAAGTAACGAGTTACTTTCTTATCATGTAATGCAAGCATCAACTTTTCATAGCAATACTTATCATGCATGTAGTGAATTACGTTTAGAGTGTTAACATAAGCACTTGCTAACCACTTCATCATTTCTTTATATTTAGCCATTACTTCATCATAGTCTAAGTATTCAGAAGTAATTGGACGATATTCAGGACCTACTTGAGTCTTAGAAACTTCATCTACACCACCATTGATAGCATATAGTAAGCACTTAGCTAAGTTAGCACGAGCCCCGAAGAATTGCATTTCCTTACCAACTCTCATAGCAGATACGCAACATGCGATTGCATAGTCATCACCATGAGTTACACGCATCAAGTCATCGTTTTCATATTGTACTGAAGAAGATTCGATAGAAGTCTTAGCACAGAAACGCTTGAAGTTCATTGGTAATCTTGTAGACCATAGTACTGTTAAGTTTGGTTCTGGTGCAGTACCTAGGTTGCTTAATGTATGTAAGTAACGGAAAGAAGACTTAGTTACCATGTGACGTCCATCGATACCTACACCACCGATACATTCTGTTACCCAAGTTGGGTCACCTGAGAATAGGTCATTGTATTCTGGTGTACGAGCGAATTTCACTAGACGTAACTTCATTACGAAGTGGTCAATGAATTCTTGGATCTCTTCTTCTGTATACTTGCCAGCTGCTAGGTCACGTTCAGCATAGATATCGATGAATGTAGATGTTCTACCTAAAGACATCGCTGCACCGTTTTGTTCCTTAACTGCTGCTAAGTATCCTAGATATAACCATTGGATAGCTTCCTTAACATCACTTGCTGGTTTAGAAATATCGAAACCATAGATTGTACCTAGTTTCTTTAGATCTTCTAAAGCACGGATCTGTTCAGATAGTTCTTCTCTTTCACGGATGATGTCATCGAACATTGCTGAGTTAGATGTACTATTCTTTTGAGCCATCTTATCTTCGATCAAACGATCTACACCGTATAATGCTACACGACGATAGTCACCGATGATACGGCCACGTCCATAAGCATCAGGTAGACCAGTGATGATATGACTAGAACGGCACTTTCTCATTTCTGGTGTATATACATCGAATACACCTGCGTTGTGTGTCTTTCTGTGAGTAGTGAAGAATTCACTGATCTCTGGGTCTACTGTGTAACCATTATCTGAACATGCCTTTTCAGCCATACGGATACCACCATAAGGCATTAATGCACGTTTGAATGGTTTGTCAGTTTGGAAACCAACGATCTTTTCTAGATCTTGATTTAAATACCCTGCTCCATGAGATGTGATAGTAGATACGATCTTAGTATCCATATCAAGAACCCCGCCAGCTTCTCTTTCTTGGCGAGTTAGATCCATAACTTGATCCCATAATTGACGTGTAGCGTCTGTTGGACCAACTAAGAATGAATCATCTCCATCATATGGAGTGTAGTTTTTCTGGATAAAGTCGCGAACATTGATCTCTCTTGACCAAATGCCATCAACAAATCCTTTGTAGAAATCTGCCATATAAGTACCTCCCTTTAAATTGATTTTTAAATACTTTTATACCTATATTATTATACTTTCTTTTCTTTAAAAAGGATAGTCTTATGCTTCCTTTTTTTGTGCTATTTATCAATTTCCGTGAATTTTATAGCAAGGTAGCGGTTACAGAAAAAGAAAATGTCCATCCTGTAGAGAATGGACATAGTTATATTGCTATAGATCATATGGGTAGAAGGATCCGAAAATAAAAACTGCTATCCTAGCAGTATCCTCTTAGCCCTCAACAAGTATATTATACAACAAAAAAAATTTAAATAAAAGACTGTTATTATATATTTCTATAGTATATACTACAAGTGAAAAGAAAGATATAAGACATATCAAAAGAAAAACAGGAGGTATGTGTTATGAAGAAGGTACTATTAGAATATTAAGTCCTTTCCCAAAGTCATCAGGGAAACGAAAGATATGGTGAATAGAAAGTGTGAGGGTAAACCGATGGACACACTAATTGGAGTATTCACAATTTAATAGGTAAATGAATTGCGAGAGCAATGATAACGAGAATATATTTTCTCAGTAAGTGATAAAGAGTAATCTAAGATTACTTAATATACGTGAATAAAATTTACAAGAATAAGGTATTATAGGATCAAGTTCTTGGATCGTCAGGGTATACATCTTGTGAGGTAAGATCTATATCCAAAGTGATCAACTAACAAAGAGGAATGATGAAATGGTAGTAGCGGACTATTTGGTTAGGGGATCAGGTGAAGAGGATGAGTAATAAGATATTACGATCTTGAGGATATCATATAGTGAAGTATGGTGTAGATATTGTATAAAGTATCTTATGAATGACTTATAATATTATGGTAAGTAGAATGAGAAGTACTTATCAATAAACAGTGAATAAACTAAAAAGGCTTGTTGACGGGACAAGCCTTTTATATTGCTTATATAAAAGAATGAGCCTTGTTAGACTCATTCAATTCCTATAATTTAAAATATTGCTTAATATTAGAAACATTCACATACACTTCATGTGTATCCCCTTGTAGTACTACAAGAGAAGGAGCCTGCATGATACCATAGCTCAATGCCTGTTGCATATTTTCTTGAGCATCTACTACTGTATATGGGATATTATGTTGATCTAGTAACTTCTTAATGATCACACAGTTTGGACAAGTCTTAGTCGTAAATAACAAGTATTGCTTCTCACCACTATTCACTACTTCCTTAACTTCCTTGATCTCCTCTACAATAGACTTACTAGGTGTAATAGAAGTAGGATCTATCTTATACACTTTACGATCCTTGAATTCCTTAGACTTACCATCATTCCAGTTCTGTACAGGTCTATAATATCCTGTAATACGACTATATACCTCTGTCTTCTCTTGACAATGTGGACATACATATACTTCTCCTGGAATATATCCATGGTTCTTACATACAGAATAGATCGGAGATAATGTGTAATATGGTAGAGAATAGTTCTCTGCGATCTTACGTACTAGATTTGCGGCTGCTTTCCAATCTGGTAACTTTTCCCCTAAGAAGGCATGGAAGACTGTTCCTGATGTATATAATGTTTGTAATTCATCTTGGATATCTAATGCCTCAAAGATATCTTCTGTATATCCTACTGGTAAATGAGAACTATTTGTATAGTAAGGTACTCCACCCTTCTCACTAGCAGTCTTGATATCTGGATAGTGTTCTACATCATGTTTTGCTAAGCGATAGCTTGTAGATTCAGCTGGGGTAGCTTCTAGGTTATATAGATCATTATACATCTCTTGATAGTCAGATAATCTCTCTCTCATATGGTTAAGTACCTTCTTACTGAACTCTACTGTCTCAGTATGTGTCATATCTTTCCCGATCCACTTTGCATTTAGTCCCGCTTCATTTAAGCCTACTAGACCGATCGTAGAGAAGTGATTATCAAAGCTTCCTAAGTATCTCTTAGTATATGGATATAGGCCCTCATTCAATAACTTAGTCACTACATCACGTTTGATCTTAAGAGAACGTGCCGCAATGTCCATCAACTTATCTAAACGCTCAAAGAAATCACTCTCATTCTCTGCTAGATAAGCAATTCTTGGCATATTGATCGTAACAACACCGATAGAACCAGTGCTCTCACCACTTCCAAAGAATCCACCTGATTTCTTTCTTAGTTCACGTAAGTCTAAACGCAAACGGCAGCACATAGAACGTACATCACTTGGTTCCATATCTGAGTTGATGTAGTTAGAGAAGTATGGTGTTCCATACTTAGAAGTCATTTCGAATAATAGTTTATTATTCTCTGTTTCTGACCAATCAAAGTTACGTGTAATAGAATATGTTGGAATTGGATATTGGAAACCTCTTCCATTATAATCTCCCCCGATCATGATCTCGATGAATGCTTTATTGATCATATCCATTTCCTTTTGACAGTCTTTATACTTAAAGTTTTGTTCCTTGCCTCCTACGATACAGTTTAATTCTGCTAGGTCATTAGGTACTGTCCAGTCTAATGTGATATTAGAGAATGGGGCTTGTGTTCCCCAACGAGAAGGTGTGTTTACGCCATATACGAAGGATTCGATGCATTTCTTAGTTTGCTCATATGTTAGATTATCAGTCTTTACAAATGGAGCTAAGTAAGTATCGAAAGAAGAGAAGGCTTGTGCTCCTGCCCATTCATTCTGCATGATACCCAGGAAGTTTACCATTTGGTTACATAGAGTCGCTAGATGTTTAGCTGGAGCAGAAGTGATCTTACCACTCACTCCTCCTAATCCCTCTTGGATCAATTGTTTCAATGACCATCCTGCACAATATCCTGTCAACATAGATAAGTCATGAATATGCATATCCGCATTTCTGTGCGCTTGCGCAATCTCATCATCATAGATCTCTGATAACCAATAGTTCGCTGTAATAGCTCCACTATTACTTAAGATCAATCCCCCTACAGAATAAGTTACCGTAGAGTTCTCCTTAACACGCCAGTCATTTACCTTTACATAATTATCTACTAGTTCTTTATAGTTTAATAGAGTAGACTTCGTATTACGGATCTTTTCTCTTTGCTTACGATATAAGATATATGCTTTAGCTACATCAGCATACCCCGCTTGGATCAATACATTCTCTACACTGTCTTGAATGTCTTCTACTTCAATGATATTATTCTTGATCTTGCTCTCGAAATCTGCTGTTACACGTAATGCTAATAGATCGATCACACTATCGTGGAATTGTTTATTCTGGGCTTCAAATGCTTTACGGATAGCCGCTGCGATCTTTTGAATATTGAATTGAGCATGCGTACCATCACGCTTCATTACATGATACATATTTATTTCCCCCTTTAAGTCGCTGTTATAAGTATACCATCAAATGCGAATAAAGACTGTTGTATTTGCAACAGTCTTTAAACTTTTCAAATCTTTATTTTCACAATCCTCTAATTTCAACACGTTTAATATATCTACGCACTATTTCCGCAAATCTCTCTAGTTCATCTTTCTCAAAACCTTCTAACCTAGGAGTTAGTACTCCTTCACTCTCCTTGAAATTCTGAATAAAGTAAGCATCTGCTCCTTGTAACCATCGACCGATCTCTTCCATATCTTCTACTGTATGATACCCTTTCACAACCGTAGTGCGAAACTCATAAGGGATCGTACTATGCATTAATAATTCTACACATCGCTCGATCGCCTCGATACTTCCTATTCTACCACTCGTGATCCCATACTTATCTTTACAATTCTTGATATCCATGGCTACATAATCTACTAAGCCCTCATCGATCAATTGCTTCAACTTAGCCCAAGCATATCCATTCGTATCGATCTTTACTAAATATCCAAGTTCCTTTACCTTACGGATAAACTCCACTAGCCCCTCTTGTAGTAAACATTCTCCCCCACTGATACACACACCATCCAAGATCCCTTGTCGTTTCTTAAGATACGCAAGTACCTCTTCTTCTGTATAGTTAGAAACACTATCAAAAGAAATCAATGAGGAATTATGACAATACGGACAATGAAAGTTACAACCAGCACAGAAAAGTGTACAAGCTACTTTCCCAGGATAATCTAACAATGTTGTCTTCAATAACCCTTGAATATTCATATTACTTCCTCTGAGAACATTTCACAGCATCGATCGCTACTACTAACATCACCACATCCACAGCATCACTCTCATCATATACATCTATACTATATGTATCCGTTAACTTAAATAACTCCTTATGCGCCTCTGCGACCTTCTCACGTCCCTGATAGATCTCATAGTCCCACTCAAAGATATCCCCATTCATACGCCAATTCTTATAATCTATTTCAAAGGATGGTTTCAAGATAGTAAATTCCTTCTTGATATAACCTTCATAGCGACCATTCTTATAGATCTCGAATGTATATAGAAATGCTGGGAACTTCTGTTTGATCTCTCCTACTAACTCATTATACTTATTATATACTTCAAAGTTATGACCGATCCCAAAGACTCCCTTTACATGGAAGAGTGCTTGTCCTTGGTCATTATAGATATCAAAGTTATCTAGCAATGTTAAGAATCTTTGCTTTACATATAGTTTCATAGCGTTCACCTCAATTACAGTATACCATACTTCTAAATAATATGAAAAGCAGGATATACCTGCTTATACTCTGTACTTAGCGATCACTGTATCCATGCAATGATAATGCTTTATACCACTACTATTGCACTCAAAGATAACCTCTTTCATATCACAGATCTCCCAATCTGCAAAGTATGTGAATAACTGTCCTGTCTTCCACATCTTCTCTTCCTTGTCCCAATCAGGAGGTAATGGTAGGAATGGCTTATCGACAAATACGTTTAGATATACATATCCGCCCTCATGGACCATAGACTTTAATTGATGAAAGAATGGTTCGATCTTATCATCAAATAGATATTGAATAGTGCCTGTAGAATAAATGATATCGAACTTATCTTCTACATGTAGATCATTGATATCTGCTACGAAAGCATTGATATCTACGCCTCTATTCGCTGCCAATAACTTCGTCTTTCTGATCCCGGATCCTGTAATATCAAAGGCACTTACTTGACATCCCTTCTCTGCCATATACACAGCATCCTTACCTTCTCCACAGCCCATATCTAATACTTTCAAGTCCTTAGGATCTTTACCAGTCATATCTAATAGACCTTGTAAGAAACTGGCTGGTTCTAGTCCCCAATAATATTCCTCTTGATCGTAGCATTTCTCATATTGTGTTCGGAAATGGTCCATATAATACCTCCTAAAATATATATTATCTCTTGTGTTCATTATAAGTGAATTATAGGTATTAAGCAATATCAGATTTCTTTCAATAGTGATGCTATTTCTCACTATATTTCAATTACTTATGGTATAATATGTATGATCATAGGAGGATGATAGTAATGGCAATTCTTGTTACCGGCGGTGCCGGATATATTGGTTCTCATGCTTGTGTGGAGTTATTAGAGGCTGGGTATGAGGTGGTTGTAGTAGATAACTTCTATAATTCTAAGCCAGTTGTATTAGAACGTATTAGAGAGATCACTGGTAAGGATTTTAAGTTCTACGAGGAAGATTGTTGTAATGAAGTGGCAATGGATCGTATCTTTGATGAGAATAAGATCGATGCTGTTATCCATTTCGCAGGGTACAAGGCTGTTGGTGAGAGTGTGCTTCAACCTATTAAGTATTATGAGAATAATATTGGTTCTACTATTGCTCTTATCAAGTCTATGCAAAGACATGAGTGTTTCAAGATCGCTTTCTCTTCTAGTGCTACTGTATATGGTGTGCCTGAGTATAGTCCTGTTCCTGAGACATTCCCATTATCTGCAGTGAATCCATATGGTACTACGAAATTATATATTGAACATATTCTAGGAGATGTTTACACTTCTGATCCTAGATGGAGTATTGCTTTACTTAGATACTTTAATCCTATTGGAGCTCATAAGAGTGGTCTGATCGGGGAGAATCCAAATGATATTCCGAATAACTTGATGCCTTATATTACTAAGGTAGCAGCAAAGGAACTTCCGATCTTACATGTATTTGGTAATGACTACAATACTAAGGATGGTACAGGGGTACGTGATTATATCCACGTGGTAGACTTAGCTAAGGGACATATTGCTGCTTTACGTAAGATCTTAGAAACTACTGGTATCGAGGCTTATAACTTAGGTACTGGTAAGGGATATAGTGTACTAGAGATCGTAGAGAACTTCAAGAGAGTCAACAATATCGATGTTCCATATCAGATCGACCCTAGAAGACCTGGGGATATCGATGAATACTTTGCTGATCCTACTAAGGCTAAGGTAGAGTTAGGCTTTGAATGTGAGCTTGGTATTGAAGAGATGTGTCGTGATTCTTGGCACTTTATTGAAGAAGAAAAGAAAAGAGAATTATAAGAAAAGAACTGTGTAAGTGATCTTACACAGTTTTCTTTTGCCATTCTAATGTATATTTCCCAGTCGCTTTCACAAACGTATAATCTAGATAATACTTAGTATCTATTGCTTCTAGATCATATTCTACATGATCTTGATCTAGAGTATATATTACTTGTTTGTGATGATCTAAGATACGGATCATGAGCTCTCCTGCCTCGATCTCTGTATACAATGTAAAGTGATAGATAATACCACGTTCTAATCTAAGTAGTCTTCTCATATGAGCACTACACTTCGAGAAAGTTGCTCTCTTACCATATAGATCTCTTATAAATACCAATGCTACCTTAGAATATGAGATCACCATACCGCGTAAGTACATCCCATATACTCCTAATAGAATCAATACTACGATCAATATCGTTTCTATCATACGATCACCTCTCATATACATAATACTCGAAAAGAAAAGAGAATGCAACCATCCTCTATCTCTTTACAGTATGTACTTCAAATAAGAAACCCGCTCCTAAGAATTTATTCAATAATGCAAATAATACCAAGGTGATCCCCCCACAGAATCCTACCATACCAATTAGAATCGTAGATACAGAGGCTGTTGGTAATAGACTAGGTTGGATCTCATTTACATAAATATAGAATAATAATACCTCAAAGATCCAGAAAGTGAATTTCGTAGCGATCTCATACTTAGTATGACATTTACTACATGTCCCTTCTGAGGAACCTCTTTGAAAGAACTTATATTCAAACTCTTGCTGACACTTAGGACACTTCAGAATAAACTTCATATTATTTCTTAGCTACGTATTTACGAATATCCATAGCAACCGCTACGATGATAACGATACCTTGTGCAATATATGTAAAGTTAGATTCTACACCTAAGAATTGTAGACATACCTTCAATACTTCGAATACCAATACACCGATCAAGATACCAGAGATCTTACCAACACCACCGTTAGTAGAAACACCACCGATAGTACAAGCTGCGATCGCTTCTAGTTCCCAACCATTACCTAAGTTAACTGATGCACCACCAGATTTAGGAGATAATAAGATACCAGCTAATGCATATAGAATAGAAGCAGTTGCATAAATACGGATCTTTACAGCATTTGTATTTACACCAGATACTTCAGCAGCATTCTCATTACCACCGATAGCATACATGTACTTACCATGACGAGTATGGTTATAGATGAACCACATTACTAATGCTACAAATGCAGCAAACCAAATTAGATATGAAATACCAAATAACTTACCAGTAGCTAGGTTAGAATAGTCATTACGTAGACCGCCAATAGGTTCTGCGCGAGAATAGATCAATGTAATACCATATACTAATGTTTGCATACCTAATGTAGCAATGAATGGTGGTACCTTTAGATAAGCAACGATGATACCATTAACGACACCGATCAGTGAAGTTAATGCTACAACACCAAGAATAACACCAAATAATGGATATTCTCCAGCCCATTCAAAGAACTTACTTGCATAGTCTGGACGTTGTAGTAATGTACCAGCGATACAAGCTGCGAAACCGATCTGACGACCAGCTGATAAGTCTGTACCCTTAGTGATCAAACACCCAGATACACCTAATGCTACTAAGAAACGAATAGATACGTTTCTTGCTAAGTTATGAATATTACCAAAGGTAAAGAAATTATCCTTTGTGAAACCTACATACAATGCCATTACTACGATCATGATCGCGATCGCATTATTACTTAAAAACTCTTTGACACTCTTTCCAGTGATACCTTTTACACGTTCCATAATACCCTCCCTATTGCATAAACTTAGTCGCTAAGTCCATAACGACTTCTTGCGTAGCAGAGGCTCCATCAACAAAGCCACTTACCTTACCTTCACACATAACCATGATACGATCTGACATACCTAATAACTCAGGCATCTCAGAAGAGATCATGATGATAGCCTTACCTTGTTTTGCTAACTCAGCAATGATCGTATAGATCTCATACTTAGCCCCTACGTCGATACCACGTGTAGGTTCATCTAAGATCAATACATCTGGGTCATTGGCTAACCAACGAGAGATGATTACCTTTTGTTGGTTACCACCAGATAAAGACTGGATCTTAGTCTTAGTACTTGGAGTCTTGATACTTAATTTATTTATGTTCTCATTTACTAAGTTACGGATCTTACGATCATTCAGTAAGACACCTGCTTCTACATACTTATTTAAAGAAGCTACAGATACGTTATCTTCGATAGATAATACTCCGAAAATACCAGTCGCTCTACGATCCTCTGTTAGAAGGGCAATACCATTATCGATCGCATCCTTTGGTTGAGAGATATTTAACTTCTTACCTTTAAAGATGATCTCACCAGTTGCATTACGAATACCAAATAGACCTTCCATCAACTCAGTACGTTGAGCTCCTACTAATCCACCGATACCTAAGATCTCTCCACGCTTTAGCTCAAAGCTAACATTCTGGAAGGAGTGAGGATTAGGAGAAGTAAAGTTCTTCACTTCTAAGATCACTTCACCTGGCACATTCTCACGATGTGGGAAACGATTTGTTAACTCACGACCAACCATTCTTTGAATGATCAAATCAGTTGTTAACTCATCCGCATGCCATGTACCTACATACTTACCATCACGCATGATCGTTACATCATCAGAGATCTTCAAGATCTCTTCCATCTTATGAGAGATATAAATGATCGCAACACCCTTAGCCTTTAAAGAATCTATAATCGTAAATAAACCCTCTACCTCATTTTCAGTAAGTGAAGATGTCGGTTCGTCCATAATGATGATCTTAGCATTCATACTAACAGCCTTAGCAATTTCTACAGATTGCATCTGTGATACAGAAAGGTCTCCTAGTCTAGTAGTTGGCTTAACATTTAAGCGAACTTCCTTCAACAACTCTGCTGTCATCGCATTCATCTTAGCATGATCGACTACAAGTCCACCCCACTTCATAGGATAACGTCCACAGAAAATATTCTCTGCCACGCTACGCTCAGGAATTGGTTGTAGTTCTTGGTGTACCATTGCGATACCTTCTTGTAATGCTGCATGAGCATTAGGAAAGTTTACCTTCTTACCACAATAGATCACATCACCCTTATCACGCTTATAAATACCAAACAAACACTTCATCAAAGTAGACTTTCCGGCACCATTTTCCCCCATTAGAGAATGAACCGTACCTGGACGAACTTTTAATTGAGCATGATCTAATGCTTTTACTCCTGGGAAGCTCTTACAAATATCCCGTACATCTAAAATATATTCTTCCATTGTCTCCCTACTTTCCAAAAATCAAGTGATGATCTGGTGTGTAAAACACACACCAGATCATACTATTTACTTACAGATTTAAATTATTTCTTAACAACCTTAACGTAGTCAACCCAGTAGTATTGTTCTAATTCTTCACCGTTTAGAGCAGCGATAGCAGCATCTACAGCAGCATGAGATTGACCAACATGGTCATTTAGAACTGTACCAGTCATACCACCATTGTTAACTAATTCAACACATTCAGCAAGAGCATCTACACCCACTAGATATACATCTTCACCAACTGTACGTTCAGCATCCTTAAGAGCTTGAACAGCACCTAGAGCCATGTCATCATTGTTAGCGAAAATAACTTCGATTTGTTCACCGTATTGAGATAATGCGTCAGCAGTGATTTGTTGACCCTTAGCTTTATCCCAGTCACCACGTTGTTCAACTAATTTCTCCATAGTGTAACCAGCATCTTCCATAGCCTTGATAGAGAATTCAGTACGATACTTAGCATCAACGTTATCTGGGTCACCAACTAACATAACGTAAGAAACCTTACCATCGCCATTGATATCACCATGGTCAGGTAATGCAGCAATGATCTCACCTTGGTAAGTACCTGATTGACGAGCATCAGCACCTACATAAGTAGATTTACCAGGATAAGCTTCTAGATCAGCAGCTTCTGGTTCACGGTTGATATAAACAACTGGAATGTCTTGTTCTGCAGCAGCAGCTGAAACAACTGATGCAGCTGTTGGTTGTACTAAGTTAGCGATGATAACATCATAACCACCAGTAATGAAGTTGTTGATTTGGTTAGTTTGTTCACCTTGGTCACCCTTACCATCCATTACATTTACTTCATACTTAACAGTGTCAGTTTCTAAGCTCTTGAAGTAATTTGCTAATTCTTCACGATATTGAGTCATGAATGTGTCATCATACTTGTAGATAGCTACACCTACTTTGTAAGTAGTAACGTCTGAACCAGCGTTTCCACCGTTGTCCTTGCTACATCCAGTTACACCCATAACTAATGCAGCACATGCTAAAACTGCTAAAAATTTCTTGATCATACTGTGTTTTCCTCCTCTTCGTATAAATCAATTTTATATAATAACATACCCTAAGATATGATATTACCCAATTACACGGATACATCCTTGTTTACGTACATGAAGTACATATACACAAGACTCTCCAAAAACATTCTCCATAGCTTGTTTAAATGACTCTACATCCTCATTTCTAACATATGCTTGAATCGTACCAGAGATCCCTCCACCATGCACACGAGCTACTCCATTTTGGCATAGCACTTCTTCAGAAACTGCCAATGCAATAGCGATCTCTTGCTTAGTTGGTTCACTAGCTGCATATACATTCTGTAGATACTTATAAGAACTATTCCCACTCTCTCTTACCAATCCTAAGAAAGCATCGAAATCCTTTTCTTTAAGTTTCTCTATCATTCTATCTACACGTGCATTCTCCTTAACAAAATGATACGCACGCAGGATACATCTATCATTACCTAATGTTCTAAGCTCTTTAATACTTGCAAAGAACTCCTTAGGATCAATATCATTTAGATATTCTTTTCCAAAATATCTAGCCACCATCTTCATTTCATTAGGCATAGCTGCATATTCTGGTGTTAAATCTGCATGAGATCCCTTTGTATCTACGATACATAAACTATATCCTGTAGTATTCATATCGAACTCTACCTTCTGAACCACTGGCTCACCTGCAAAGTCGATGAATACGAATCCACCTACTGCACATGCAGTCTGATCCATCAGACCACAAGGCTTATCAAAGTATACATTCTCTGCATATTGACCGATCTTAGCGATCTCTACATTGTCTACACTACCCTCATTTAATCCATAAGAGAAGATAGCCCCGATCAATGACTCAAACGCAGCACTAGAAGAAAGACCACTTCCTCCTAACACATCACTGACCATATATCCCTTAAACCCAGATATCTTCTTACCTAAGTCTGTAAATCTCTTAGCAATACCACGGATCAAGGATTCACTTGTTCCAAATTGCTCAGGATGGATACTAAGATCACTAATATCTACAGGAGCGATCGTATAGCCCTTAGAAATCAACTCTACGATACTATCCTCACTAAAAGATACAACGCAGATCATGTCTAAATCTATCGCAGCAGCTAATACTTTCCCATGTTGATGGTCTGTATGATTCCCACCGATCTCACTTCTACCAGGAGCAGAATAGATGCCTACTTCTAGATCTCCATATAAAGAGATGAACTCTTGGATAGCTTCTATATATCTTTTCTTAGAAATAGAACATTCTTGATAGATACTCACTAAGTTACTATCAAACATGCCACTTTCTAAACCCTTGATCAATCCACTCGCTAGCATTCGCTATTCCTCCACTTCAAATGTATATGTTGTATGAGAACTATATGTATCTCCTTTACGTAAGATACATGTAGCATCCTCATGGATATTGATATCATTACTATAATTCTGTGTCTCTAGACAGATCGCACATCTTTGCGGATACGCGATATTTTCTTTCCCTATATCACTTCCATCTAGATAATTGGCAGAATAAATATTCGCCCCTACTTGGTCTGTAGATACATGTAGTGCTACCTTGCTATCAGGGGAGCGTAATGTGATCTGATCTTGATCTGTTGTGAAGATAAAGAAGTGATCGATCCCATTTCCTAGTCTTAACTGTTCATGGTCTTGTTCGATACATTCTCTGATCTTCTTCTCACATCTGAAATCAAATGGTGTACTTTCTACTTGTAATCTATTTCCACGTGGGCAACTGTCTTCATCGATCATTAATAGCTCATTACTATCTACTCTAAGACTATGGTCTAATATAGTACTTGATGTATGACCCTCTAGATTAAAGTACGAATGATTCGTCATATTGATGATCGTATCTTGATCACTCACTGCAGAATAGTCAATGCTCATTCTATTATGATCTAAGCGATATGTAACAGTTAGATCTACTGTACCAGGATATCCTTCTTCACCATCCACAGAGGTATACTGTAGAATAATGCTTCCTACTTCTCCCTCTTGCATCACTTCATATGTAAAGTGCTTACGATCAAATCCATGGATCCCTCCATGTAATGAGTTACCATTGTTATTCTGTGGTAATTGATATTCTTTCTCATTCAGTGTGAATCTACCTTGGTCGATCCTACCTGCGATCCTACCTACACATGCTCCAAAGTACTTATCATGTGCTAGATACCCTTCCGCATCCTTCATACCACATACAATATCTCTATGATCTTGTGTACGCAACAATCGTAAGGACACGAGTGTTGCCCCTAGAGTACTTACCTCTATTTGCAAATAAGAGTTTGACAGTACTACTTTTTCTTCGTTACTTCCAAACTCTTTTACACTATAACTCATGGTATTCCCCCTAGATCAAATCTTTTAAAAGTAGGTATTTGAAAAGAATATCAGTTCCTTCAAATCTATTGTATCGGCTTTTCTAACAAATGTAAAGGCTTTCTTTCGTAATAATAGCCAAATCTTTGTGAATCTTGCACAAATGTTAACAATATACATTCATGGTATTATTTCTATATTTCTAGACTAGTAGGGTTTATCTATATTTCTATAATGATATAAGAAGTACTTAAAAAGGATGCCTAAGCATCCCTCATGATTATCCTAATACTACGTCGAATACCATCATAAGTACAAAACCTATTAATATACCATAAGTAGCATAATGTGAATGTGATTGTGTTTGTGCCTCTGGGATCAATTCCTCTACGGTAACGAACATCATAGCTCCCGCTGAGAATGATAGTAGGAATGGCATCCAGTTACTTAACACATTCGCTATGAATAGTGCTAAGAAAGCAAAGATCGGTTCTACTGCTCCTGATAAGCTTCCCCATAAGAAAGACTTTTGATTACTCATTCCTTGACTCTTTAGTGGCAATGAGATAGCAGCTCCTTCTGGGAAGTTCTGGATCCCCATACCAAGGGCTAGAGCAAAGGCTGCTGCTAGGGATAGAGGATCTCCATGTTGCATAGCTAATGCAAATGTTAGACCCACTGCCATACCCTCTGGTACATTATGCAATGTGACAGCTAACATTAATAGAATCGTTTTATCCCAAGAAGTCTTTACTCCCTCTGGTTCATCTGTATTCAAGTGTAAGTGAGGCATAAATAAGTCTAACACTGTTAAGAACAAGGCCCCTGCTAAGAATCCAATAGAAGCGATCGTGATACCACTTTTCCCCAGTGCATCTGCTTCTTCCATAGCGGGTAATAATAAAGAAAAGATCGATGCCGCGATCATAACGCCTGCTGCAAACCCTAAGAAAATACTTTGCACACTTTGAGAGATCTTATTCTTGAATAAGAATACTGCACTAGCTCCCAGTGATGTCATTAGGAAAGGAAAGAAGATCCCAAGTATAACTTGCCAAGATAATTCCATGTCTTTTCCTCCTCTCTAATTAATATATGCTATATATTATAACATGTGCATAATAATGTCAAAAGATATGTATACTTAAATATAAATTATAAAAAGATATATGTATGTACTAAGCATAGCATTAAAGCTACTCCGATACTACAGATGATCGTAGATATAGGAGATGTATCTGAGGCTACTTTCTTACGTTGTTCACTTTGGTATTCATGCTCTTCTTTCGCCCCTGCTATGGCTCCATACCCAGCTTGTCGAATGTTGACTCTTCGGATCGTCATGCCATCTGCTACATAGAATATAGCTCCTAGTATAGCGAGTGAGATCCATAGGGGAAGTAACATATCGATTCCTTGGAATATACAATAGTCATATACAGCAAATACCCCTAAAGCACTTATTACGATCCATTTCCTCATATCTATTCCTCCTTTTCTTAATTATACCATATAGTGAGTATAGATACTTTGAATTCTTTCTTAAGAAGATATGAAAAGAGTATCATAGTCCTCTACGATACTCCTTTATATTCTTCTAGATCATATGTCTTCTTACATAGAATAATTCATCTTGTGGTAAGGATTGATCTAATTGTTGCAGTTCTGCTATTACTTCCTCATCTGCTTCATAATAGAACTTATAGATCAGATCTAGATAGTGTTCTGCATTCTCATTTTCAAAGGCAAACAAGCTTACTAGATCCGCATACTTATAACTCACGATGATCGGTTCAACATCCTTGCTATCAATGATCCCTGCTACACACATAGCTAAATGAGATAATGTTTCTGTAAAGTAAGTATCATTCATGATCTCATATACTTCATCAGGAAATTCAATGTCTTCCTCTTCATTGACTACATCTTTCATTCTCTCAAGAGATAATGCTAGTTTCGCATTACTTGCTCCTGCTAGCACTAATTCTTTGAAATCTTCTTTGGTGATCATGTATGATTCCTCACTTTTAAATAATAGCGATCTCTGTTTCAGGATCAAAGAAATGGATCTTCTCTCCATCCATCACTACCTGGATCGTACTATGATTTCTGATATCATGCTTACTACTAGTCTTACCTACTAATTCTTGCTCCTCTAATGAACCATGTACGATCAATTCATGTCCTGTTAATTCACTTACATCTACTTGGAAATCCACACACATACCTGGATATTTCTCAGCCATTTCATCACTATAATGGATATCTTCTGGACGGATCCCTAGTACGACTTCTTTGTGATCGTATGGTTTCATTACTTCATGATATTGAGTTGGTACTTGGATAGAAGTGTTACCTACTGTAAATGTACCGTTTGTATATGTACCCTTAAGGAAGTTCATGGCAGGAGAGCCAATGAAGCCTGCTACGAACATATTAGCTGGATGATTATAGATCTCTTTAGGAGCTCCGATCTGTTGGATGTAACCACCCTTCATTACTACGATACGATCTGCCATTGTCATGGCTTCTGTTTGGTCATGGGTTACATAGATCGTAGTAGACTGCATTCTCTCATGTAACTTAATGATCTCTGCTCTCATTTGAACACGTAGTTTCGCATCTAGGTTAGATAAAGGTTCATCCATCAAGAATACCTTCGCATTACGTACGATCGCTCTACCTAGGGCTACACGTTGACGTTGTCCACCAGATAATGCCTTTGGTTTACGTTGTAAGTACTCAGTGATCTCTAGAATACGAGCTGCTTCTCTTACACGAGCATCGATCTCCTCTTTCGGAAACTTACGGATCTTTAATCCAAATGCCATGTTATCATATACCGTCATATGTGGATATAGCGCATAAGATTGGAATACCATTGCGATATCACGATCCTTAGGCGGCATATCATTCACACATACACCATCGATCTCTAATTCACCACTAGTGATCTCTTCTAGACCAGCGATCATACGAAGAGTCGTAGATTTACCACATCCAGATGGACCGACAAATACAATGAATTCCTTATCTTTGATATCTAAATTAAAATCAAATACTGCTTGCACATTATTGTCATATACCTTATTCACATTACGTAATACTACATTTGCCATATTATTCACCTCACTATAAGTATATCATATCTAAACAAAAAGATATGTGCATGATGCACATATCAAATACCATTTTCCTTTAAAACACTATACAACCAAACTAACTGTATATGCTCCACATTTCTAAGATCTAGCCCCACAAGACCCTCAAACTTACGAATACGATAATTCAATGTATTACGATGTAAGTATAATACCTTAGCCGTATTGATCACATTACACCCACATTTCACAAACGTAATAATATCTTCCATCAATTTAGGCTCTACCCTCTTGAATAGATCATAGACACCATTCCTTACTACCTCATCCTTATTCAATAGCATTAGTAAACATGCTTCTGCTAGGGTTATATACCCAGAGGGTTTCAGTGTTTGTAGTTGAGAGAGTAGATAAGAGGTTAGTGGTGATAGTATGGGAGTAGAGAGGATCGTGATACTGTAGCCTAGGTCTTCATTCATCATATGGATAGAGGAGTGTAGGATCTCAGAGATAGAGGTATCTATTTCGATATATCCTTGTCTTGTATTATAGGCTTCAAAGTAGAATTCATCGGGTAATACTGTATGTAAGAATTCCTCATAGGCGATCATGTCTAAGGGCTTTGTAGCAGAGAATATGTAATACATAGAATACCTCCTATCACTTACTTTATTCTATCATAATTCTTAGGGAATCGTTGTCATAGTTTGATTTTTCTTATACAATATGTATATATAGAAAGAAGGCTACTATATGAATAAGATCGTAGAATGTGTTCCTAATTACTCCGTAGGATCCAATACAGAAATCATAGCAAAGATCATTGCCCCTTTTCAGAATACACCTAATGTATCATTAGTCAATGTAGAGAGTGATGATGATTATAATCGCACTGTCGTGACTGTGTTAGGTGAACCTGAAGCAGTATGTTATGCTATGGTACTCTCTTGTAAGCAAGCATCCTTATATATTGATATGACTAAGCACAAAGGAGAACACTTAAGAATGGGAGCTACCGATGTGATCCCATTTATTCCTATTCGTAATATGTCTATAGAAGAGTGTGTAGAGCTTAGTAAGAAATGTGCTGAAATGATCTATCAGGAAACGAACATTCCGATCTTCTTATATTCTCATAGTGCTACTAGAGAACACTGTAAAGCATTGCCTAATATTCGTAAAGGCCAATTTGAAGGAATGTTTGAGAAACTAAAAGATCCTATGTGGACTCCCGATTATGGCACTACCGTACATCCTACAGCAGGAGTCAGTGCAGTGGGTTGTAGACCATTATTAGTAGCATTCAATGTAGATCTAGATACTAATGACAAAAATATAGCCTTACAGATCGCTAGAGCAGTTCGTCATAGTGGTGGAGGATATGCGTATGTGCAAGCTACGGTTGCATATATTGATCAGAAGGATATATATCAAGTTACTATGAATATTACTGATTATACAAAGACTAGTGTGTATAGGGCCTTTGAAGCTGTTAGAATGGAAGCTAGAAGATATCATGTAGAGGTAATTGGTTCAGAGTTTATTGGACTAGTAGCATTAGATTGTTTAAAGGATATTGCGGCATACTATCTACATCTACCTAGTAAAGAGGACGTGGATCTATCCCTATCTGATACTGTGAAAGTTGTGTGTGAGAACTTCTTGGTGCATGGGTTCAGTGACCAGAAGGTAATAGAATATCATTTAAAGGAGGAGCTTTATGTTGATCGATAAGAGTGTGAAAGAGTTTATTCAAGAAGTGAATAGTGCTTCTCCTACCCCTGGTGGTGGGGGAGTGAGTGCTCTTGTAGGTTCTCTTGGTTCTTCTTTGGTAGCTATGTATCTACACTTATCGATGAATAAGAAGAAGTATAAAGAAGCTAGTAATGAAGTACAAGAGATGATCCAGAGAAAGATGGAATGCTTACAACAAAGTATTCAAGAGTTCTTAGTGTGTATTGATCAAGATGCAGAGGCTTTCAATACAGTGATCAGTGCGTATAAGTTACCGAAAGGTACTGAGGAAGAAAAGGTAATTCGTAATCAGGCTATTACTCAGGCTAATGAGATCGCTATACGTCCTCCTATGCAGATCTTAGAAATAGGGCGTTCTATTCTAGTACAATTGGGAGATATCTTACCATATGGCAATGCGAATGTAGTAAGTGACTATGCGATCGGCATTATTCTATTAGAAGCTGCTATACAAGGAGCTGCCTACAATATCAAGATCAATCTAAGTGATAGTGAAGAACATCAACAAATCCGTAAAGAAGTAGATGTAGTATTAGAGAATGCTAGTACTTTGAAGAATGAATTACTAGCAGAGAGTCAAAAGTATTTATAAGAAAACAGGCGTGATCATGATCACGCCTTTACTATACTATTCAATAATCAAAATATGACTTACCTTATATCCCGCACTAGTTAAGATATCACGTAACTTAGCCTCATCTCCACAATCTACACGTAGTACTACAGATACCACATCCATATGATAGATAGCAATATGAGAAATACTTACATTATTCTGTGCCATCACAGTACAAATATCTCGCATAACACCTACTTTATCCTCTTCGATCTCAATCGTAACACGAGCTCCCTTACGATGTGTACCTAGTAGATCTAAGAATGCATTGAATAAGTCTACTTCTGTAATGATCCCTACTAACTTATCACCATCCATAACTGGTAAACAAGTTACTTGAAGATGTCTCATCTTATCAGCAGCGATTTCTAATAACTCATCTTGTTCGATCGTATGAACATTCTTAGTCATGCAATCCTTAACAGTAGTCTTAGATAATAAGTAATTGATCTCATACATACTTAAAGAAGTGGCTTTACTAGGAGAAGCCTTCTCGATATTACCATCTGTGATAAGTCCTACTAACTTACCATTATGCATAACTGGTAAACGATGGATATTCGTTTCATTCATGATCGTTACAGCTTCTGAGATCGTAGCATCTCTATCTACTGTAACAACATTACATGACATATAGTTCTTTACATACATATTCCTTATCCTCCTAAATATGCCTTCTTAATATCTTCTGATTGACTTAATTCCTCACCTGTACCACTTAGAACGATCTTTCCATTCTCAAGTACATACGCACGATGAGCGATCGATAATGCCATACGAGCATTTTGCTCAACTAATAGAATAGTAGTTCCACGTTCATTGATCTTTTGAATAATAGAGAAGATCTCTCTTACTAATAATGGAGCAAGACCCATAGATGGTTCATCTAATAGTAATAACTTAGGATTAGCCATTAAAGCTCTTCCCATGGCTAACATCTGTTGCTCACCACCAGATAGAGTACCAGCCAATTGCTTTTCTCTCTCTTTCAAACGAGGGAAATGAGCGAATACTTCTTCCATACGTCGAGCGATCTCATTCTTATCCTTTTCTAGATAAGCTCCCATCAATAAGTTCTCATATACACTCATATCTGGAAAGATACGTCTACCCTCTGGAACTTGGATCAAGCCAAAAGATACGATCGCTCTAGTATCAGCCTTATGGGAGATATTCTTACCTTCATATAAGATCTCTCCCCCACTGATCTTCTCAAGCCCACTGATAGAACGTAGCGTAGAAGTCTTACCAGCGCCATTCGCACCGATCAAGGTAACGATCTCACCTTGTTTTACTTCTAAAGAAATACCCTTTAAAGCATGGATCATACCATAATGAAGATCTACATTATTTAACTTCAACATGCTTATACCTCCTCACCTAAATAGGCTTCGATCACTCGTTTGTTATGCTTGATCTCTTCTGGTGTGCCATTCGCGATCAATCTACCATAATCTAATACATAAATACGTTCACATAAGTTCATTACTAAACTCATATCATGTTCGATCAATAGGATCGTTACATGGAATTCATCACGGATCTTATGGATCAATTCTGTTAATTCTGCTGTTTCTTGAGGATTCATACCTGCAGCAGGTTCATCTAAGAATAATAGTTTCGGATGTGTGGCTAAGGCACGAGCGATCTCTAGTTTACGTTGTTCTCCATACGATAAGTTACGAGCTTGGTCTTCCGCAAACTTATCTAGTCCTACGAATTCTAGGATGTGCATAGCTTCCTTACGCATAGCTTCCTCATGTGTAAAGAAAGAAGGTAAGCGTAAGATACCACTTACGATAGAATATTTACAGTTCTTATGCATAGCTACTAATAAGTTATCTAGCACTGTCATAGATTTAAATAAACGAATATTCTGGAAAGTACGTGAGATCCCTAGTTGAGAGATCTTGTATGGTTCTTTCCCACCGATCTGTACCATTTCCCCATTATGTTCTAGACAGATCTCTCCTTTACTTGGTTCATATACCCCAGTAATTAGATTGAATAATGTAGTCTTACCAGCTCCATTGGGACCAATCAAACCTACTAATTCTCCCTCATTTAGATATAAGTTCGCATCACTTACCGCTGCTAGACCACCGAAAAGTCGTGTTACATTACGCATTGTTAGAATCGACATGTTTCACTCCACCTTTCTTGAAACGCTTGAATAAGCCACTGAATGTGAATTCAGATGTACCAAGTAGACCTTCTGGACGGAAGATCATAATAGCTACGATCGCTACGGCATACAGGATCATACGTACTTGCGCAAAACTTTGTAATGCTAATGTGATCAAGCCTAATAAGACACCTGCGATCACAGACCCTGTAATACTACCAATACCACCAAATACAACGATGATCAATACATCTACTGACTTATTGAAGTTAAATAACTCTGGTTTGATAACTCTGAAATAAGAAGCATATAGACCACCAGCTACACTTGCTAATGCAGCACCAATGATGAATGCGATACATTTATACTTAGTTAGATTGATCCCCATAGCCTCTGCAGCGATCTCATCTTCACGAATAGAGATACAGGCACGACCACTAGAAGATCTACCAAAGTTTACGATAATGATCAAACTGACTACGATTGCAATATAAGCAATCGTCCAATTCGTCATCTTAGGAATATTCGTAAGACCTGCTGCTCCATTCGTGATCTCTAAGTTCAATACAATGATACGAATGATCTCTGAGAAGCCAAGTGTAGCAATAGCTAGATAGTCTCCCTTTAAACGTAATGTGGGAATAGCAACTACTAATGCCGCTAAAGCACTGACTACGATACCTACTACTAGACCTAGTAATAGACCTGTTAGATTAGGCATCGTCTTAGTAACGATAGCTCCACAATATGCACCAATACACATGAAACCAGCATGACCTAGTGAGAATTGACCACATACACCAATGATCAAGTTTAAAGATACTGCTAGAACGATATCGATCGCAATAGTGATCAATGTGATCTGGTAATAAGCATTAATGATATCCCTATGGATCAAAGCAGCAATCACTGCATAGACACCAATAGTTAAGGCGATCCAACAAAGTGTTGAACGATTTAGAAGTTTCCTCATGCTTATCACCTACACTTTCTCTTTGCGGTTCTTTCCAAGTAATCCGCTTGGTTTCAAGATCAAGATCAGGATCAAGATCGCATATACTACAGCATCCTTATATAAAGAACTACCATATCCAATAACTAATGTTTCGATGATACCGATCGCGAAACCACCTAACATCGCACCCGGGATAATACCGATACCACCAAATACAGCTGCAATGAAAGCCTTAAGACCAGGTACAGAACCCATCAAAGGATTGATCGTATTGTAATACACACCTACCATGATACCAGCAGCCCCTGCTAAAGCAGAACCGATCGCAAAGGTAATAGAAATAGTTCTATCTACATTGATCCCCATCAATCTAGCAGCATCACTATCCACACTTACCGCACGCATAGCTCTACCCATCTTAGTAAACTTAACGATATATTGTAAAGCACACATCAATACGATCGTAATGATGAAGATATATAATTGTTGATGTGAGATCCTTAGTCCAGCAAACTCGATCATCGCATCACTTAATACACTTGGATAACTACGTACATTACTGCCCATCACTGTTTGAGTCACGTTCTGTAATAAATAAGATACACCGATCGCTGTGATCAAAGCAGCAATTCTAGTAGCATGTCTTAATGGCTTATAAGCCACCTTCTCGATCAATACACCAATTAGAGCACATAGTACCATAGATGCGATCAAAGCTACTGAGAATGGTAGATTTAAATACGCAATACAGATATATCCGATATATGCTCCTAACATATAGATATCCCCATGGGCAAAGTTGATCAACTTAATGATTCCATATACCATGGTATATCCTAGCGCTACTAGGGCATAGATGCTTCCTAATGAAAGACCATTGATAATTTGTTGTAGAAATTGAAGCATAGCTTTTCCTCCCTCTAAATACGAAATAGGTGAAAGTAGCCTTCCACCTATCAAAATCAGTTATGATTATTCTACTTCAATGCTATTTGCTTGAACGCCATCCACTAGTTCAACGACTAATACAGACTTCTCAGCATTGTGTAATTCATCAAAGCTGATCTTACCAGTTACACCTTGGTATGCATCCATAGCCACTAAAGCATCCTTAACTGCTTCTGGTTCATCTGAACCTGCATCTTCGATAGCTTGGATCAAGATACCTGCTGCATCGTATGCAAGAGCTGCGAACATATCTGGATCTTTATTATATTCTGCTTTATAAGCTTCTACGAAATCTAATACATTAGAATCAGTTGTAACTGTTGTGTACGCTGTTGTAAAGTATACATCATTTAATGCTTCTGGACCTGCGATTTGTAGTAATTCAGGAGCATCGAATCCATCTCCACCTGTAATAGGAACATTGATTCCCATAGCTCTAGCTTGCTTAACGATCAAGCTTACTTCACCATAGTATCCAGGAATATAGATCACATCGAAATCCATATCTTTGATCTTTGTTAATACAGAATTGAACTCTGTGTCACCTTCTACATAAGATTCTTCTGCTACGATACTTCCACCCATAGAAGTGAATTGATTGATGAAGCTCTTAGATAGACCTTTCGCATAGTCACTGGAAGAGTCACCGATGACAACTGCTTTAGAAGCTCCTAGTTCAGAAGAAACGAACTTAGCCATGGCTAGACCTTGGTATGAGTCTAAGAAACATACACGGAATGCGTAATCGAATACATCTCCATTCTCATCTTGTGTGATTCCATCTGCTGTAGCAGAAGCAGAAATAGAAACGACACCATATTCATTAGCTACTGGATATACAGCAGCAGTTAGACCTGATACAGCTGGACCAATGATACCAGTTACTTTCTCTACTGTAGCGAGTTTAGTTTGTACTGATACAGTTTCTGCTTGGTCTGATTGATTATCTAATTTAACAGGTACGATCTCTTTACCAAGAACGCCACCGTCTTCGTTAGCATGTTTGATCGCTAACATAACAGCATCTGCTTCTGAATTACCGTAGCTTGCTACTTCCCCTGTTAATTCGAAGTTCAGACCGATCTTAACGCTTTCAGAATTCTTGCTTCCTGAACCAGATGAACACGCGGTGAACATCATAAGCGCTAATAGCGCAACTAATAATTTCTTCATATAAAGTACCTCTCTTCTATATCTAAATATGTGATTATATTATAATGCAACAAAATGTAAAATTCAATACATTTCTGAAACAAAGGTTACGAAAATGTAAAAAGAATGTAAGTGTTATGAAACAACTTACATTCTTGTTTTCTTTGTTATAAAACTGTGATAAAAATATAGATCCAATGAGCACTTATCCCAGCACATAGCCCCCCGATCGTATGAGATAAAATAGATTTACCTGTAAGCTTTGGAAAGCCTAACACATCCATCATGGCTACATGTGTAGATAGATACCCACTGTAACACATACACATCGCTGTAAATACAGCAATATCATTAGCTGAAGCAAGTCCATTATTTACAAGACTTGGGATCAATCCGATCGCTGCTCCTGCAGATCCTAATGCCGTAATAGGAACTGCAATACATTGGGAACTAGTAAACCCAAATAAAGGTTCTAGTATGAAACTAAACATATTTCCGATCTTAGGAAGTAAGCCTACTCCCTCATAAGCAGCCCCTGTAAAGGAACCATTATTTCCATTGGTAAACATCATTACCATCGTACAAATGATCAACACACCGGGAATGATATCCAAACCAAGCTTCACACCCTGCTTACCACCTTCTAATAAAGAATTCATCACTCTATTTCCTACAGAACCATTACGAATGATACGCATACCTGGTAACAAAGTAGAATCATTATTTCCTTGATATGCCCCCTCATTCACATCAAATTGTTTCTTAGTAAAGAATAGCATAATACGCACACTTACTAGAGAACCAATAGCCGCTCCTAGTAGACCCACCATAGCCGCACTCACGAAAGAAGTACCATCTGGTGAGAGCAGACCGATCATGAAAGTAACAGTGATCAGTCCCATTCCAAAGCCTGTTCCTAAGTTAGTTAAGGCAGGTAATTGATACTTCTTGAAGTAACGTTTGAAGGAAGGATCATCTGCAAGGGCTAAGATCGCAGGATTATCACTTAAGAAAGTAGAAAGCACACCAATAGCACTCGCTCCTGGTAGACCAAATAATGGTTTCATTAAAGGAGATAATAGTGAATTGATGATCGCTACTACACCAAATTCTGTAAATAGACTTCCTAAAGCTCCCGCGATCACTGAGATCGCCATAATATAGAACACTGTATCCATCAACAAAGCATACGCTGTATTCATCAATGTATTCATCATGTTAGCAATGCCCATGATACTACCCAAATACCCAAATATACATCCGAAAACGATCATGAATACTAGTGTCTCTAGGCTATAGATCTTCTTAGTTGTGTTATTATTCATATTCTTTATCCTCTAATGGTAAGATTATAGCATAGTGTGAAATCAAAAACAATGAGTCTAGAGAATACATATCTAAGATATATTTCTTATTTCGATATATTAGAAATCTCTTAATCCTTTGCTATATCCATTTTAATTAAACATTAGATAGTGTAGAATAATATTATAAGGAGGTAGATGATCATGCGTAGATCCTTTTCAATATTCTTATCTATCGTACTCTGTATCGTACTCTGTCCAGTACATGTATATGCTAGTGAGGAGTATACTGTTTCTAAGGTATTAGAGGATGGTAGTTATGAGTCTTTATATACTGCTTCTTCATATAGTACCGCACTTGCATACTATGATTCATTAGAGGAACATGGAAACTATACGATCTTTAAGGGAGATACGATTGTAAAGGTGCGTTATGGGATCGTTTCTTTCGCAGAGAATAAGGGTTGTAATTATACTGTAAGTTATACGAATGCATATAATAATCAAAGTGGATACACGAATGGTTGTTATGGAGCAGATGGATTGTATCTAGATACGAATAATACGCTTTCTAGAGTTAAGTTCCAGTTATCTAATGCCATTGGATGGGCTAAGATCAGTGATGTGACGATCTATCCATACGAGGTATTCTCTACCTTCACTTCTTACTTTGTAGATGATTCTCATTTATACCATCAGATCAAGACTAGTGTGCATTCTGATACTTTTGCTACTACAGTAGATCTAGGGGTAGCTCCATCTTACTTACAAGCAAATAAGATATATTATAGTTATGACGGTAAGTATTTCTATGAGGATTTCTATACGATGCGTGATGATGTGTATAGTAGTATACATACCCATGCGGTAAACCCTACTACACCGTATTATAATTACTATCAATACTTATCCAATCGTACACTGACTCAATATACTGAAGAAGAGATCAATGCGTATGTGAGTGATATTCTGGGAATAGATAGTGCTATGGTAGTATTCCATGATAAGAATGGGGATAGTGTTAGTGAGATCTTGAATCAATCCCAATACTATGAAATGGGAGATTCATTGTTACAGTATCAATATCAATATGGAGCGAATGCTTTAATGATGCTTGCGATCTCTAGTAATGAGACTGCTTCTGGTAGAAGTTCTCTTGCTTTCTTCCGTAATAATTTATTTGGCCATGCTGCCTATGACTCTAATGTAGAAGCCAATGCTTCTCGATATAATTCAATAGCCTCTTCGGTAGCTTCTCATGCTAAGAATTATATAGCAAATAGTTATTCTAACCCTGAGAAGTATACGTATCATGGTACGTTCTTTGGGGATAAGGGTAGTGGTATGAATGTATCGTATGCTTCTGATCCATATTGGGGTGAGAAGGCTGCTCAGTATTATATGCGGATAGATACGCAGATGGGAAATAAGGATCTGAATGCCTATGCGATCGGTATTAAGAGTACTACTAGTGATGTGAAGGTGTATCAAGATCCCGATAGTAGTTCTAATGTGTTATATACGACTGATAAGAATTATGATTATTCTTTCGTGTTGCTAGATAAGATCAGTAGAAATGGGAATAGTTGGTATAAGGTACAGATCGATCCATCGATGAATAAGAGTGGTAAGATGACTGGTATATATACCTATGACTTTACTGAGATGATCGGGTATATTAAGACAAGTGATGTGCAATATGTATTGAATAGTGATAAGCTAGGGGATATGGAATATCAAAGATCGTATTTCTCTAGTGGTAAGGGTAGTTTCAGTGATGGTTCTAAGGAGATCACGATCACACATGCGACTACAGCTAGTCCAAGTATTACTGCGCCTGTGTTAGAGGGACATATATTCCAAGAGTTCAAGGAAGTGTCTAGTGATCATTATGAGGCTGTGTATAAGGAGGTTTCGTATACTTGGTTAGAGGGAGATCATCGTACTACCTATACTGTGGGTGAGAGTTTAGATCTTTCTGATATGACTTTACGTGTGCTATATACAGATGGTAGTAAGGATAGTTTCCCTGTGACTACTTCGATGGTATCTGCTGTGAGTTTCCAAGAGGCTAAGAGTGTCGATCTTGTGGTGAGTTATCAAGGAGTTAGTGCTAAGACAAGTGTGTTAGTGTTACCTAAGGATTCTACAGTGGCTTCCCATGCTGCTACTCGTTTCAATGAGTTCTATGCACTACATAAGGGTAGTTCAGAATTAACAGAAGATGAGGTCAGTGAGTTAGTTTCTATCTTACAAGAGTGTCGTGAGTATGGTGTTATTTTCTCTGAGGATGAGATCAGGGATATTGATCTAATGTTACGTGAACCTTATCAAGATCTTGTTCAAGTAGTGATCAGTGAGAATGAATTAGATCTTAGATTTTCTGGGTTAAGTTTTATTCTTCCTATCGAAACTATCGAGAAACATGTATTTGCTTCTACTTTATATGTAGAGCCTAAGGAAGTGAGTAGTGAGTTAGAAGATAAATTCAAGACGATCATTTCTGGAAATGGTTGGCATTATATGGATTCTTTTGAGGTAGAGATGTTGTTAGAGGAAGAGGCTATTGATCTAGGTAAGAATTATATTATCTCGATCCGTAAGCCTAAGGAACATGATCTATCTCAGCATTATATCTTGTTAGCAGAGAAGGATGGGGATATCTATCGTTTCTATGGAAAGCAGACTGAGACTAGGATCTATTTCCAGACACAGGGGTATACTCGCTTTGCGATAGCGTATCAGAATACTAGTAATGAGTATTCGGGTTTAGACAAAGATGAGGTATATAGGATCGATAATAATGGATTTGATGTACAAGAGAGATGGTTATTGGTAACTTCTATTGGGGGTAGTATGTTCTTGATCTTAGTGATCTGTATCTTGATGTATCTGAAGCCTAGAAAGGTCGTGGATCATGAGTAAGTGTGAAAAGACGAATGTAATGCGGATCTTAGAGCAAAAGCATGTGCCTTATCAGAGTTATTATTATGGGGATAGTGATGCTGTAGGTGGTCTAGAGGTAGCTAGTGTTCTAAATGAGGATCCTGAGCAGGTATTCAAGACACTTGTTACGGTAGGAGCTTCTAGGGAGCATTATGTGTTCTTAGTACCTGTGAATAAGGAGTTAGATCTAAAGAAGGCTGCTAGGGCTGTGAATGAGAAGAGTATTAGTATGATAAAGTCTAAGGAGTTATTACCTTTGACTGGGTATATTCATGGGGGTTGTTCTCCTATTGGTATGAAGAAGGTGTTCACTACTGTGATCGATGAGTCTGCGATACTCTTTGATTCGATCTTCTTTAGTGGTGGTAGGATCGGATATCAGGTAGAAGTTAGTGTAGAGGAATTAAAGAAGGTTCTAGAATATACTTTACAGGATATAGTCATTTAAAAAGCTTCCAAATAGGAAGCTTTTATCTTTTCTTAATCATTGATAGGTTCTACATCCCAAGAGCGGAACTCACCAGTCTTAGCATCGATCTCAAACTCATATTCCATCTTGTCATAATAGATCGTACCCTCATATTCTAAACGACCATCCTCACGATCGATCTCGAATTCTCTAATATGCTCTACTGTAGCCCCAGGCACTCTCTCTATCGCCTTTTGTTTGGCTTGCTCTTCTGTGATCTTTGTATCACTTGCACTAGTTTCTTTAGGCATCTTACTCTCATGTCCTAAGATCTCTCCTGTATAAGCATCAATATCATACTCATAAGAACGACCATCGGCCACAAAGTCTACCTCATAATACCTAAGTTCTCCTCTACTATCCAGATCTACTTCAAAGGAAATCACTTGATCAAGCGTAAGACCTGCATCATTTACTGCTATTTCTTGCGCAACATCTGCTTGAATGTATTCCTTTTGAGTAGCTACTGTACTACATCCACTTAGGGATGCTACTAAAAGTAATGCGATCAAATAAGATTTCTTACTCATTCTATTTCTCCTTTCATGATCTTATAGTAAGTAATAGTATTACTCATATATATTCTACATAATCATGCGATCTATAAAAAGTAATATGCCCACTAAAAAAAAGCAGAGTATACACCCTGCTAGAATTGAAATGGAATAAAAGCAAACAACACTGCTATTACTAGTGCTGGTAAGAAGTTTGCTACCCTTACCTTCTTACCCCATACTAAGTTAAGACCTACACAGAAGATCAATACATTACCTACTAATGAGATATTGGCTAATGCTACCTCATTCATCAAGGGTTCTATCAATCTTGCTAATAGCGTAATACTCCCTTGGAATAAGAACACAGGTACACAAGAGAAGATAGCTCCCTTACCCATGGAACAAGTCATGACCATAATGATAATGAAGTCTAAGATCGCCTTAGTCACAAGAATAGAATAATCTCCACTAATCCCATCTTGAATAGCCCCTACGATCGCCATAGCCCCAATACATACTGTTAAAGAAGCAGTTACAAAGCCTTCGACAAATCTCTTATCCTTAGCATTTCCACTCTTCTTCTTTAACCATTCTCCAAACTGCTCAAACTTATCCTCAATATTCAAGATCTCACCGATCACAGCCCCGATCGCTAATGAGATCACGATCTTCATAGAACCATTACTCACAATAGTTCCCTCAGATATACTCATCATCTTCTCTAAAGTACCTGAACTCCCAATGAATAATACACTGATACCACAAGCTACTGTCAGTGAATCTTGATGTGACTGAGTAAGTTTCTTACCAAACAATAACCCAAACACACCACCAATAATAATAGCTACAGAATTAATAATAGTACCTAATCCAAACATATCTCTAACTCCTATTTACCCTCTAACTTACGCATAACATCATTCCACTCTTCACTTTTCAAAAGAGCTTCTACTTGATACCCATCCTCTACTTGCTCAAAGCTTTGAATACTTCCCTCTGCTTTCAAAAGGGCAAATAGATTGCTTTGCTCATATGGGATCGTGAAACGATATGTATTATATTCCTTATACAACATCTCAGATACTCGCTCTAATAACTTAACAATATCTTGATCTTTTAAAGCAGACATATACACAGTATCTTCTAGATTTGCTACCAATACTTGATCACATACATCCATCTTATTGAAGACATACAACATTGGGATATCCCCTGCATCTAATTCCTTCAATACTTTATTCGTAACTTCCTTCTGTACTTCATAGTTTCTATTAGAAGCATCTACTACATGTAGCAATAGATCTGCTTCCTTTACTTCTTCTAGGGTAGATCGGAAGGCTTTGATCAGACCATGCGGTAATTGATCTACGAATCCTACTGTATCGACTATTAGTGCTTTCTGATGATTGGGTAATGTGATCTGACGTGTAGAAGTTTCTAGTGTTGCGAATAACATATCTTTGGCTAAGACTTGTTTCTCGCTCTTATCACAATAGACTAACATTTGATTCATCAGTGTACTCTTTCCACTATTTGTATATCCTACTAATGCGATCACTGGGATCTCATTCTTCTTACGTCTACCACGTTGTACTTGACGTTGTTTCACCATTTCTTTTAGTTCTCTAGAAGTCTTACTCATTTCCTTATTGATACGTCTTCTATCTAACTCTAACTTCTTCTCACCACTACCTCTAAATCCACTACCCCCTTGTTGGGAATAGATCCCAGTATTCATACCGATCAATCTTGGTAATAAGTATTGCAATCTAGCTAATTTAACTTGTAGTACTGCTTCTTTCGTCTGTGCTCTTTGGGAGAAGATCTCTAAGATCAAGTAGGTACGATCACATACCTCGATCCCTAGTTCTGCTTCTAGGTTCATTAATTGCGCAGGAGATAGTTCCTCATTCATGATCACTAGATTCGCATCTGTTTGTCTCACTAGATCCTTGATCTCATCGACCTTACCACTACCTACATAGGTTCTAGGATGGATGGTATTTAACTTCTGTACGATACTAGCTGCACATTCTATGTTACAAGCATTAGCTAAGCCTTCTAATTCCTTCATAGAAGTATCGATACGATATGTCATATCACTATACTCTACTCCCACTAACACAGCCACAAACTTCATCTCATCCATATATATTCTCCTTTATAGGTAATTACATTACTATTATTGTACCATACTTTGAAAGAAATAAAAGAGATTAAAGATAAGTATAAAGTTTTGTATACTATGTTGCATTGTAGAATAGTATATGTTATTATATATCCAACAGGAGGAAATAATTATGAAGAAGGAAACTGATAAGAAATTATTTTACTACTATAACGAAGAATTGAAATATAAACGAGAAAAGGATGTTTTAAAGTTTGAGAGTACTCATTACGGTATCAATATATATAGATAGAATGGAGGTATAGGATGAATCCGCAATTGAAGAAAGGTACTTTAGAACTTTGTGTTCTAAGTCTTTTACTACACGAGGATAAATATGGGTATGAGTTAACAGAGGCGATCTCGCGGGAGATGACGATCGCTACTGGTACTTTGTATTTGATCTTGAAACGTTTAAAGGATGAGGAATATGTGGAGACTTACTTGATGGAGTCTGTGGAGGGACCTGCTCGTAAGTACTATCATCTTACTGATAAGGGTAGAGTGTATCAGCAACAGATGAAGAAAGAATGGTTTGATTTCATTACAACTGTGAATTGTATTATTGAAAGGGGTGAAACTAATGAATAGAATCGAATATATGAAGCAATTAGAGGAAAAGCTCCAGGGGTTCGATGATGATATAGTAAAAGAGATGTTGAGAGATTATGAGGAACATTTCGAGATCGGATATGCACAGAATCAAAGTGATAGTGAGATCATTGGGTCACTTGGGAGTATTGATGATCTAGTAAAGGAAATGGAACAATGTTATGAAAGGCATCAGAATAATCGTGTATATGTAGATCCTACTAGTATAGACTCTACTATACAAGATCTAAAGGAGGGGATCCAAGATTCTTTCCAGAAGGACTTTACGAACTACTCATTCTCTTCTCAAGATACGCCTAAGGATCACGAAGTACAACGCTTTAAGTTCTCTAAAGATATTCAAAGAGTGTTCATCGATGGTTTCTTTGGAGAGATCGAGGTGTATAAGGGAAATGAATTATATCTAGATTATGAGTGTTCTGGGAATAAGAAAGCGAAATTCATGGCTCCCTTATGTCCGAAAGTATATGATAGAGAATTACATATCAGTATCAATGATCTACCTACTTTTAAAGGGATCATGAGACATCGACCAGATATGCATATGAAACTGTATGTTCCAAAGAATATCGAAATACTACGATTCGATAATTGTTTAGATACGATCTCTATTGCTGATGTGATCTTAGGGTCTTTACAGATCCAGGTGGCTAGTAGTGATGTTTTCGTGAATGATAGTCGATTAGAGCAATGTTCTATCACAACTTCTAGTGGAGATGTTGAGGTACTAGGTTGTTGTAGTAAGAAGATGAACATCACTGTGATCAGTGGGGATATTACGTGTCGTAATAGTATGTTTGAGAAGGTCGAGGCTACTTCTATTAGTGGAGATATTACTTGTGAGGATGGGCATGTTCGAATGATCTTGGCTAAGTCTGTAAGTGGGGATGTAGTGGTAGAGTGTGAGGATTGTGAGGCATATGCGATCACTACGACTAGTGGAGATGTTGGTGTAGAGGTGTATCGTGGGGCTGCGATCAAAGTCTCTACTGTGAGTGGGGATGTAGAGATCGCTTTAATGGAAGAGGCGAATGGTTTCGCTGCTTCTTTGAGTACTAAGTCTGGGGATATCGATATTTCTTATGAGACATTAGAAGAGAGTGAGCTTTCTAGTGGTGTATATCAATGTAGTAAGAGTAATAAAGAGATCAATGTGAAGATGCAGATCGATACCATGAGTGGAGATATCAATATTCATGAATAATAGTAAGGGAAAGGTGATCACCTTTCCCTTTGTGTATATATCTCTTTCACGATCTTCGTAAATGCTGTAGGTAATGCATATAGATACATTACTTCCTCTTCCTTAGCCCAAATAGAATCTTCTACAGGCACCTCATAGTCATCGATCAGATAGGCTTTCATATTCCATATCTTATGTGTAAAGATATGTTGAAAGTTTCCGATCTCTTGGATCTTACATGTATCATTTTGTAGATAAGTATGTAACTCTTCTTTAGATAGTTCTCCTTCTATCATGGGTAATCCATATAGACTGGCTAATAGACCCTTATCACTTCTTTTCTCTAATAATATCAAATGATCTCTTCTAAATACTAGCACCGTATATGACTCACTCTTCTTACTACTCTTAGTGAGCCTTACTGGTAGTCTTTCTACCATACCATCTTGGTATGCCTTGCATATACTAGCTAGAGGACATTGCTCACACTTAGCACTTGCTTTCGGTGTACAGATAGAACTGGCTAGATCCATGACTGCTTGGTTTAGATCTGCTGCTACTGTATAGTCAACACACCTCTGCATCTTTTCTCGGATCATATTCTCTACCTTAGGATCTAGTACATTCTCTTCAATTCCATAGAGTCTAGCAAATACTCTGAGTCCATTGCCATCTAAGGCTGCGATGGGTTCGTTGTAACAGATGGATGCTATGGCAGCTGAAGTATACTTACCGATTCCTGGTAATGTCAAAAGATCAGTGGAACTCTTAGGCATTTCCCCATTCCACTTTTCTTGTACTTGTATCGCTGCTTTACGCATGTTTCTTACTCTACTATAATACCCTAGCCCTTCCCATAGCTTCATCAGATAGTCTTCCTCTACGGTAGCTAATGCTGTAAGAGTAGGTAGTTCTTTTAGAAAACGGGCATAGTATCCCTTCACGGCTTCTACTCTTGTTTGTTGTAGCATGATCTCACTGACCCAGATCTTATAGGGATCTTTGGTAGTTCTCCATGGTAGATCTCTTCGATGATGTTGATAGTATTCTACTAATGTATGTGCAATATATTTCTCGTTATTCATAGGTACCTCATTTGGTATTAGTATACCATATAAATCAAAAGAGTGCATCTCGCACTCTTGTATACTATATATAAACATCTATATAATAGATGGACAAGCACTATAATAAGTTTAAACAAAGTAAACGATATTGTTCTCTCGCACCCAGTCTCCAATCTTCAAATCCATCCAGTCTACCATTGCCATTTAGATCTAAGAAAGCAAACCCATCATCTTCTAGAATACGGATCCCTTTCTGTGGATCGTAGGAGAGCTTTTTACCCCCCTTATTCACGATCACATATCCATCCTTATCTCGTTTCAATGACCATTTACGCATAAGTTATACCTCCTGTTTGTACTTATAGTATACGTCCAATATTTGGGAAAGAATTAAAGTATGTTTGGGAAATGATGGGAAGTTATGCGTGATTATGGGAATTTATAGGTAGAGTGATGGGGAGAATATCGGGATAGTTCTTAGTAAGTTTTTATTTTCACTTGTTATATTGATTGATTTTAGACTAAAATAAGAATATTATTATAAGAGATATATATAAGGAGGATATAGTATGATTCATGATTCTATGGACTTTATAGCTTCAATGGATCCTGAGGTAGGATCTTTGATCAAGAAAGAGTGTAAGAGACAACAAGATAGTATCGAATTGATCGCTTCTGAGAACTTTGTAAGTGAGGCGGTTATGATGGCTATGGGTACTTGTCTTACTAATAAATATGCAGAGGGGTATCCTGGTAAACGTTATTATGGAGGATGTCATTGTGTAGATGAGATCGAGGAATTGGCTCGTAAGCGTGCTTGTGAGTTATTTGGAGCTGATCATGCGAATGTGCAACCACATAGTGGAGCTTCTGCGAATAATGCTGTGTATTATGCGTTCGTCAAACCAGGAGAAACTGTACTGGGTATGAACTTAGCACATGGGGGACATTTGAGTCATGGTAGTCCAGTAAATATTACAGGTAATTACTATAATGTCATTCCTTATAGTTTAAATGAGGAGACTGAGCGTATCGATTATGAGGAGATCAGACGTCTTGCTATGGAACATAAGCCTAAGATGATCATTGCAGGTGCTTCTGCTTATCCTCGTGAGATCCGTTTCGATATCTTTGCGGATATTGCTAAGGAATGTGGCGCTATCTTGATGGTAGATATGGCTCATATTGCTGGTCTAGTAGCTGCTGGAGAACATATGAATCCTGTTCCTTATGCTGATGTAGTCACTACTACTACTCATAAGACTCTTCGTGGTCCTCGTGGAGGAGTGATCCTTTGTAAAGAGAAGTATGCGAAGATCATTGATAAGGCGATCTTCCCTGGTACACAAGGTGGTCCATTAGAGCATATTATTGCAGCTAAGGCTGTGTGCTTTAAAGAAGCTGCTTCTGAGGAATTCAAGGAGTATCAACGTCAAGTTCGTAAGAATGCGAAGGTATTAGCAGAAGAGTTAGTGAAGAATGGCTTTAGATTGATCTCTGGTGGTACTGATAATCATTTAATGTTAGTAGATGTACGTAATTTCAATATTACTGGTAAGGATCTGCAACATGCGTTAGATGAAGTGAATATTACTTTAAACAAGAATGCGATCCCGAACGATCCTGCTAGTCCATTTGTTACAAGTGGTGTACGTATTGGTACTGCTGCTTGTACGACTCGTGGTTTCAAAGAGGCTGAGATGGTCAAGGTGGCTGAGCTTATTACTCTTATTGCTAAGGATAAGGATGCGAATGCGGAATATGTTAGAGGCGAAGTGGCTAAGCTTTGCGAGCAATTCCCTTTATATAAATAATACTGAAAAGGACGAGGTGTTTCATCATAATACTTCGTCCTTTACTATTCTATGATCTTCACTTCTGTTTCTAATACTCTACCAGTCTTTTCAAACACGATCCTCTTCACATCATGGATCAACGCTAAGAACTCCGTATAACTAGCATTCCCCTCATTGATCAGGAATCCTGCATGCTTAGTAGACACCATTGCATCATTGACAGCATATCCCTTTAGACCACACTCACTGATCGTAGCACTAGCATAGAAGTCTTTACCTCTTTTAAAAGTAGAGCCAGCACTATATTTATCTAATGGTTGTTTCTCTCTTCTTCTAGTGATCAGATCTTGCATCTTAGCTTGGATCTCTTCTTTGTTACCCTTTTGCACTTTGAAATATCCTCGTAAGATACACTCCTTCGTATCAGAGAACCTAGACTTACGATATTCAAAACAACAATCCTCATTAGAGTATGATCCTTCAGTAGTATCCACCTGGATCAGAACATCCTTGACCTCACCACCATAAGCCCCTGCATTCATGATCACAGCTCCTCCTACACTCCCAGGAATCCCATAAGCAAACTCTAAACCAGTAAGGCTATGTTCAAGTGCGAATAGGCATACATCCATTAGTCTAGCTCCGCTTTCAGCAATGATCACATCTCCTTGTAGATAGATTCCCTTATACTTAGTTAGGATCATGACATGATCATATTCTACTGTATCATTGATCAATACATTACTTCCCTTTCCTAATATAATAGGATCATAGGTGTCTAGTAGATATCGGATCTCCTTCTCACTCTTGGGGAAATATAGATTATGACAATATCCCCCTATGTGTAATGTAGTATATTCTTTTAATGGTTCTTTATGTCTTGTTTCTATCTTCATCATACTTATTATTATATGGGATATAGAGAAGATTGCAAATGATTTGCTTATAAATAAAAGGAGCTATACTTGATAGTATAACTCCTCTTCTTATAAAGTACTTTCAAAGTGTTCTAATTCACGTTTCAGCATAGCAATAGGTAAGCCCATGATAGAATAATAATCCCCTTGGATCTCTTTGACTAATAGACTTCCAAGTCCCTGGATCCCATAGGCACCTGCTTTATCTAATGGTTCTTTGCTATCTACATACCATTTGATCTCTTCTTCAGTAAGTGGATAGAATTCTACTTTTGATACACTAGAGAATGTATGTGCTTTGCCATTGCAGTATAAACATACTCCTGTAATTACCTCATGGATACTGCCTGATAACTCTTGTAGCATCTTCATGGCATCTGCTGGATCTTTTGGTTTCCCATATCTTTTACTACCTAGGGTTACGATAGTATCTGCACTAATGATCAGATCAGTAGGGTGTTTACTACTCACTGCTTCTGCTTTCTGCATAGCGATCTTCTCAATAGCTTTAGTGAATGGGATCGTTTCATCGATCTCTTCTTTAGTCTCTACTGAATCGATCTCGAATTCCTTGACTACTAGGGATAGTAGTTCTTTACGTCTAGGTGACTTACTGGCTAGTATATACTTCATGATTCTACCTCACTTAGAATATCTTTTAATCTCTTAGCTAATCCATAGCATTTCTCTATGTTTAATGAACAGATCCCCACTCTGACTCCTAGATTCACTTTTACCGTAAAGATCAGGTTCTTGCATAGTAATTCATGATACTTATCACGTGTTTGATTATCTGGTAGTTTGACAGTTACGAAGAAGCCTTCTGTGAATGGGTATAGTGCTAGGCCACATTCTTTGGCTTCTTGTAGTACGATAGAACTACGTTTCTCTAGCAATTGAATATAACCTTCTTTCTCTGCCATATATTCCTCATATCTATTTTGAGTGACTCCTACGAAGTTCTCCATAGCTGAGTTATTGACATTAGACCAGATGGCTCTTGCTGCTTTAGCGTAACAGTCTTCACATACTTGTACTGCTTCCTTTTCTTTTCCTAAGATGATCGCTGCTCCACAGCGTAATCCATAGCTTGTTAGTGCTTTAGAACAACTAAATGCTACTACGACTAATACCTTGTTATTGATCGTATTGAATACTTGCATGTAGTCTCTTGCTCTTTCTCTTTGGAAACTATAGTCTAGATAAGCGATATCATTCAAGACTACTACTTCTCCTTCTTGAGATAGTTCATTTAGATAGTCGATGACTGCTTGCCATTCTTGGTGAGTCATGGAGTAGCCTGTTGGGTTATGGCATGGGTCATTGATGACTACAACTAGTTTATGTTGTTGTTTGATCACTTTGCTACATACTTCTTTGAAGCTATTAAGATGGAAGTGATCTTCTTCGAATAGTTCGTATTTCTCTACTTGTAATCCTTTATTATTCGCCATGACTGCATAGCTTCCCCAAGCTACTTGCGGGATCACTAGGGTCTGTCCTGTTTCTAGCATTAGGTCGATCGTTAGGTTGACTGCTCCTGTGCCTCCTGGTGTGGCGATGACGCTGTGTGGTAGATGTACGTTGTCTCTTAGTACCCACTTGGCCATAGCTTCACGATAGTTCTCATTACCTTTAAAGCCTCCTGCGTATTTGGCTTTCATGCGAGAGGGGATCGTGTCATAGTTATCATACACGCTTTTTAGGGCTACGATCTGTCCATCTTCTCCATATAAGGAACCAATAGTAGCATCACACACTTTCTCTATTCCATGTTCTTGCTTAGCTTTCGTAGCAGCAGATACTACTGTGAATACTGTATCGATCACTGGTGTGATATCTGCACTTTTCTTAATGAAACTCATACTTAGTCCTCCTTATTCTCAATGAATGCTCTTTGATACTTCTTAGAGACTTCCATAGTATGTTGTAGGAACTCTGCAAAGTATGGTCTATATACTTCATTCTCTATTCTTTCTATATTCTTAGCGATCACTTGTTGTTCTCTTGATGGATCGAAGATCGGTAGGTCATGTTGTAGTTTATAGGCTACGATAGATTCTACTGCTTGCATTCTTTTCTCGAATAACTTTGCGATCTGTTCATCGACTTCATCAATGATTTGTCTGGCTTCTTCTAGTGTTTTCATGTTACCACCTCATATGTGTTTATTGTAATGGATTTAGAGGAATACTGCAAGAGGAAGGAAAACTAAAAGCTGACACTAGGTCAGCTTAGTTAAGTTCTTCGAAGAACAGGATCTCTTCTCTAAGAATACCGATCTCATCTTCATTTGGTTCTCTATACCCCGCGATCCTTAGCCATTGTCCATCATGGGCTAATTGTTTGATCTGTTCTAACGTAAATTGATAACGACTATTTCTAACAGTATATGGAGCTATTTCGAAATAGTAATTTTTACCTATCTCTAATTCAGGAGCTATTTCAGGCTCTATTCCCACTAACGTTAGACCACTTTGGAAATACTGAATAAGAGCATATCTTGGTACTCCATCTCCTGCGAAAGGATCTTCTAAGAGACCATGTAGTGTGGCTACGATACCACCAGTTATCTTCACATCAGGTAGTTTCTCTGCATTAGATATTTGTGCTTGTAGTTCCTGTACTTGTTCTTGTAGTTGTTGGTTCTCTTGCACTAACGCTTCATAGTCTTGTTTAGAGACACCACAACCTGTTAATAACAAACATACTCCTACTATACTTAATAGTTTACGCATAATTATTACCTCTCTTGATAACCATATTTCTGAATAATAGTGTTGATATAGAAGGCTCCTGTATGATCCTCAATATATATCTCATTATTCTTATAGATATTAAGTACTAGAGAATCATTTCTCATTCTGTAAGTAGTTCCATCTTTTAGTACAAACTCTATATCATATCCAGCTGAACCAATACCTACTGTTAGCGGGAATACATCATACATTTCTAATGTATAGATCTCATCTAGGAATTCATTGAAATCTTCCTTATTGATCACTGAACCGATCTTCTCACTTCCCCCAATACTAGAATCATAGATGATACAATCTACTATATCTTCTCTTTGGATCTCTAATGTTTCCATAACATTGATAGGATCTAGGTATAAAATAGAATACTGATCATTAGAAATAGGTTCTGTTATATAGATCACTGTATCATCAAAGTATACTTCATTCCCATTTCTAAACTCATATACTATATAGTCTTCACTTTCCCGTGGTGCTACATATAGATCAAAGTCATTGAAGTAATCGCCCTCTACCGGCTCTGTAGAGTATCTTAGAGACCCTAGGTAATACCCTACTTCATTATTTGTAAGATGTTTATATCCATTCATGACAATATACTCTTTGTGACCAGTATAATCAGGATCATTACTAGACTTACATAGATCACTGATCCATGGTTCTTGATATACACCATCTCCTACTTGGAATACGAATGCATATGTTCTACCATCTAGTTTAAAATCAGCTAGATATGTACCATCCTTTAATGGAACAAAGATCTCTAGGGCTATTGGTGCTACTTGTACAGATGTATCTTCTAACAATGCAACTTTACCAGAAAAATTGTATAAAGTATCTGCACCTGTAATATATCTACTATCATCTACTTGGAATGGTGTCATACTCTTAATAATCTCTAGTTCTTCCTCATTTGTGTATTCATACACTTTAATACCATTAGTGAGAATAATATCCTTTGCTTCTAAACCATCTAGCTTTGCGAAATAATCGCTCACAAGATGAGTAACATAGAAATCACCTACTACATCCTGAATATATGCCTTACCATCTTTGTCGATCTCTAATTCTAAGGAACCATTATCGACCTCATATCTACTACCATCTTTCGTAACAATCTCTAACTTATAACCACTACCACCAATGATTACATCCATTGGTTCTGCTTCATACATATTCAATGTGAATAGTTCATCTAAGAACTCTTCATAAGCAGTTTCATTCTTCACAGAACGAGCAGTTGCCTTACTTTCTTCTACTGTACTAAGTCCATTTTCAGTCATGAAACCATATTTATAGATAACACAATCTTCAATATCTTCTCTAGTAATACCCAATGTCTCCATCATATTCTTAGACTCTGCATTCAAGATAGAATACTTCTCATTGGTAATAGGTTCTGTAATATATACTACCTGATCACTGAAATGTACTTCATTGCCATTTCTAAATTCATACACAGTGTAATCTTCTGTTCTATGTGGTGCTACATATAGATCAAAGTCATGGAAGTGATCTCCTTCTACAGGTTCTGTAGAATAACTAAGAGATCCTAGATAATATCCCAGTTCACCACCTGTAAGATGATGATAGTTATCAAAGACAACATAAGCATCTACCCCTGTATGTGCTCTCTTCTTGATATTCATACATAGATCATCCATCCAAGACTCTACATATTCACCAGTCCCTACTGTAAATACGAAAGCATAGGTAGATCCATCATTATTGATCTTTGCTAGATACGTACCATCTTGATAAGGGATCTCGATATTGCCTGCTATGAAAGCATATTCTTCTGTATCATGTAGTAACATGATAGATCCTGTATACTTCTGAAGTCCTTCTACATGATAGAAGATCTCTCCTCCTTCAAACTTATATGGTTCACTTTGCTTGATCAACTCTAGTTCTTCCTCTGTAGTATATTGGTATAATTTTAGTTCAGGTGCATTTGTAAATACTATATCTTCTGCTACTAGGTGGTCTACATCTGCATCTTTAGGAGTTGTATTACAACCTACTAGTAGGAATATAGATAACATGATAGTGAATAATTTACGCATGATTACACCTCCTAGGTATTGATTATTGTTACTTATATTATACAGGAATTATAGATACAGTATAAGTATTACAAGTGATTATTCAGAAACTTTTAAGATTTCTTATATCATAGTATATATATTATAAGTGTTATACATAGAAATAAAAAGCTATGGCAATAAACCATAGCTATTACACATCCATTATTCTACAGGAACCTCAAACAATTCCTTATCCCCAATATATTCCTCCGTAAGAGTATCTTCTAAAACTTCAGCTCGTTTTGAAATTCTTAGGACATCAAACCCAATATACTTGATCACTTTAGTACCAGTAGATATACATTCCTGTGAATCTAGATCATATGCATTACGAACAATATCCACACTTCCTTCTGCATAATAACCCACATCAAATTGTTTACCTAAATACTTCATATCAGAGTATATTACTTTTTCTGTAATCTCAACATCTCTACCCTGCCATTCACCCATATACACTACTATCTCAGTATCTTCTTGGCCATAAATAGATTCTAGTTGAGTTAACACATCACGTTTGGCAGAATTACTAAACCCATATTCTCTTCTATCATCTTTATATAATAGTACATTCTCTTGATCACCAATGTCCATCACCTTTATATCTAATCGAATTAGAATGAAGATGAATAGACATGCACATATACATATACTCGCAACGTGTATTGGTTTTATCTTCTTCATACAATCACTCCTATCTTAACTTAAGTATACCATAAATCCCTTAACACTTTCTTAATACTTTCTGAATATTCCCCTCCCCATATTGCCATCACAAATAGAAACTGCTATAAACTAATTAAAGGAGGAATTATTATGAAGAAACTAATAATGATCGTATTCTTATTCCTAACAGCCTGTACAAACACACCCAAGAATAAACTCCAACAACTACAAACAACACTTCCTACCATCCAAATGAGTGAAATCATCTTTGAAGCCTATGAAGACTCCATCAACCCATTTGGAGGAGAGATCTTATATAGTGAACAATATGAGAACTCTTTACAATATGTCCCTACCTATGTCGAACAACATTACATAGATTACTATACAGAAAACTCTGATCCAGATGCCTTCTTAGACTGTGCTATGGAACTAGAGAAAGAATTCATTAGTGGTAAATTCAATGAGATCATAGAATATATCGGTGCATTAGACGTAGAGAAGATCGAGAAACCTTATAATATCCCCTATCCAGTAGTAAGGATCAAGATCTCTCAAGAAACAGAAAGCTTTATCTATTTCTATAGTAAAGATACCTTCATGGAGATCAAGGATAGTGAAGGGAACTCAGAATACTATACATTATCTGAAGATGATATCAACTATATCTACCATTACATCGATGACTTCTATGTAAGTGGATTTAAAGATCGCTTAACACAATGTAACTATACTCTTCACTAGAAGCTAGCAATAGCTTCTTTTATTTCTCTTACATTCCCCTTGCAATTCGTACTCCCCCTATATTACAATTATATAATAGGATAACTATAAACACTAAGAAGTATAGGAGGTATACCTCAATGCAACTACACATCCAAACAAGCACACATACATACCCAATATATCTACAAAAAGGTATACTCTCATCACTATCTTCTCACGTAGATCTAGAGCGAAAGATCATCATCATAACAGATACCAACATTCCTACACAATATATCCAAACCGTCCAACAACAATGTACCTATAGTTATGTATACACTTGTCAAAGTGGTGAAGAAGCTAAGAGCTTTGCGGTATATGAAGATATTCTAAGAGTAATGCTAGACCAACACTTCTCACGTAAAGATGCTGTTATAGCTCTAGGAGGAGGAGTGATCGGTGATCTAGCAGGGTTCGTAGCAGCTACTTATATGCGTGGCATCGACTTCATCAATATCCCTACTACTACCCTCTCTCAAATAGACTCTAGTATCGGTGGGAAAGTCGCTATCAACGTAGATAGTTACAAGAACATGGTAGGAGCCTTCTATCCACCAATTGCCGTATTCATCGATCCTAATACCCTACAAACGCTACCCACAAGACACTACTATAATGGACTTGTCGAAGCCTTGAAAGCAGGATTGATCTATAACAAAGAACTAGTGACATTCCTAGGGGAATGTGATGTATACACAGACATTGAGAAGATCATCTATGAAGCATTATTAGTTAAGAAAGAAGTAGTCGAGAAAGATGAATTCGAATCTAACTTACGAAAGATCTTGAACTTCGGCCATACGATCGGACATGGACTAGAAAGCTACTATGGACTACAAGGATTGCTTCATGGAGAAGCAGTAGCTTTAGGAATGTGGTATTCTATAGAGGATGAGAGTATCAAAGAAGTACTACGACCTATCTATTCGAAACTACAACAAAGAACAAGTATCCAGTATGATCCAAAGGAAGTATATAACTATATATTGAATGACAAGAAGGCAAATAATACAACTATATCTTATGTAACACTAAGTACTATAGGAGAAGCCAAGGTAGAGGAAATAGAACTACCAAGTATTCTAACTAGATTGGAGGATAAAGTATGGGAAGCACATGTGGACAAAGCATCAAACTAAGTCTATTTGGAGAAAGCCATGGGGAAATGATCGGTGTTACGATCACAGGGCTTGCTCCAGGGATCGCTTTAGATATGGAATATATCCAAAGAGAAATGAGGAAACGTGCTAGTAGAAGTGATATCTCTACAGGAAGACGAGAGAGTGATGCTGCACGTATCGTAAGTGGATACTTCAATGGGTATACTACAGGTACACCATTAACTATTCTGATCGAGAATACGGATACTAGTAGTAAAGACTATACTAAGACAAAAGATATCTTACGTCCCTCTCATGCTGACTACACAGCCTATCAGAAATACCTAGGATACCAAGACTATCGCGGAGGAGGACACTTCTCAGGTAGACTTACTGCTCCATTAGTAGCCGCAGGTGCTATTTGTAAACAGATCCTAGAGAGTAAAGGAATCTATATTGGAACACATATTCAGGTATTAAAAGATATCGAAGAGAAGAGATTCTCTATGAATGAAGAAGAATTACTAGATCAAGTAAAACAATTACGAAACAAAGAATTCCCAGTGTTAGAAGAAACATCTGAAGAAGTTATGAAGGAGTGTATCTTATCTCATAAGATGCAACTAGATTCTATAGGCGGGATCTTAGAAAGTGTGATCGTGAATATGCCTGCAGGCATCGGTGAACCATTCTTCCATTCCATTGAAAGTACACTATCTTCTCTTCTATACAGTATTCCAGCTGTCAAGGGAGTAGAATTTGGACTAGGTTTTGGTTTCTCTACAGAAACAGGAAGTAGTGCCAATGATCCATTCTATATGGAGAAAGATACGATCAAAACTAGAACGAATCATAACGGTGGGATCAATGGTGGCATCAGTAACGGAATGCCTATCGTATTACGTACATGTATCAAACCAACACCATCTATCTATCGATTCCAAGATAGTGTAAACTATGCTACGAAAGAAAATACTACATTACAGATCGAAGGTAGACATGATCCAGCGATCATTCATAGAGCTTGTCCTGTGGTAGATTGTGTATTAGCGATTGGGATCTTAGATCTGATCTGTACTCGTTATGGGTATATGTGGCAGAGAAATGAGGAGAGTCTATGAGATATGGATTGATAGGAGAGAAATTAGGACATAGTTTCTCTAAGGAGATCCATGAGGAGCTACAACCCTATTCCTATGACCTAATTCCTCTTAATGAAGAAGAATTCCATACATTCATGAGGAATAAAGACTTCACAGGGATCAATGTCACTATTCCTTATAAACAAGCAGTGATCCCTTACTTAGATGAGATCGATGAGAATGCGAAGAAGATCCATGCCGTAAACTGTATCGTGAATCATCATGGTACACTAAAGGGATATAACACAGACTACCAAGGTCTACAATACATGATCATGAAGCATAAGATCGAATGTGCTCATAAGAAAGTAGCGATCCTAGGAAGTGGAGGTACCTCTCATACAGCCTACCATGTAATGAAAGACATGGGAGCCTCTCATATCTTTACAGTATCAAGAAGTGAGAAAGAAGATCATCTAACCTATGAGGAATTATATAGAATAGCAGATCAGATCGATATTATCGTGAACACTACTCCATGTGGAATGTATCCAAACAACCATACCACAGCAGTATCGCTAGAACCATTCACTAGTCTTACCACAGTTATCGACGTAGTCTTTAATCCCCTACAAACAACGCTTATGCAAGAAGCACTAGAGAAAGGGATCCGAGCGATCGGAGGACTAGAAATGCTAGTAGCCCAGGCTGTCTATGCTAGTGAATATTTCCATGATACTATATATAATAAGGATAGAATAGAAGATATCTATCAACAATTAGTACAAGAGAAGAGAAATATCGCACTGATCGGTATGCCTACTAGTGGGAAGAGTACTATTGCTAAGATGTTAGGCGAATGTCTTGGTAGAGAGGTGTATGATATCGATACACTGATCGAAGAGAGAACTCAAATGTCTATTCCTGAGATCTTTGAGAAGTATGGAGAAGATTATTTCCGTGAGATAGAAGTACAAGTAACTGAGAAATATAGTAAGAAGAGTCATTGTATTATTAGTTGTGGTGGAGGAGTGATCAAGAAAAAAGAGAACCTACACGCCCTACACTATAACTCTACGATCCTATTCATCGATCGACCATTAGAATTACTACAAACAGATCACTATAGACCCCTATCCAATGATCTCTCTAAATTACAAACACTATATCAAGAAAGATATGCTACCTATTGTCAATGGGCAGATGTACATATCATGAATACTACTACCTTAAAAGAAGTAGTAGAGAATATCAAGGAGGCTGTACAATGAAACTATTAGTACTAAATGGACCCAATATCAATATGATCGGAATCCGTGAGAAAGATATCTATGGAGTACAGAGCTACCAAAGTGGTATGCAAGAGGTACAAGACCTTTGTAAGGCCCATAACATTGAAGTAAAGATCTACCAAAGTAATCATGAGGGAGATCTTGTAGATGAGATCCAAGCAGCCTACCAAGTATATGATGGGATCATCATTAATCCAGGGGCTTATACCCATACCTCTATCGCCATCCTAGATGCCCTAAAAGCAGTAGAGATCCCTACTGTCGAAGTACATCTATCAGATGTATCAGTCAGAGAACCATTCCGTCAGATCTCTTATGTATCTTATGTAGCTTGTAAGAGGATCATGGGACATGGGATGAAGGGATATTTAGAAGCAGTAGAATACTTCATGAGTAAGTAAGGAGAGTGATACTTATGATCATTACATTTAAACCACATACCCCTCCCTCAGAGATCAATAAGATCAGAACTTTCTTTATAGAACATCACTGTGAATTAAAAGACGTGAGTCTAAATGATAACTTTGTATTTGGAGTGATCGGGGATACTACTAATATTGACCCTAAGTGGATCGAAGCAAATACATATGTAAGTCATGTGACTAGATTAAATGTACCGTATAAGAAAGTATCTAGACAGTTACATCCTGAAGATACTGTTATTGAGGTAAAAGGAATCAAGATCGGTGGAAATCATCCATTAGTGATGATCGCTGGTCCTTGTTCTATTGAGGGTAGAGAATCTACTCTACTCATTGCTGAGAATGTTCAGAAGTGTGGGGCTCATATTCTACGTGGTGGTGCTTATAAACCACGTACTTCTCCGTATACATTCCAAGGTCTTGGAAGTGTGGGGATCCAACATATGGTAGAAGCTCGTGAGAAGACTGGTATGCCGATCATTTCGGAATTGATGAGTACTGAGAAGCTAGATGAATTCTTAGAGAATGTAGATATTATTCAGATCGGGGCTAGAAATATGCAGAACTTTGAGTTATTGAAGGCTGTGGGGAAAGTGAATAAGCCAGTTCTTTTGAAACGTGGTATTTCGAATACTATGGAAGAGTGGTTCATGAGTGCTGAGTATATTATGAGTGAAGGGAATGAGCAAGTGATCCTATGTGAACGTGGTATTCGTACCTTTGAGAAGTATACACGCAATACATTAGATCTAAGTACGATCCCTCTTGTTAAGCAACTTACCCACTTACCGATCATTATCGATCCAAGTCATGCGACAGGCAATCGTGATCTAGTAGAGAGTATGTCACTAGCGGCTGTAGCTGCAGGTGCAGATGGGATCATGGTAGAAGTACACAATGATCCAGAGAAGGCATGGAGCGATGGGGCACAAACACTTACTTTCGATGCTTACAAGGAAATGGTAGAGAAATGTCATAAGATCGCTACTGTGATCGGACGTGAATAATATGAAAGCTACTATTTATCCAGGCACATGTAGTGGTACGATCCATATCCCCCCTTCTAAGAGTATGTCACATCGAGCATTGCTATGTGCAGCATTATCTAAGGGTACCTCTCATATCACGAACTTGATCTTCAGTGAGGATATCCAAGCTACACTAGATGCGATTGTGTGTATGGGTGCTAGTGTTAGAGTAGAAGAAGATAGTGTGTATATTACAGGAGTGGATGGTAAGATCGATCCTACTAATACAACTATTGATTGTAAGGAATCTGGATCTACTCTACGCTTCACGATTCCTTTACTTTCCCTTAGTGAAGAGAAGATCACATTCCTAGGAAGAAATCGTTTACTACATCGTCCTCTAGAGATCTATCAAAAGATCTTTATGGAACAAGGGGCATCCTTTCAACAATCAGACACTTCCCTTACAATACAAGGAAGTTTAAACAGTGGAGAATATACCCTACCAGGAAACATATCCTCTCAATTCATAACTGGGTTACTATATACACTCCCTTTACTAAAAGAAGACTCTACCCTACACATCCTACCACCCTTTGAAAGTAGATCTTATGTAACATTAACAGTACAGATGTTAGAAAGATTCCATATCCATATTCAAGAAATAGATGAGTATACGTACTACATTCCAGGGAATCAACAATACATCGCGCAAGATTATACAGTCGAAGGAGATTATTCCCAAGCAGCCTTCTTTGCTGTACTAGCAGCGATCAACCATGATCTTACATTAACAGGTATACAAAGGAATAGTAAGCAAGGGGATAAGGTGATCTTAGAATACTTATCTGCCTGTGGGGTAGATATTACTTATCAAGAAGATCATATAACTGTACATAAGAGTTCTATACAAGGAAGAGAATTAGATCTAGCAGATTGTCCAGATCTAGGACCTATTCTCACTGTACTGGGAATGTATGCGAAGGGAGATCATATTCTATCGAATATAGCCAGACTTCGTTTAAAGGAAAGTGATCGTGTAGAGGCTATGGAGAAGAATCTTAGAGCATTAGGTGTAGAGATCTCTAGTGATGCAGATCATATCTATATCCATCCTACGCATGAGTATACAGGACAAGTGGAATGTGATGGTGCTAAGGATCATCGGATCGTTATGAGTTTAGCAGTAGCAGCTACTATGTTACCTCAAGAGATCACTATTACTCATGCCGAAGCGATCCATAAGTCTTATCCTAGTTTCTTCAAAGACTTACAAGATCTGGGAATACATGTCAGACTAGAAGAGGCATAATGCCTCTTTTTATATTCCCAGTTTCATGGTACAATACAGTCGTACTCAATGGAGGAAATAAATATGCCAAATACATTGAAAATATTATTAACAACAGACTTACATGGCTATGTTATGCCATATGACTATGCTACAGGAGAATTAAGAAACCAAGGTCTAGTAAGAGTATCTCCATGGATCAAGCAATTACGTGATGAGAATACTTTACTAGTAGATAATGGAGATTGCTTACAAGGCTCTCCACTAGTGCTTCATGCGATGAAGTATACACCAAAAGAGATCACTCCTATTGCTAAGGCATTGAATCATTTGAAATATGACTATGTGAATGTAGGCAATCATGACTTCAACTATGGATTCGATAATCTTCTTCACTATATGGATACCCTAGAAGCACCATGTATTTGTGGTAATATCTATCACAAGGGACAACAAGTGTTTAAACCATATCAAGTAAAAGTATTACCTAATGGTAAGAAGATCGCGATCTTCGGTATCGTCACTCACTATATTCCTAATTGGGAACAGGCTGTGAATATTGTAGATGTTACCTTTGCTGAAACATTAGAATATACAAAGAACTTAATAAAAGAGATCAAGGAGAAGGAACATCCTGATTGTATTATTGGAGTATACCATGGTGGTTTAGAAAGAGATATGCATACTGGGGAACCTACTGAAGAGATCACTGGAGAGAACCAAGGATATGAGATCTGTAGACAAGTAGAGGGAATTGATATCTTATTATTAGGACATCAACATCGCTCTCAAGTAGGTAAGTGCTTCAATACATACATTCTACAACCTTTACAGAATGCTCGTGAGTTAGGATATATGGAATATGATCTAGATACTAAGGAAGTGATCAATGCACAGTTACTTACTTCTCATGATGAGATCGATCAAGATCTTGTAGAAGTAGTGCGTGAGGATGAGGAAAAGACACAGAAGTGGTTAGATCAAGTGATCGGTACTTTCGTGGACTATGATGATCTATTATTACCAAAGGATCTATTCCAAGCTCGTTTACATAAGCATCCATGTGTATCTTTCTTGAATGCTGCTGTGCAAACTATGATCGGTGCACAGATCGGTTCTAACTTCATTGCGAATGAATGTTCTGGGTTCCAGAAGAGACTGACTATGCGTCATTTAGTAGGTACTTATCCTTATCCTAATACACTTGTGAAGGTAGAGATCAATGGTAAGGATCTTAAGGCGTATTTAGAGCAATGTGCGAATTACTTTGTGGTAGAGAATGGAGAAGTTGTTGTAAATCCTACTTATGTTACTCCTAAGCCTGAACACTATAACTATGATATGTTAGATGGTATTGAGTATACGATCAAGGTATCTAATCCTGTGGGAGAGCGTATTGTTGAGTTATCTTATCAGGGTAAGGATGTGAAGGATGAGGATACTTTCACATTAGTATTGAATAACTATCGTGCTGCTGGTGGAGGTAACTTCTCTATGTTACGTAATTGTAAGGTGTTAGAGGATCAGCAAAAGGATGTAGTAGATTGCTTGATGGAATATATTATGAGTAATCCAGAGATCCGTTTTGAACATAAAGATAATATTAAAGTTATTGTATAAGTATAATGGCAAGGGGTATTTACCTCTTGCCATTTCTTTATTATTTAATGATTACTTCTACTTCTGCACTATCTTTCATCTCTACTAAAGTATCAATGATCTTCGATACATCACCATAACATCTAATCACCATTACTTCCTCATAAGGACCCTGTTTATACACTCTCATCAGTATATATCCCATACCAGAATCATCATACGTTTCGATCTCTACAGAATAATTCACATTTCTTTTATGTACTTCTTGCACTAGATCTACTACTACCTTTTTATATTCTTGTAATGTATATGATATAGAGATTACTTGTTTAGGGTCTTCTACATACGTTGGTTTAAATTCACTAGGATAGTAGATCTCATTATTGATAGTTTCCAATAGCGTATTGAATAGTTCTTTTCCCTCTTTGTATTCCCATGTATATCTACGATCTTGCTTCTCTTCATATTCTCTTAACTTAAAGATTACTTCTGTTTCTTCTTGTAGAATCATACTACTGTAGTCTTGCTCAGGATACTCTGTGATCTCGAATTCTTCTTTTAGTGTCTCACAGTTCATATAGTTACTCATAGGTTGATATTCTCCTACTTCACATGCTGAGCTTAGTACTTCTATATGAGGATAGTCTTCTGTGTATTGATATGAGCCTGTTTCATAGTTATTTTGAAATGCTGGGATAGTGGTAAAGGATGGTATTGTCTTGGAACACCCACTTACGAATAAGATAGATAATAATACAAGTATTCTTACTATGTATTTCATATGTATACCTCCTATATTTCAATTTTATATTATCTTATTTTAAAGATCCATGCAAGGTTTATTTGTAAATACATTATATATATATATATATATATTATAGGTGTTATATTAGATATAAACAATGGCAAGAAGTTTCTACCTCTTGCCATTTACTACATTCTATCCTCCAGGTCTATACCCTTCCTCACACGCTATCACAACACCATGCTCATCAAAGTGTATAAAGAATAACTTCTCCTCAGTAGTCCCCAAGAATCCAACCCTAGCCTCACGGATCGTATAACCACCCCTACTATTACGATACTCACCATCATCCATAGGCATACTTACACAATCAAAAGGCCCATATTCCTCTACTATCTCACTAGAAGTCTTACCTATAAACTCTTCTGTCTTATACTTACTAGAACAACCAGATAACACTACTAGCAACCCTAAAGAGAAAACAACCCTGATCAATCTATCTGCCATACAAACGTAACACTATCTCTAAGATCAATGCTCTCAGGCTCAATAGCCATATTCATCATAGCTCCCTCAAACTGAAGGAACTCTCTTTTCGGCATACGGAATACAGTACGAGATCTCATATTCTTCTCATTCCAATCATACTCAATACTCAACAACTCACCCAGTCTAGCCCCAGAAGCCTCACACAAGATCTCTGCTCTTCTTCTAGCATCCATAGTAGCACTTCTTAACAATTCTTCCTTAATAGCAGTAGGATCCTTGATTGAGAAACCAATACTTAACTCAGGATTCGCATCACTCACAAACAATGCTTGTAAGACCATACCCAATACCTTAGGATCAAAATCAAACTCTAACTTCAAATACTGTAAACACTCATACCCCTTAAATACTCTATGATAATTCCCCTCATGATCCTTAATAGAATCTGAACGGATCTCGATCTGGAAATCAGTAGTCTTCAAAATGCTTCTATCAAACCCCATCTCCTCTAAACTCTCTTGAATATCTTCTAACTGACTAGCAGTAGCCTCCACCGCATTCTGATATACAAGATCTAAGTTTGCTAACGTGAAAGATACTACGATCTGATCAGGCCTAGCACTGATACTACCTATTCCCTTCACTGTGATCATTCTATTCATATTATACCTCCTTACTATCCGCTAGATATACAACCCCACATTGTCTTCTGATCTCATCCAATACTTCCATCAAAGTAATATTTAACTCATGAGACACTGTAGGCTCCACTCTCTTCTCATTTACTGCAGTCACGAAATCTTCTAACTGAATGATGAAAGCATGCTTATCGAACACGAAATGCATAGACTCCATCTTACGAGGAGTATAGATCACCTCATCTAACTTACCACAACGAGTGATCTGTAAGATCCCCTTCTCTCCACTGATCTCACTTATTAACTTCGTATCACTCGCCTTTGAAGAAGCCACTAACACACTGAAACCATCATACCCCAGGATCGCTTGGAAAGAAGCATCTACCTCTGTTTCTAGTAGATTCGCATGTGCTGTGATAGAAGTAGGTCTACCAAATAATGCAATGATGATAGATAAAGGATAGACCCCTAGATCCATGATCGAACCATTCGATAACTCTCTTCTAAAGGTAGTAGGATTCTCATTACGTAAATACGCATCAAAACGAGAGGAATATTGAGAGAAGATAAACATAGCATTGTGTATTCTACCAATGAGTGGTAACTTTTCTTTCAACACCTTCAAATTCGGATTATATAAAGGAATGATACCATGATGTAAATACGTATTCTTCTCACGTGCTAACTCTACTAACGCTCTAGCTTCTCTAGCATTAGAACACATAGGTTTCTCTAAGAATACTGGGATCTTATGTTCTAAGAAATACTGACTGATCTCATAGTGTAAAGCATTCGGTACAGCTACATACACAGCATCCACGATCATATCCTCTGCCATCTGCTCATACCGACGACACACAGTAGGTATACCATATTCCCTTGCGAAAGACTCAGCATTCTCATACCTACCACTACATACAGCCACTACCTCGATTCCCTCTACATTCAAAGCACCTTCCATAAATGTCTTAGAAATAAAATTCGTACCGATCACACCAAATCGCATATACACTCCTCACTTTCTTTTCTCTATTATCCCATATATGAGTCATAAATTAAAGTAAGAGAATACCTGAAATCCATGTAGAACATTCAATATTTGTAACTAATCCCATAAAGATATGATACAATATAAGAAATAGTATAATATAAGGAGAATCAATATGTATTGTATTCATTGTGGTAAACCACTAGCGGAGAATGCTAACTTCTGTGCTAATTGTGGAGCATCTTTACATAATTCTGTTAGCACAACTTCTATTGCCTCTAGTGGCAGTGGAGACCATCGTTTAGTATTAGTAGATCGTAATGATTGTTCTAGAGAAGATACAGAGAACTTATTATGTGATCTGCTTGGTTATTCTGCCGAAGATGCGGATCGTTTAGTAGAATTAGCTCCTATTGAGATCGCAGATAATCTAAGTATCCTACAAGCGAGAACACTAGCCCAAGTATTTACAGAATATGGTTGTCAAGTAACTGTTGTGGATGATGCAGGTGATTTCGTAGATCTTTCTGATCAAGCTGAGAATTCTGTATTTGATAGAGATGGGAATCTATTAGAGAAGACTTTAGCTATACTTGCTGCTTTAACTGTGATCAATCGTGTTACTTCTTATCGTAGATATAAGAAACCATCTTTGTTAGAACGTATCTTTAAACCAAGATACAAAGTATTACCTCCTAAGATCAAAAGACATCGTCCTCATGGAAGAGCCCCATTACCGATCTTACCAACACCACAAGTAAAAGCACACCAAAGAGCATTACCACGTCAACCTAGAAGACATAGTGTACATCGTAATGCTATGGCACGTCCTACTATGCATGGTAGACGTCATGGTAAGAAAGAACCTCGTTTCTAATCCATTAGAAAAGACTATAAGTATGATACTTATAGCCTTTTTAAATCCTTATACTAACTGGAAGATATAGAACTTCAAGTAAGAAGTCTCATCCATACTCCATAGAATAGGATGATCGGCATTCTGTTGTGTAACAGACACTTGCTTTAATGTGACTCCTGCTTCCATAGCAGATTCACGTAACATCTTCTCGAAATCATCGATCTCCATATATCTAGAACAAGTAGCAGTGATCAGATAGCCACCACGTTCTAATAATCTCATAGCTTGGATATTGATCCTCTTATATCCCCCATACGCAGCCCCTACTGTCTTACGAGACTTCGTGAAGGCAGGTGGATCTAGTACGATAATATCGAACTGTCCCTTCTCACATTCATCTAAGTATTTGAATACATCTGCTTTCACAAATTCCATACGATCTTCTAAATGATTCAGTACAGCATTACGATACCCTTGATCTAATGCTGTCTGAGATACATCTACAGCAGTTACATGTGCAGCATTGCCATACGCTGCATTCAAGGCAAAGCCTCCTGTATGTGTGAAACAGTCTAATACTCTCTTGCCATGAGCAATATTTCTTAATAACACACGATTACTCTTTTGATCTAAGAAGTACCCAGTCTTTTGGCCATTCTCTACATCAATATGTAACTTAAGACCATTCTCCTCAATGATCGTCTTCGTAGGAAGATCTGCCCTCTTCCAATATCCCTTCTCCATAGCAAGACCTTCCTTACTACGGATCGTAATATCATTACGCTCATAGATCCCCTTAACATCCTGACCATCTTCTCTTAATACTTCTAGTAATACCTCATATACCATATCTTTGCGAATATCTAAGCCATACGTACTCACTTGCGTCACTAAGATATCATTGTAACGATCTACGATCAGACCTGGTAATTGGTCAGCTTCTCCAAAGATGATACGGCAATTTGTTAGGTTGTTATATTCTACTGTCTTACGGAATTCATAGGCAAAACGGATCCTTTGCTTAAAGAACTCTCTATCGATTTCTTCTTCTCTATTCTTAGTTAATATACGTACTGTAATATGACTCTCCTTAGACAAGAACCCTGTTCCCAGATACTCATCACTCTCTGTTAGAATATCTACAACAGCCCCATTCTCGATACTCTCCTCTAACTCTACCACATTATTACGATACATCCACATCTGGCCCTTCTTCAGCCAGTTTTCTCCCTCTTGTGATATTCTTACAAATGGTCTCATACTAATACCCCCATACTATATTATTATACAATTATTCACATCACTATCGCAATTATATTTCTACTAGAATTAGAAAAGATACCCATCGGGTATCTATTTCCTATTGATCCTCTTAACACTCTCACAGATCACTACTGTAGAAAGGCTTAGTAATATACATATAGCAAACTGTGTGACTGTCAGTGGTACTAACTTAAAGATATTACTTAATACTGGTACACTGATCAGAAGGATTTGTAATAGTGAACCTACTAAGAAGGCTCCCCATAAGTAACGGTTAGAGAACAATGATTTATTCAGGATAGAATGATGACTCTTGACATTGAAGGCATGGACTAACTGGGCAGTCGATAATGTTAAGAATGCCATGGTCATACCTACGTTATGATCGATCGAGTTACCATATATATAGGCGATCAATGTAAGCGAACCGATCATGATACCTTGCCATACGATCGTGGATAATAAGCCTCCTGCAAAGAAGCTTTCCTCCTTTTCTCGTGGTTTTCTTTCCATTACAGTACTTTCTGCTTCTTCTGTTCCAAGAGCAAACGCTGGTAGAGAATCGGTGATCAAGTTGACCCATAGTAAGTGGATCGGTAGTAGTGGTACTCCTAGGTTCAATGGGGTTAATAGAGATACGATAGAGGCTGTGAAGATCGTAAATACTTCTCCCATATTGCTTGCTAATAGGAATTGGACACATTTACGTATATTATCATAGATCCCTCTTCCCTCTTTAATAGAAGCAATGATCGTGGCAAAGTTATCATCCGTCAGTATCAACGCTGCTGCTCCTTTAGCTACCTCCGTACCCGTGATCCCCATAGCACATCCAATATCTGCACTCTTTAAAGCAGGGGAATCATTTACACCATCACCTGTCATAGCCACTACTTTTCCTTGACTCTGCCATGCCTTTACGATCCTTACTTTATCTTGTGGAGATACACGAGCATATACGGAATACTGTTCGATCTTCTCACTGAATTCCTCATCACTTAGGTTCTGTAATTCACTACCACTCATCGCTAGTTGGCCTTCTTCTAGGATCCCTAGATCTTTCGCAATAGCTGTGGCTGTAAGCTTATGGTCTCCTGTGATCATGATCGTACGGATCCCAGCTCTTTTCGCTAGACTCACTGCTTCTTTGGCTTCTGCTCTAGGTGGATCGATCATACCCACCATTCCTATAAATGTCATATGGTCTTCAACGATCGTAGGCTCTAACTTAGGCATACTTTCCCACTCTCTGATCGCTACCGCTAATACACGCAAAGCATCATTAGCCATATGCTCATTTGCTTGTAAGATCTCTTCTTTATTTGGGATCGTATCACAACGAGCTAAGATCACATCTAGACCACCTTTCGTGATCGATATGAGACGATCATGATATCGATAGAACACTGTCATCATCTTACGATCACTATCAAATGCTAATTCCTCTTTACGAGCATATTCTTTATATAAATCACTCTTAGTATATCCTTTCAGTAAACTTGCCTTCACAAGGGTTGTTTCTGTAGGATCCCCAATTGCTTCCTCTTTCCCATCCTTCACTACAATGTCACCATCACTACATAGAGTAAAGTAATTCAACATCTTTATTACTTCAGGATCATCACTATTCTCTAAGCGTACTACTCCTGTATCTGGATGATAGACTTTGATCACTGTCATTTTATTCTGTGTCAGTGTTCCTGTCTTATCAGAACATACAACACTCGTACTTCCTAGTGTTTCTACCGCAGGAAGCTTTCGCACGATCGCATTTTGTTTCACCATCTTAGTAACAGATAATGCTAGAATAATGGTTACCACTGTAGCAAGTCCTTCTGGAATAGCTGCTACGGCTAAGGCTACGGCAGTTTTGAAGGCTTCTAGTATTCCCATGCCAGAGAGTACTTCCATAGCAAATACGATGATACAGACTACTAAGGCTAAGATCCCGATCGTTTTCCCGATCTGGTCTAGTTTGATCTGTAATGGTGTGAGTTCATTCTTAGTACTCATTAATAGAGTAGCGATCTTACCTACTTCATTATCCATTCCTGTGGTAGTCACTACTGCTACCCCTCTACCATACGTAATATTACAAGAAGCAAATACCATATTCACTCGATCTCCTAATGGTACTTCCTCTAATTCCTTAACTTCCTTAGTTACTGGTACAGACTCTCCCGTTAGTGCACTCTCATCCACCTTCAAATTATGCACTTCGATCAGTCTAGCATCACTCGCTACACTATCTCCCGCTTCTAATAATAAAATATCTCCCACTACGATCTCTCTAGAATCGATCCTAGTCTTCTTCCCATCTCGGATCACAGTAGCTTTTGGAGCACTCATTTGGTTAAGAGCTTCTAAAGACTTCTCTGCCTTACTCTCTTGTACGATCCCTAGTATCGCATTGAGTACTACTACGATCACGATGATCAAGGAGTCGATCCATTCATGGGGATCTATAACGATCGAGATCACTGCTGCTAGTAATAATACGATCGTAAGAGCATCTTTGAATTGAAGTAAGAAGCGTAGAAACATCGGGGTCTTCTTGGCTTGTTCTAAAGCATTGGGACCTTGTTCCTCTAGTCTTCTTTGGGCTTCTTCTGTAGTCAATCCTTGTTCTATATTGGTTTGTAGTGTACGTATTACTTCTTCTAATGATTGGTTGTAACGTGCAGTCATACTCATTCCTTCTTTCTATCATATCAAAACAAAAGCAAGACCAATACAATATAATGTAAAGGTCTTGCCTATCATTACTATATGATTTCTAGATCCGGGTGAATGATCACCGTGATGACGATTCTAGATACGATTGCTCGTTAGCTACTCCCCTTTATGAGGTCATTTACATAATACCATGACAATCATAGTTTGTCAAATGACTATCAAATTATGCATAATACTGCTTTAATAGAATTCCATATTCTTCATCGATCGCATAGACTGCATTGATCACCTTACTTAATACTACCTGTAATGGTGTACCTTCTGCATGACTAGAAGAATTACGTAATCTATCCATTTTCTCTACACGCATGGCATAGGCTAAGAACATAAACATTCTTTGATGTGCTACTACCTCTCTAGCAAAGTCATATACAATACGTGGTCTGGAACCGATCGCGAAATATAACTCATTTAAGAATGTTCTCCATTCTCTGATTGATAACTCTAGATCTCCTTTCCCTTGGTTATAGGCAAAGGAAGCTTTATAGAAATGTTTCTTATACGCATTATCTTCTTCTAACTCTTCATCAAAGACACTTCCTGTATACACATCTACATTTAAACTCTTCTCATAGAATCTACGCATACTAGGTGAGATCACTTCTTCTAACTTAGAACTAAGGCCTACTACCCCTTGCGGATCCTTCTCACATAAATACCAATAGAAACTTAAATAACGATCTAGTTCCTCTGCGATCTCTCCCACATCAGTGACACTCTTAACACTTTCTACGTAGTGTACACAGGCTTGGGCAAACCAGCTTAGACCATGTCTTGAGGCATAGATCTTTTTATATAACTCATCCTTTTGATCTTCTACAATATCATAATCATTATTTACAGCCACGATATCACGAACTGCTTGAATATATAACTTACTTACTTGTTCTTCATTGTAAGTATCAGACCCTAATTGTTGTAGCAACACTTCCTCAGCTCTTACTTTTTCTTTTTTCTTACGCTTTCCAAAGAAAAACATACACTTCACTTCCTTACTAATGCATGGATTTTACCATATCCCTTATACTTTGTAAATCATCTCTTCCACTTTCACATTACTTCACAAAATTAAACAAAGAGAGCTGTTGTAACAATTTCGAAATACCACTATTCTCTGGTACATCAAATTCACCCTGTGCTATATCCTTTAAACACTGTGGAGCTAACACAGACACATACGAATGCTCTGTGATCTGTAACATCTCATAATCATTCATACTATCACCAAAAGCAACAGTATCCTTCATATCCGCATGGAGATACGATACTACTTGTCTTACACCTTCTGCTTTCGTACATTCATGAGGGATCAATTCTCCATTGAACACATCTCCTGATAGATCATTATAGAAAACGATCTTGAAGTATTGTTCCGCTTCCTTCAACACTTCAAACAATGCTTCCTTGTCATAGGATATAAAGTTGATCTTAGCAATACTCTCACTACCATCATATTCACTCACATGTTTTCTTCCTCTACGAGAACGATCATCCTTTTGTTTATGATACTGCTTTTCATAGAAGTCTAAGAATCCTTCTGTATCATAGTACTTATCTTTTGCTTCTAGTCCTACTAAGATATTTCTTTCTAAGAATAGATCTGTAAACTTATGTACTAATTCACTTGGAATACTATTCTCAAAGATCAATTCATCACCTACAAAAACATATCCCCCTGCAGAACAGATCACACCATCCCAACCGATCTCTAACACTTGAGCAAAGATAGATGGATAAGCTCTCCCTGTACAAATGAATACCTTATGTCCTTGTTTACGAAGCGCTCTGATAGCCTCGATATTCTCTTGTGTTAATCCACCTTCTAGATCCATGATCGTTCCATCTACATCAAAGAAACATATTTTACGCATTCTATCACCTTTTTCTATCTGATATTTAATTTTATCATACCTATTTATATATGGAAAGAGTATCTAGTTCTTTATTTATTACTATATTATTTATTTTTCCTCTTACTATTCTTTATAGAATTGTGTATAATTATTTTTATAGTGAGGTAATGTTATGAAGAATCTTATTTATCTTGTATTAGGTCTAGGTTGTATTTGTTGGGTAGTAGGTCGTAAGAATTTGGTTAAGAAGCAAGCGGATAAGCTTACTAAGATGGTATTGAATAAGGATCCTAAGTTCTTAACTGAGATCGAGTCTAGGACTACTAAATCAATGATCGAACCATTTAATAGAGAATTCTTACGTTTGAATTATTATGTTGTTTGTGAGATGGATGAAGAGATCGCGGATCAATTAGATCTAATGGATAGTATCCAAATGAATGCACAGCAACGTCTTGCTTGTCTTCACTTGGTATTCCAATATCATATGATCCATAAGAATGTAGAGCAAGGACGTGCTACTTTAGAAAAGATCAGTTATGTAGTAGATGCGAATAAGTTTGATCCTAGAATCAAGAGAGAGGCTGCTATTGATGCTAAGATCCATTTAGAGAATGATCTATCTGTGATCGATGATATCAACTTTGAGATCGTTGAAGCAAATGATCATGATCGTGTGGTTTGGATCTCTAAGAAGGCGCTTGCTTATAAGAATAATGATCGTATGTTAGAGGCTAAGACAGAGTTGCAATTGGCGCTTGCTTTAGCGAGTGATGATGCGCAAAGGGCTGCTTTAGAGAAGATGATGGTCGAATACTTTGGTGAGGTAGAGCTTGCTGAGGATGAGGAGACTATCGTGAATAACTTCTATGATATGATCGAAGAGCTTGAGGCTGAATTAGCACAAGAGACTACATGTGATGTAGTGGAAGAACATGATGATGAGGCTGATGTGGAGATCGAGTTATATGAGATCGAGGATAGTGCTGAAGAGAATGTAGATGTGATCGGTGCTATTGATGCAGAGGTCATTGAGGAAGTAAAGGAATAATAAAACTTACCTGGATGGGTAAGTTTTTATTTATCTTGAGATAAAACAAAAAGATAGCCCAACGGCTATCTTAATCTTTTACGAATCAATCCTGTTAATACATCTAGCAAGAATACTGTTACAATAACAGTTAATAGAATCATACTAACTCTACCCCAGCGTCTAGCTTGAATAGCAAATACTAGCACAGCACCAATACCACCAGCTCCAACTAATCCTAGAGTAGATGCACTTCTTACACCGATCTCAAAGTGATTCAGAACAAGAGATGCATAGATTGGTAATAATTGAGGAATACGAGCATAGAACATAGTTTGAATACCATTCGCTCCTACAGCATGACATGCCTCTACAGGAACCTCATCCATTAATTCCATTTCCTCAGTAAATAACTTACCTAACATACCGATCTGGTGAACCCCGATCGCTAATGCCCCAGCAAAAGGACCTGGACCTACTACCTTAATAAAGATGATCGCATATACAAGCTCTGGGAAAGCTCTTAATACATCTAGTACGAACTTTCCTACTGTAGGAATGATCGTATTCCCTTTCCATAAGTTCTTAGAGGCAAATAATACAAATGGAATAGATAGAATAGTACCGATCGTAGTACCCACAAAAGCAATTCCCACAGTAATGACCATTAAAGAGAAGATATCTTCTCCACTACCATCATAGAAGATCGTAAAGTCTGGTTTCATTAATTGTGATAATGTTTGACCAAACCCTGACCAAGAGAAAGCAGCTAACTTAGACCAATCGATATCATAAGCACAGAACCATACCAAGAAGATAAATAATAGAGTAATTACCCATTTATTCGTTAGAATATTTTTAGTTTTCATAATTACTCGATCCTCCTACGAATAGCTTCAGAAAGACTATCAATGATCAATACAACAATAAAGATCGTAATAATGATCAAGGAAGCACGATCATATCTAAATAGACCTAACGCATTACTTAACGTAACACCAATACCTCCAGCTCCTACATAACCAAGTACAACAGAAGCACGAACATTGATTTCGAAAGCATAGAAGAAGTAACTAAGTACATTCAACATGATCTGTGGCCAAATAGCCCAAACAGCAGTTTGTAGTTTATTAGCTCCTACAGATTCTGCAGCTTCGATTGGAGATAGATCGATCGTTTCGATCGTCTCATAGATCAACTGGGATACCATACCAAAAGTAAATACAGCAATAGTCACAACACCCGTAGCATCCCCGATTCCTAGAATAGCAACCAATAAAGCAGCTAATAATAAGTTAGGGATCGTACGAACGATATTCAATACTAAACGAAAAAATTGTGTGATGATCTCATTCTTAGTTACAATAGTAGTAGCTAGAAATGAAACAGGAATAGCTAATACGACACCGATCAATGACCCTAAGGCAGACATCTTCAATGTCTTGATCATTGGATCGACTAACTTTGGTAAATAACTAAAATCAGGTTTAGATAATTCTTTTAAGAAAGCTAATGCCTGATCTAGATTTTCAAATACTTCATAGAAAGATGCTTCTGTTAAAGAGGCACTTGCTAGAAAACATACTAAGATCACAAAGACAACAAAGAATGATTTGTACCATTGGAAATGGACAGTATCTTTTATTTTCATAAACTACTTCTCACTTCCTTTTAAGAAGGAATCACCCTTATAGATCATAGTTAATACATTATTCGTTAATAATTCTGGTTTTCCATCGAATACTACCTTACCATCTTGTAGAGCAATAATACGAGTAGAGAATTGTTTTGCTAATTCTACAGAGTGGATATTAACAATGATAGTCTTATTCATGGTTTCATTAATATTTCTTAATTCTTCCATGATCTCTTGACTTGTTACTGGGTCAAGAGAAGAAACTGGTTCGTCTGCTAAGATAATATTCGCTTGTTGGAATAGCGTTCTAGCAATAGAAACACGTTGTTGTTGACCACCAGATAAATTATCACAACGTTCATGTAACTTATCTAATAATCCTACTTTCTCTAACATTTGATTACATAATTCATAATCTTCTTTAGAGAATAGACCTAAAACACTCTTAAACGTTGAGTAATATCCCAAACGACCAGATAATACATTCTTTTGAACAGTGCTTCTTTTTACTAAATTAAATTGTTGAGAGATCAAGCCAATACTACGACGGATCATGCGCAGTTCTTTTTTATTAGCCTTAGTAATAGACTTACCATCGATAACGATCTCACCCTCAGTGATTTCATTCAAACGATTAACTGCTCTTAACAGTGTACTCTTACCAGCCCCACTTAAACCAATGATGGAGATAAACTCTCCATCATTGATCGTTAGATTTACATCAATTAACCCTTTGACACCGTTATCATATGTTTTAGAAACGTGATCAAAGATAATCATAGACTATTCCTCAGAAGCAGCCTTTTCCATGTAAGCAGCAATTGAGTCATAAGCAGCTTCATCAGATTCTACATAACCAGTATGACCCCAAGAGTTCATAATAGCTAGACCTTCTTCATCAGCAGCCATATCTAAGAATGCTTGCTTAACCTTAGCAGTTAATTCATCACCTAATGTAGGTAATACAGCAACAGCATCATTTGGAATATCACCTTCAGATAACATTACCTTGAAGTTAGACCAAACATCGATAGCATTACCATTAGCATCCTTAACAGCATTTTGGAATACATAACGAGCCCCTTCGAATACATAACAAGCATCTACTTCACCATCATATACAGCTCTCATAGCAGAAGGCATATCAAGGATCTCAACGAATGTGATAGTAGATAGATCTACACCAGCTTCAAGCATTTCAGCCACTGGATAGATATAACCAGAAGCAGAAGCAGTACCTAAACGAGCAATTGTCTTACCTTCGAAATCCTTATAAGATTCGATATCAGCATCAGCCTTCATAACGATCTCAGCCTTGAAAGTACCTACTGTAGAACCAGCGATAGGTTGTTCAGTAGTTTGGTCGTAGTCAACTAATGTTGAAGATAAGATAGAAACAGCAGAATCAGCTTCACGAGCAATTACATAAGTTGCAGGTGGCATGATACCTACATGAGTCTTACCAGACTTCATAGCTTCTACGATTGTATTATAGCTTGTAGCTACAGTTACGTTTACATCCATATCTAGTAAGTTTTCTAAATATGCTTCGAAGTCAGCAGAAGTACCATCAGCAGTTTCTACGTTTGTAGGAACGAATTGTACTTCTAAAGTAGTGATTTCGTCAGATTTCTTTTCAGAAGAACATCCAACAACAGATAATGCTAACGCAAGAACAGCTAGCATCTTGGCTAATTTTTTCATGTTTTTTCCCTCCTATAAAAAATAATTATCCATGATAATTATATACCAAATCATAATATAATTTCAATCTAATTATTACCTAATACACTCTACGATCTTAAATCCTTCTAATAAAACTCTTTGAATACATTCATCATTTCTCAAATGCATTATATAGATCTTTTCCTTAAGTTCCTCATTCATGATCGCTATTAGATCTTCAATATATAAATGAACATCTCCTACAACCTGAATATTCGTTACTTCCATATAGATCTTATCTATTTGCTGATACTTCTCTAGAAAATGGACTAGATTATCGATCACTCGTGTATCTGCTGAATAAAAGATCGCTCCTTGTTTCGTTTCAAAGATAAAGGAATAACATGTTAGTGAAAAGTCATGTTGTGTTAGATCATATCGTACTGTATCAAAGGTCTCAAACTTATGATCGATCTCTTCTTCATATACTATTTCATATGCTTGGGTAGTGTTTCCAAAGATATTCATTAGATCTTTGATACTTTGGATATACGCTTCATTATGTGGTACTACGATCTTTAAAGTTTTACCTAATACAAATTGACTATATAATCCAATACTTCCTAGTGAACCACAATGATCACTATGTGTATGCGAGATCAATACATAGATCTCTTGAATATTACTTAGAATGTTATGTTCGATAAGTGTTGCGAACATACTCTCTCCACAATCTACTAAGAATAAGATATTGTTTTCAATAAAGAAAGCATTGGTATTTCCTTCTTTCGGATTGAAGGCTGCTCCTCTACCTGTAAATGTTAGTTCCATAATACCACTCCATTTCTTATGTAAAGTATATCAAATAAAAGATGTTTGGGAAATAGTACTTATTGGTATGAGTAGGAATATTCTTCTCATATTCTTCTCAATGATATGCCAAGAATAAATAAAAAGCCTAATAGAATCAGACTTACTTAACAATATGGTGGAGATGGGGGGAGTCGAACCCCCGTCCAAGAATAGCCCCACGTACCAACGTCTACAGTTTAGTTTATCTTTGATACAACATATCCTAGCCGATAAACAAAGCAGATATGAGGTCGCTTATAAATTTTTCGTATGTGACACATAAGCTTAGCCACATCTTATCCATTATAGAGTGATGCCTGAGACTTACCTAATGGCAAATAAGATCAGACACGCTGTAAGACTATGTCGTCGATTAAGCAGCGAAAGCTAAATTTCTGTTTCCAGTTATTTTTAATTGGTTCTTACGAAACCACCCGACTGCAGTCAGCACCAAACATAAACCTGTCGAAACCATGACATCCCCATATATAGTACATAACAAAGTATACCCTAAAAACGCAAAGTAGTCAACTCAACTCTCCAATCTTGTGAATATCCCAATATATGGTATAATTAGTATTGAAAGTGAGGAACCCACTATGAAATATATTCCATTATTACTTATTGTCATTGTATTAGTATGGGCGATCATGACTTATAATCAATTTGTATCATTACGTAACCGCTGTGAAGAAGCATTCTCTACCATGGATGTATACCTTCAGAAACGCTATGACCTAATACCTAATCTAGTAGAAACCGTGAAAGGATATACAAACCACGAACAAGAAACGCTTACTAAGATCACACAAGCTAGAAATCTAGCGCTTAATGCTAGAACACATAGTGAAAAGATCGAATCTGAGAAAGAGGTAAAAGGACTTCTAAATAATCTATTCGCGATCGCTGAGAACTATCCTGAATTAAAAGCAAGTAGTAACTTTGCTGAACTGCAAACACAATTACAACACATGGAAGAAGATATCGCGAATGCACGTAAGTACTACAACACAGTAGTTAAAAACTTCAATATCTTATGTGAAAGTATTCCAAGTAATCTGATCGCTAAGGTATGTCATTTCGATCTACAGCCATTATATATGATCGATGATGATCAACATCGAAACAATGTAAAGGTATCATTCTAGAAAGGAGGAACACTCTTGAAGAAACTGATCACAATACTACTATTCCTACTACTCACCGCACTCTCTTGTACTAATGTATTAGCCAAGGAGACCTATACGATCGAACATCTAGAGGCTATCTATGATGTCCAAGAGAATGGTGAATTCTTAGTCCAACAAACCTATTATGTAAACTTCCAAGAACCCTCTCAAGGAATCACGATCGATATTCCTACTAAACATTATATAGAAATGGAAGTAGATGGTGTTCTTGTTACTAAGGTACATACACATACCCTAAAGGATATCGAAGTATCGAATAATGTACATTATAAGATGGAGAATTACGAAGACGGGAAACGGATCATCCTAGGAGATTCCTCTAAATTAGTAAAAGGCATCCAAGCCTACCACATCTCTTATACGATCAAGACAGTAGAACCAGGTATTGGAGGTAGACATAGATTTGAGCAAACACTTGTACCTGAAACACTAGATGCAACCATCAAATCTGCTACCTTCCAGATCACTATGCCCTATGCCTTCGATCTATCCTCTCTTACTTTCTATGTAGGAGATAGTAACACACAACTAGGGAATACTATCCCAGGATTTAGCTATGATATCCAGAACACAACGATCACAGCCAACATCCTACAACCCCTACATAAGCAAACAAATGTATATATCGACATTCCATTATCCTATGATTACTTTGATTACCCAACACCATTCAACTGGACATGGTTTATCCTGATCGCCTGTGTACTAGGCTCTATCGCAACGATCGTTGTATACTTCTTATATGGGAAAGATGGGCTAGTGACTAAGAGTAAGGAAGTACATATTCCTGAAGAATTAACATGTGCTGCTGTGGGATATATTATTGATGGACATACTTCTAAAGAAGAAGTAGTAGCTCTATTGATCCAATGGGCTAACCAAGGATATATCCAGATCTGTGAAATAGAGCAAAGAGGACCATCTATCTGTAAACTAAAAGAAATGAGTGAAGATAGACGTCCTTATGAAAGAAACTTCTTCTATGCTTTATTTAAAGATCGTGATAGTATCTATCTAGATCAAGTAGAAGATCACTTCTATCAACATATCGATCAAGTATGTAAAGATGTTACTAAGTACTATTCTACGAAGGAAGATCTAGTATTCTATAAGAGTTCATTACGATTCCAAGTATTGACACTATTCTTATCGATCTTACCAATGCTAGTAGGTTCTATCTTTACTCTATACTACTATAGACTATATCAGATCCAATTAGCACTATTAGGAGGCTTCTTACTATGTCTACCAGGTATGATCGGGATCATTATCTTGTATTATGCTATCATTGCACGCTATGCCTTAAGTCGTAAGACATACCATAAGAGATTGATCATTTCTGGTGTATTATTATTGATCATGGCTGTTATCTATCGTTTCTTATATATTACTCTATCTGGTAATATCATGATCTATTATGCTACCTTGATCACTACAGTCATCTTAGTATGGTCAGCCTTATTCATGGATAAACGTACCCCTAAGGGTAATGAGTTATTAGGGAAGATCTTAGGATTCAAGGAATTCATCGAAACAGCTAGTAAGAGTGAATTAGAAGAATTAACTCTACAAGATCCGCAATATTTCTATAAAGTATTACCTTATGCAGATATTCTAGGAGTGCGTGATATTTGGGCTAAGAAGTTCATGGATATCCATGTAGAACATGCTGCTTGGTATGTAAGTAATAAAGAGTTACCTGTACATTTATTTATGCCTCGATATTATCGTGGTATGAGTATGTTACTAGATACTTTATATCGACCTACTAATTCTAAATAAGATTAAAAGGAGATCAAATGATCTCCTTTCTTAATATAGGTAATGTAAATTATCCTGGGGTGCAGGTACAAGGGTAAATTATTATGGGGTATTGCAAGATAGTTGTAAATTATCTTGGGGTACCCTTTTCGTATGCAAAGAAAAAGACCTCTCATGTTATTATATAATTGTCTGGATTATACAATAAACGAGAGGAGGCGATTGCCTATAAAGTATGATATCATATCTTCTTATGGACTAAAAGAAAATGACATCGAATCTTATAAATCTTTCCAAAAAGCAAATGAACTACACGTCTATATTACTTTACACTCCTATGGTCAAAGATGCCCTATATGTGGAAAATACACCAAGAAAGTAAAAGGTTACTCTACTAAAAAGATCATTCATTCTGTCTTGATCAGCATGCCTTGCACGATCCACTATCGTGCTAGAAGATACATCTGTACCACTTGCACTAAGACCTTCTATGAAGATAACCCGTTCTGTGATAAAGGAACTAACTTATCTACAGATACGATCCACAATACCTTAAAACTACTTAAAGAATACAACCAAACATTCTCTTCTGTTGCTAGAACACTTCATATCAGCAAAACAAAAGTACTTCAGATCTTTGACGAGCACGTGCAGCCTTTACGTAAACCATTATCTAGATCTATATGTCTGGATGAGTTCTATTTTAGTCGTAAAGCAAAGAAGAAATATGCATTTCTGATCTTGGATTTTACTCGTGGCAATATTATTGATATGTTAGAATCCAGAGAAAAACGTGTTATTTCTAACTATCTTCGTAGTATTCCCGTAGAAGAAAGGAATCTTGTAGAATATGTTTCTATTGATATGAATGATATATATCGTGAACTAGTATATAAATACTTCAATAATGCTTGCGTGTGTGCTGATTCATTCCACGTAATCAAGTTGATCAACACTGCTCTTGACACGATCAGAAAGCGTGTTATGAAACGTTATGAACATAATAAGAAATCAAATGAGTATTATCTTTTGAAATATAGAAGAGATCTATTGTATTCTGATGTAGCAGATGATACTTTCTCTAAACCTAGATATAATCATCACTTCAAATATGCTGTATCAGACAAGAGAAAGTTAGAGATGTTGTTAGTTATTGATAGAGATCTTGCGGAGGCATATTCTATTAAAGAAGCATATTCTTTATTTAATTCTGCTGAATATGATATGTATGTTAGACAAGAAGTATTAGAGAGTTTGATAGAACGTTTTCTTTCCTCTAATATAGAAGAAATTATACAAGTTGGTGGTACTCTAACTAGATGGAAGCAAGAGATATTGAACTCGTTTGTTACTATTACAAAGAAAGTTAAAGGAAAAGACGGGATAAGTAATATAGTTTCATTTCGTGTTTCGAATGGACCTATTGAAGGAAGAAACAAATACATCAAGATCATTTTGAAATTAGCAAATGGATATTCTAATTTTCAGCGTTTCAGGAACAGATGTATGTATTGTTTGAATAGATTTGAGAAGTATTCAGAGGACAAATTAACTACTGTTATCAAGCGAAAGATCAAGTGATTTCCAGACAAAAGGGCTCAGACTTTTGATAGTCTGAACCCTATTTTTATATTTGCCACCCCAGGATAGTTTACAACACCGCCCCAGAATTATTTACAAGTGTTCTCGAAACACCCCACGATAATTTACATTACCGGAAACAAGCCTTTCTTTTCAACTTTTGTTCTTCCCAACAATGACATCTGACTGTCTGTTGACATTCTTGACATTCTTTATGTATTCCAAGTATATTTCTATTTATCTTTATTTACAGATGCTTATCATTACCCATCATATATGAATTTCTTCCATCAATCCAATAATCAAGCTAATCATTTTACCCAACATCCATACACGATAGTATGTTCAATTCGTTTATCCACTTTCGATATCACTTAGTTTCCCTCATGATAGAATAAACTTTCATCTAGGATCCATCTGTCCCAAATCCTATATTACCTGACCATTATGATCATCCAATTTCCTCATCATATATCTCACAATCAACCAAGATATATCACTTCTATCTTTCGATCATTGGTCTATTTGATCAATACATTCTTTAGAAATATTTATCTACTTGTCATACCCATTTTGTTGTAAAATCTAATTTACTATTTATTTAAGTATGTTTACTTTTCTTTTATCACTTATTCGAGAACACGCGTTCTCTTCATTATTGCTCACGCAATTGATTTACCTATTAAATTGTGAATACTCCAATTAGTGTGTCCATCGGTTTACCCTCACACTTTCTATTCACCATATCTTTCGTTTCCCTGATGACCTGGGAAAAGATCTAGAATTCTAATAGTACCTTCTTCATAACACATACCTCCTTGTTTGATATGTCTTATATCTTTCTTTTCACTTGTAGTATATACGATAGATATCATAAAAAACAGTCTTTAATTTCAACTTTTTTTCTGTTATAATATAATTGTTGAGGTTTAATAGATTATTGTGTATATAACTGCATTAATTGCAGTTTTTATTTTACCTTGCGTTGTATTAATAATTGAAAACTGGTATGATTATTCTATAAATAATGGAGGATACTATTATGCTTACAAACGAACAAATCGCTAAGATGATCAAAGATGGCAGAGACTTCATGAAGATGCCTATCGAAGATCCTGATTATAAATCAGATCAAGAATTAAAGAAACCACAACCTCCTCTATGTAAAGCAGCATTGAGTGATGTGATCATCGATCTACCTAATAATTTCCATGACTTAAAGATCGAGAATGATTTCTTGAAAGTGATCAACACACGTCAATCTCATCGTGTATATACACAAGAGAATATGTCTTTACTAGAACTATCCTACTTACTATGGACAACACAAGGTGTTAAAGAGATCCGTGGTAAGAGTTATGCTACCCTTAGAACTGTTCCGTGTGGTGGTGCTCGTCATGAGTTTGAAATGTACATGGTGATCAAGAATGTAGAGGGACTAAAGAGTGGTTACTATCATTATCTACCTATGACTCATCAGATCGAGTTATTGAAAGAAGTAGAAGATCTGAATACTATTATTGGAGATAGCTTACTACAACAATTATGGGCAGTAAAAGCTAATGTAGTATTCTATTCTTCTATGGTAGCCTATCGTGCTGAATGGCGTTATGGCGTACATGCTCACCGTGTAGCTTTAATGGATTGTGGGTATATCTATGAGAACTTATATCTAGCTTGTACTTCTATTGGTCTTGGCACATGCGCGATCGGTGCTGTAGATACTCCTTATGTGAATGAGATGTTTGGTCTGGATGGAGAAGAAGAATTCATTATCTGTGCTGCTCCTGTAGGTACAGTAAGTCCTTCTAATAAAGATGCTGAACAAGCATTCTATGCCTTTGTAAAGGAAAACGATCTATAAGAAATAAAGCTCCTATATAGGAGCTTTTAATTATCTCTTCATCATACTGCTGATTCTATCAGACACCTGTGATATCACAATTGCTAGAAACATAACACAACACCCTAGGATCTCTCTTACTGTAAGAGTCTCATGTAAGATCAGCATAGAAGCTAATACCCCAAACACAGACTCCATGCATAATATCAATGAAGCAATTGTAGAATCTGTATATCTCTGCCCCATGATCTGTAAAGTATAGGCTACCCCACAACTCATGACACCAGTATATAACAATGGAATAATTGCTTCCACGATCGAATCTAAATGAGGTTCTTCAAATATAAACATACATACACAAGATATTAGGCCTCCTGTTACAAATTGCCAGAAAGACAATCTAACACTATCTACATAGGGAGTAAACCTCTCTATCATAATAATATGTAAAGCAAAACCGATCGAACAAATAAATGCTAGGATCTCTCCTCTACCAATAGCCATAATATCCCTAGGATCTATACATAAGAAATATAGACCAATAAACCCAAGACATACACTCAACCATGTGATCAAAGAAGCTCTTTTCCCTAAGAATAATTCTAAGAATGGTACAAAGAAGATATATAAAGCAGTAATAAATGCTACTTTACCAGGTAAAGCATCATATAATGAGAATTGTTGAAAATTACTAGCAGCAAAGAATACGACTCCTAAGATCATACCATATTTAATAGAATTCTTATCTTGCTTACGTTTATTCACAAGTTGCTCTGGGTCCATTGAACGCATACTCATCTTATCTCTAATATAGATCAAAGGCAATAAAGCAACAGCCCCCATCAATACACGGATCCCACTGAATGTGAAAGCACCAATACTATCCATACCCACACTCTGTGCTACAAACGCTGTTCCCCAAATAATAGCTGTTAAGAACAACATCATAACACCCTTTACCTGTGTCTTAGTTTGGCCCATAGTATCACCCCATCACTCTACCAACCATTCTAACAAATTTACTATTTCGATACAATAGTACATACATATACAAATAATGGTAGATGATCTCTCACCTACCATATATTTTATTTAGATAACATCATTCTATCATTAGCAAACTCTTCTCCAGAAGCTTGCTCAAATTTCTTAAGAAGATCTTCTACCTTTAAGTTCTTCTTTTCCTCACCCTTAACATCATAGATAATATGACCATCATGCATCATGATCAATCGATTACCCATTTGGATCGCATCCTTCATGTTATGCGTTACTGCAATAGCAGTTAGATGTTCTTCTTCTACGATCTTCTGTGTTAAGTCTAATACAGCCTTTGCAGTCTTGGGATCTAATGCCGCTGTATGTTCATCTAATAACAATAACTTAGGCCTTTGCATAGTCGCCATAAGTAGCGTTAGAGCCTGTCTTTGTCCCCCAGACAATAATCCCACCTTACTACTCATACGATCCTCTAAACCAAGTCCTAGGCGCTTTAAATTTTCACGTAGTTCGCCCTTCTCCTCCTTAGTAACACCCCAAGCTAACCCACGTGCTTTGCCTCTACGTCTAGCAAACGCTAAGTTCTCTTGGATCTCCATATCCGCAGCAGTTCCCATCATAGGATCTTGGAATACTCGTCCGATCCACTCCGCACGTTTATACTCAGGTTCTAAGGAAATATCCTTCCCATCTAGAATGATCCTACCACTATCAATAGGATACACCCCAGCGATCATATTCAACATCGTACTCTTACCAGCCCCATTACCACCAATAACAGTTACGAAGTCACCATCCTCTAACTTCAAATTCAGATCCTTTAAAGCCTTCTTCTCATTGATCGTATTCACATTGAAAGTCTTACTCACATGTTTGATCTCAAGCATATGTCTCACCCCTAACCATCTATACTCGCTTTATAGCGATTTCTTTGATTACGTTTCTCGATCATAACTGGGATCGTTAAAGCGATCGCTACTAAGAACGCAGTCAGTAACTTCAAGTCATCTGTAGAAAGACCCATTTGAAGTACTAATGCTACGATCACACGGTATAGAATAGATCCAAGTACGATAGAGGATAGACGATACATAAAGTGTCCCTTTTTACCACATACTACTTCCCCAATAATGATAGAAGCAAGACCAATAACGATCGCTCCTGTTCCCTGCTTTACATCAGCATACCCTTGGGATTGTGCTACTAGAGCTCCAGAGAGAGCTACTAGACCATTGGCGATCATGAAGCCTAACATTTTAGTCATTTGCGTATTCACATTTAAAGAACGTACCATTCTCTCATTGTTACCAGTCGCACGGATCGCAGACCCGATCTCAGTACCATAGAACCAATACATAAGACCCACGATCACTACTACGATCACAGCACCGATCATGATACCTACATATTGAGAAGGTAGAGAGATCATGTCTTGTGCTTTAGAGAACATAGTATCTACCTTTAGTAATGGTGTATTACTTCTTCCCATGATACGTAAGTTGATAGAATATAGACCAAGTTGTGTCAGAATACCTGCTAGGATCGCTGGGATCTCACATTTCGTATGTAAGAAGCCTGTGATAGCTCCTGCTAACATACCTGCTATTAAGGCAATGACTAATGATAGAATAGGATCGATCCCATTTACTAAACAAACAGCTACCACACAACCACCTGTTGCGAAAGAACCATCTACTGTTAAGTCAGATGTATTCAAGATACGATATGTGGTATATACACCTAGAGCCATTACTCCCCAAAGTATTCCCTGACTAATAGCTCCAGGAATGGCTGCTAATAAACTAGATAAATTCATTATTCTTGGATCAATTTTGCTTCAGCTAAGATCTCATCAGGAATAGTGATCCCTAAAGCATTAACAGTATCCATATTGATCGCTAAGACACAATCCTCTGCTGGTAAGTATCCAATTGGCATTTCAGCAGGTGTAGTTTCTCCCTTAAGAATAGCTACTGCTTGTTCCCCAGCTTTGTATCCTAGATTGTAGTAAGATAGACCATAAGTAGCCATACCACCATTCTCACAGTTTGCTTCTTCTCCTACAATAGTTGGGATCTTATTCTCATTCGTGATCATAGTAACTGTAGCCATACCCTCTGCTAATAAGTTATCTGTAGGCATATAGATAGCATCTACCTTACCAACTAATGACTCTACTACAGATTGGATCTGACTTAATTCAGATACACTTACTTCTTTATAGATCATACCCTTATTCTCAATAGCAGTTTTAGCTAAGTTTGCTTGGAAGATAGAGTTATCTTCAGCACCATTGAACATAACTGCTACAGTCTTAGCTTCTGGTAAAATTTGAGTTAATAGATCGATCTGTGCTTCTACTGGTGTTAAGTCACTTGTTCCTGTTACATTACCACCAGGTAATTCATTACTATCTACTAGACCAGAGTATTCTGGGTCTGTTACTGCTGTTAATACGATCGGAATATCTTTCGTAGCATTAGCTGCTGATTGAGCTGCATTCGTAGCAATGGCTAGAATAAGATCTACTTTATTATTCACGAACTTATTAGCAATAGTATCACAGTTAGATGGATCACCTTGGGCATTTTGGTAATCTACCTTTAGATTCTCTCCCTCTACATAGCCAGCGTCTTGTAAAGCTGCCATAAAGCCTTCATAAGAGCTATCTAATGCTGGGTGTTCTGCTAATTGGATCACACCGATATTTGTCATATTAGGATCATTGTTTGTATCATTTCCACATGCTGTTAGTGAAAGGATCATACCTAAAGCAAGGATCATAGATAATAGTTTCTTCATAATACTTCCCTCCGTTAATTATGTAGATATTGTAAAACTTTTCATACATACAGTCAATGGTTTCACTATGTTTCAAGATTGATTCGTTTCGATATATACGATCGAATTTATCGATAGCACTTCTTAAAACGATCTATTTCATGATTATATAGAGCAAATAAAAACTGCATATGTATGCAGTCTTATTCCATTCTTAATCTCTTAGATAATACAAAGAATACTATAGCTACTACTAATAAAACGAATGCTATAATAAGATCCTTTAGGACAGCTCCTAAGACATCATTTTGAATATCTATAGAATCACTTGTACGCTCTTGTAAATTAATGACATAAGTAGTCTTAGATTCCTCATTCATGACTTCTAGAACATACTTATCTTTAGACTTAGTAACCTCTACAACAGCCTTACTACTCTTAGTAATATACTCTAACTCAAACTCTTTCTCAGATTCATCTACGATCACATTGTATTCATAGATCTCACTATCGAATTCACGGTTCAACTTACCATCCTTGATCCCTAGATATGCTAATGCGGAAGATGTTAAATCTTCTGTACTAGATGATCCCTCTGGAGTAGAGACGATCGGTTCTTGGTCAGTGGTACTACTTGTTGGTGTTGTGGATTCTTTAGGAGTCGTTGTTGGTTTTGGTGTAGTAGTAGTCTGTTTTGGAGTAGTTGTTGTTACGTTTCCATACTTGATGAAGAAAGTATAATACTTCTTATTACCTGCTTCCGCTGTAACGGTTACTACTACTTTACCAGTACTTAAGTTTTCCCCACCGACTTGTACCTTAGCGGTTGAATCACTGGCTACAGCACGACAATCTACTTTCTCTGTTCCATTGGGTACTGTTAGATAATAGTTGATCGTTTTGCTATCAAATGGTTTATCTAATGAACCGATATCAAAAGATACATCTGCTAAGAAGTTATTAGTAGAAGCAGCTTTGACTTGTGGTATAAATCCTACGAATACGCATAGCAATAACACAAGTACGATCCATTTCCCCTTCTTTACATATTTCATTATAATCACCTTCAAATCCTATAATCCCTATTATTATAACATAATTGCTTATAAATTCAAACCACCCATTTTCTACCTATCTAACGATACAAAAATAAGGACTCTCGTCCTTATTTAAAATTAGGTTTAAAGATACGGAATGCTACCCCACGATCAGTATTCTCTGCTACAATGAAGTATCCTGCTTGAGTAACAGCCTTATAAGCGATCGATAGACCTAGACCAAAGTTACCATCAGTCCCTTTCTCATAGGCTCTAAAGATCGAATGTAACTTCTCTTCACTAATAGAAGAACCATCATTTTCAATGATCAATTCATCTTGGTCTAACGTGATCCAGATCGTACTCTTAGCATATCTTAGAGCATTATCAATAATATTCTCTGTGGTAATACGCCAATTCTCTTTATTCCCCATAAAGGTAGCTGGCTTTAGATTACAATCAATATTGATATGTGGTTTGATGACCTTGATCGCTAAGATCGTCTGTTCGATCACTTCACACATATCTACTTCTTCGATCGTATCTACTACACTCTTCTCATCTTGGAATGATAACCTATTCAGTAATAGTAAACTATGTACTTTCTTCTCTAAGCGAGTAGCATGTTCGATAATAACATCTACACTCTTCTCCAATGTCTCATATGGATAGATACCATCCTTGATACTCTCTCCATACGATTTGATCGTAGCAATAGGTGTCTTTAAGTCATGTGAGATATTATGGATCAGTTGTGTCTTATGCTCTTCTTGATATTCTAATTCATGTGTTAATTGCACTAAAGCATTGGCCAATTCCCCGATCTCATCTTTACGATCGATCTTTAATTCACTCTTTTGTCCCACTTTATACTTATCCACAAAGATACGGATCTGTCGTAGTGGTGTAATGATCGTTGCTACCCATAGTAATAGCAATAGGAATAATGCAAATACAATGAATACTGTAACATTGATGATACTATTCAATAAGGCTCCACGGATCTGTAATCCATACGTATCATACATATAAGAAACGATCATGAGATCATTCTCACGATGTACAGTATAATAGATCACTCTACCATTGATATCGGTAAACTTACTATTCGTGATCTCTTGTAACTGCTCGATCTCATTCAATAAAGAGATACGTGTTTCTCTAGTGAGTTTAAATGATCCTATTTGGTGGATCTCCCCCTCTTGCATGATCAGGTGTGATACTGTTGTGTTATCACTATCTGATAGAAAGGAGAGTGGCATGTCTTGTTCTAGTGAGAATTCTATGTTATTTTGAGAGATATCTAAGACTGTATAGATCTGCATTTCTACGAATTCTGTTAGATTGGGACCTAATAATATAACAAAGAAGCCTGTGAAAGTGATCGTAAAGGCAAAGATGATCACTAACAATTGTTGGGATAGAGAGAATTCCTCTATGAATCTTCTAGTCTTATTCATTATCCTAGACGGTATCCAAATCCGTAGATCGTATGGATATTAAGAGCAGGCATCTTACGACGTAGACGACGTAATGTATCATCTACTACACGATCAGATCCGAAATAATTCACGTCCCAGATCTTATCTAGGATCTGCTCACGACTAAATGCTACTCCACGATTCTTAACAAATAAACATAATAGATCGTATTCCTTAGTAGTTAACTCGATCTCTTCTCCTTGTGAATATACTTTACGCTGTTGCTCATCGATCGCATAGCCATCCACACTCATACGTACATAATCATCTTTATACGTACGCTTCATGATATTATTGACACGTAATACTAATTCCTTTGGAGAGAATGGTTTCGTAATATAATCATCGCTACCCTTTTCAAGACCAATAATACGATCGAACTCCTTATCACGAGCAGACATAAAGATCACTGGTAACTCAGGATTCTTTTCTTTGATCATTTCAATAAGATCAAACCCACTCTTATCATCTAACATTATATCTAACACCCACAAGTGTACATCCTCATCATGTACATGGGCTAATGCCTCTTCATAACGATAATAATTACGGACCTCATATCCCTCACGTTCTAAATAACGCTTTACTAATTCATTAAGATCCTTTTCATCTTCTACAACACAAATCGTTTTCTTCATTTCCGATCACCTCGTCACATATATTTTACCTAAAATGGATCTAAAACAAAAGAAAAAAGAGACTAAAGCCTCTTATTTTCAATAATTTCGATTACTTGGTTAACATAATTTTCACACAATTCATCACTTTGTGCTTCTACCATTACACGAATCAATTCTTCTGTACCAGAAGGACGTACTAGAATACGACCATTGTCTCCTAGTAATACTGTGATCTGTTCGATCGCAGCCTTCACATCACTATCTTCCATAGCAGCCTTCTTACTCTGTACACGAACATTCTTCAATAACTGTGGATAGATCTCAATAGACTCACGTAATGTACTTAAAGAAGTACCACTATGCTTCAATACTTGTAACAAATGTAACGCTGTTAACAAGCCATCTCCAGTTACTGCTTCATCCTTAAAGATAATATGTCCACTTTGTTCTCCACCAAGAGAATACCCTTCCGCAAATAAACACTCAGAAACATACTTATCTCCCACAGCAGTCTTCTTAGTAGCAATACCACATTCCTTAAAAGCCTTATGAAGCCCAATATTAGACATCACAGTAGTTACCACTACATCTTGATTCAATGTACCATGTTCCTTCATATACTTACCACAAAGATACATGATGATATCTCCATCTACAATACAACCATGTTCATCTACCGCTAGCAAACGATCCGCATCTCCATCAAAAGCAAGACCAATATCATACTCACCCTCGATCATCTTATCCTGTAATAACTCTAAGTGCGTAGAACCACAACCCTCATTGATATTAATACCATTAGGCTCATTAGAGATCACATCAACCTCAGCATTGTAACTCTCTAACACACTCTTAGCAATCGCTGTAGCAGAACCATTCGCTAAATCACATAACACACGCATACCTGTGAAATCAAAGTCACATACTTCATGTAACCATGCTGCATACTTAGCAAGTCCATTGTCATGGATATCAATGATCTTACCGATCTCTTTCCCACTAACGAGTGGTAATAACTCTTCACTATCGATATATTCCTCGATCAATAATTCTACTTCTTCTTGTAATTTGAAACCATCTTCATTGAATAATTTGATCCCATTATCTTGATATGGATTATGAGAAGCAGAGATCATAGCTCCCATATCATAGTTACCCTTACGGATCAATAGAGAAATAGCAGGGGTAGGAGTTACACCTAGTAAATAGACATCAGCTCCCATGCTAGCTGCACCAGCCGCAAGAGCATGTTCTAAAGTATCCCCAGATAAACGAGTATCCTTTCCTACGATCATACGTGGATTAGGACGTTTCTTTGAGAAATAATATCCTAGATACATACCGATCTTGAATGCATGTGTCACATTCAACTTCTCACTTACTTTACCTCTAAAACCATCTGTTCCGAAATATTTCATATTCTCCACCTATTCTACAAAGACAAAGTCAACAGTTTCTTTTAAAGACTTATACTTCAATAAGTTATCGCTACCCTTGACATGTACCTCTAAAGTACGTTGTCCAGTACCGACCTTACTCATATCAACATACACTTCTAGATCCTCAGCAGTAATTGCCTCTACACGCTCAGGACTACCAGTGATCTCTACATCAATATCCATATCCTCATCATTTACGATATCGAACTTATACTTACTATCTAATCCAACATATGACAATCTAATACCTTCAATGACCTTAGTAGTAGCCTCTACTAACTTGACCTCTAGATTTACCTTAGAAATAGAAGCACTCTTAACCCCACTAGGTAACTTAATAGAAGCCACTAATGAAGAGTCAGATACCATCTCTGATACATCGAACTCTACCGTAAAGTTATCGATCGCATTCAATACAGACTCGGCAGCATAAATAGTAATAGCTGCTTGGTCCATAGTGATCTCAGAAATAGCCTTGTTATTAGGGATCTCACCCTTAGGTACTAAGATAATAGGCACTGTCTTATTAGGAGAAGATACATTTACACTGACATGTACACTAGAAGGTACCATATCTACATCAATACGGTTACCTTGGTTATCGAATGCTACTAATGGAGCCTCTTGCTCAAAGCTACCATTCACATCAGATACATCGATCAATGCCTTAACTAACGCAATGTTATTCACAGTTTCTTGAGAAGCACGAATGATGATCTCTTCTGTTTCAAAGTTTGGTTCTCCTAAGATATAACGAGCATTCATCTTATCTGTATTGATATAGTCATATGTTAAGTTCTTCTTCCAAGAGATCTTACGACGGATCGTAACTGTCGCACTAGAAGGATTACAAATAACATCTACACGATCAGAGAAATTCGTAGGAATAAAGTTGATCGTATGAGTACCCTCTGTAAGACCAGATAGATCTGCTACGATCTTATACCCACCAGTAGACTTAGTCATCTGGATATCACTCATCTCACCCATTACAGTGACTTCCACACTCTCAGGAAGACCTACAATCTCATATACCTCAGTATTCGCAGTAGTCGATAGAGCTACATCTCCTAAACTCTCTGCATAACTCAATGTTGGATTCGTCCAACCATTATTTACTGTTAGATATACTACTAAAGCTAACACAAAGGATACGACCCCACTTAATCTAGGATTAAATACAAAGCGGTCGAACATATAAGAGATCGTCTTGATCAAACGAGCTACTCCATCTTCTAAAGAAGCATATGTACGAGCTACAGTTTGACCACGTGAAGCAATAGACTTCGCTAATTCGATCTTTTTATTAGTATCTTGATCCAAATTTGGCTTATTCTTCTCCATGATCATTGCCTCCTTTGTTCTCTGTCATTTCTTCTGTATCCGTAGCAGAAGGTAATAACGCCTTATTCTCTTTCTTCTTACGACGAGCGAAAGAAGGATCGATAGACTTAGTCTTCTTACTACTCTTACCTACATTCATTTCATTATTCGTACTCTCCTCAGAGTTCAAGAAATCAAACTTGATCCCTCCACTCTTCTTAGTACGAACCTTATCTTTCGGCTTCGCATCCACTTCTTGTACACAAATAGCCTTCAATAAGTACTCACGCAATTCTTCCTCATTCACATGGATCAACTTACCACCCTCAGCAATAGAAATAGTACCAGTTTCCTCACTTACAACGATCGTAGTAGAGTCAGTTACTTCACTGATCCCAATAGCAGCTCTATGACGAGCTCCATACTTTGTTGGAAGATCCATATTAGTAGGAGGGAAATACGCAGAAGCACATGAGATCAAGTTTCCTTGAATGATCACTGCTCCATCATGTAATGGAGTAAGTGGCACGAAGATCGAACATAATAACTCTGTTGTAACAGTAGCATTGATCTTAGTACCAGTCTTAATATAATCACTTAAAGATTGACCTTGTTCGATCGTCATAAGAGCACCGATCTGTTCTTTAGATAAACGAACACTTGCCTCTACTAAAGCATTTACTAGATCATTTAACTCATTACCAGTCATCGTAGACATACGTGTCAATGTATTAGATTGACCAAGACGTTCTAAGACAGATCTGATCTCTGGTTGGAAGATAATGATCACGATCAATAATCCATAGTTAACAAAGCTATCTACCAACCATTGTGTACCAGAAAGACCTAGTAGTGTTGATAGACCCTTGATCAATAACATGATAATGATCCCTTTGAATATTTGAATAGTTCGATTGTTATTTCGAACGATCTTAAGAGCATAGTAAATAACTATCCAGATTACACCAATATCGATCAATGCAGTGATGATATTGAGAACGGAACGTAGTGTTAGAATTCCCATAAGCAAACCTCCTAGCGTATATTATACCATAAAATGTATAGATAGAAATACAAAATCTACCCACAACACTTATGTCAACAAAAAGCCAATAATATTATATCCTATTTCTATTAGAACATAAAGATAAAAATAAAAGGATCATCTATTATTATAAATGATCCTCCTCAATTACTTACTCATAGACTGCATCACACTCAATAACTCTTCGATCTTACTATCATACTCCTCAGCATCCGCATTCTTCACACACCCTAACAAATGCGCACTTAAGATCTCATAATTGACCTTCTTCAAGATCGATTGTGCTGCCATGATCTGATTCGACACATCAATACAATACCGATCCTCTTCGATCATCCGTAAGATCCCATCGATCTGACCTCTCGCAGTCTTTAAAAGGCGCTCTACCTTCTCCTTATCCGCCACCATACTAAGCTACAGAAATGACCTCATATCCAGCATCTACCACAGCCTTAGTCAATGCCTCATTGCTCACATCCGCAGAAACCTCTACTGTAGCAGTCTTAGCAGCTAGATCGATCACTACACTACTAACACCCTCCACTGCAGCTAATGCCTTCTCTACACGAGCTTGACAGTGCATACACATCATACCTTCAATAACCATTACTTTACTCATACTCTTTACCTCTTTCTCATTCACTATTTCTACTACTTCTGGGTGTGTGCTCATTACTTCTATTAAGTGTGGTCTAAATCTTCTTAAACGTAGTGCATTACTGACTACGAAGACAGAACTTAAACTCATGGCAGCGGCTCCAAACATTGGATTTAGTTTCAATCCTAAGCTTAGATAGAATACACCTGCTGCTAGTGGTATACCTAAGGCATTATAGAAGAATGCCCAGAATAGATTCTCTTTAATATTCTTAATGACAGATCTACTTAACTGTACTGCTTTCACTACATCTAACAGATCACTATTCACTAATACGATATCTGCTGCCTCGATCGCTACATCACTACCAGCACCAATTCCAATACCTATATCCGCTGCAGTTAATGCTACCGCATCATTGACACCATCCCCCACCATGGCTACTCTACCATAGGTAGCTTGTAATTTACGGATCTCATCTGCTTTCTGATTCGGTAATACTTCCGCAATATACGCCTCGATCCCTACTTCTTCAGCAATGGCCTTGGCACTCTTCGCATTATCGCCACTCAACATAACTGTATGGATCCCTAGATGTTGTAAGTTAGCGATCGCTTGTTTACTACTACTCTTGATAGAATCTGCTACAGAGATCAGACCGATCAATTCTTCTTCTCTAGCCACATACATGACACTATGTCCTAATTGGGAATACTGATCTGCATATGGTTGGTATGTACTAACAAGTATACTAGCCTGACTCATCATAGTCGCATTTCCAATACGATATACCTGATCATTGATCTTTCCTTGTATTCCCTGTCCTGCAATACTTTGAAACTCTGTGATCGGGAATAGTTCGATATTTCTTTCCTTAGCTACTTCTAGAATACTATGTGCTAATGGATGCTTAGAGGCATTTTCTAGACTAGCTACTACTTGTAGGAATGTATTCTCTTCTAACTTTGTATGAATATTCTTAAGGACTGGTTTCCCACTTGTGATCGTACCCGTTTTATCAAAGACGATACATTTTACCTCATGCGTGATCTCTAGACTCTCTGCAGACTTCATCAAGATGCCCATTTCAGCACCTTTCCCAGTACCGACCATGATCGCTACTGGAGTTGCTAGACCTAGAGCACATGGACATGAGATGACTAGTACTGAGATCGCCATGGATAATGAGAAGCTGAAGGAATAATCTAATGCCATCCATACAGCAAATGTGATCAGTGCAATGGTAATAACAGTAGGTACGAATATGCCACTGATCTTATCGGCTAATTTAGAGATCGGTGCTTTGGAAGAGGCTGCCTCCTCGACTAATTGAATGATCTGAGAGAATGTGGTATCTTCTCCCACTCTAGTAGCTTCTACCAAGATCCTTCCTTGCTTATTGATCGTAGCTCCAATGACTTTATCTGATACATGTTTCTCGATCGGTAGACTCTCGCCTGTTAAAGCACTCTCATCCACTGAAGTACTACCCTCTATGATCACACCATCTGTGGGGATCTTTTCTCCAGGACGCACTACTAATAAATCTCCGACACGAACCTCTTCGATCGCAACGACTCTCTCTTCTCCCTCTACTAATACAGTCGCTTCTTTACTCGTTAACTCCATCATCTTACCGATCGCATCTTGAGTCTTACGTTTAGAACGCGTTTCTAAGAACTTTCCAAATGTGATCAATGTTAAGATCATAGCCGCTGATTCAAAGTATAGATCCATCATGTAACTATGAGCTACTTCTAAGTTCCCATGTCCTAAGGCATATCCTATTTGATAGATCGCATAGATCCCGTATACTAGCGCACTAGAGGAACCAATGGCAATGAGTGAATCCATGTTAGGTGTCCCATGGAATAGGGTTTTAAAGCCTACGATATAATACTTACGATTAATATAGATGACTGGTAGTGTTAGCAAGAATTGGGTAAAGGCAAAGGTCAATGCATTCTCTGCTCCATGGAATATTTCTAGGAATGGTAAACCATACATATGTCCCATAGAGATATACATCAATGGAATTAAGAAACTAAAAGATACGATGATCCTTTGCTTCATAGAAGCTAGTTCCTCATCTACTGTACTCTTACTCTCTCTTTGATCTACTTTTCCCTTAGCACTTCCTAAGAAAGCATGATACCCAGCCTTCTCTACCGCTTCTATGATCACACTACTCTCTACATTCTCATATTCCACCTGCATGGAATTGGCTAGTAGATTTACTTCTACCTTGCTTACTCCCTCTACCTTAGATACTGCTCTTTCTACAGCAGCACTACAAGCTGAGCAAGTCATTCCTGTTACTTGAAATTTCTCTTTCATAGCGTTTCTCCTACACCCCTAGGGGGTATCTGTATTATTAGAGTACTACCATTTCTATGGACTGTCAACTAATATACTTTGTATAGAAACATAAGAAAAGTCACAACAGAATACTGTCGTGACTCTTATTGCCATATAAATACTTAAAGCATCATCATAGCTACCGTCAAGATCACACAACTAGCGACCCCGATCATTGCTACACACTTCCATACCCATTTGATCCATGTACCATACTCTACCTTAGCGATCGATAGACCACCCATGACCACTCCTGAAGTAGGAGTAAATAGATTGACTAGACCACTAGCCGCTGAGAAGATCAAGATCATGACAGCTGGATCAAAGTTCAATCCTTGTGTTAATGGACCCATGATCGGCATTGTAACGGTAGCACAACCTGAAGAAGATGGGATCAGGAAGGATAATCCGATATAGATGACATAGGATAATGGAGCAAAGATCAAGACGGATACATTTCGTAATAATGAGGCTGCTGTTTCTAAGAAATATACATCTAGCCCCGTTTGACTCATCAATACTGAAGCTCCTCTTGCCACCGCAATGATCAAGACTACTGATACGATATCACTAGCTCCGAAAAGGAACGCATCTACGATCTCTTTCTCAGATAACTTACCAATGATCCCCACTACGATAGCCATAATGAAGAACCACATAGCTAACTCACCAAACCACCATTCTCCCAGTGGAGCTGCATTGAGAATACTGCTCCAACCAAAGAACTGTGTATATACCTCTTCTCCTAAGAAAGCAGACCATGGGATCACAGCGATCACCATGACTAAGAACGTTACTCCAAATATAGCTAAGATCAACTTCATCTTACCATTGAAGTGCACTTCTTCTTTCTTTTCTTCTTGTCTATAAGTATGCTCCATGGCTAGAGTCTCTTTCGCACTTAAGATAGAGCCTTTTTCCTCTTTTACTTTACGAGCATATCTCATGACATATAGAATAGCGATCGTTAGATTGACTACTAATAAGATCAATCCGATCATGATCACTGTTCCTTGATTCACATTGATCCCTAGTGATACTAGCACATCAGATGCTATCCCTGTTGCAAATGGATTCACAGTAGACCCAAGACACCCTACTCCTGCTCCTAATATGATCGCTCCAGTAGCTACCAGTGTATCAAATCCTGCTGCTACCATGGCTGTACATATCAAGGCATAGAATCCTAGTGTCTCTTCAGCAAAGCCAAAGGTCGTACCTCCGATTGCAAATATGATCATTAGTATAGGGATCAATACTAATTCATTTCCATGTAATTTACGTACTAAAGCATTCACTCCTGCATTTAAAGCCCCTGTTTTGGTAACGACACTTAGATATCCTCCTAATACAAGGATAAATATACAAACATCGATCGCATCGATAAAACCATAATATGGTGCCATAACTACATTAGCCAGTGTAGCTTGCTCTACCTCTGGTATGAACCATGTGATAGCGGCTAGGGCTACAATGATCAGTAATAGTATCGTAAAGCTGGAAAGTGATCTATTTTTCTTTTTAGACATCGCCTTTCTCCTTCTAACGCTAATACTTCAGATCCTTTATCTTGTAATGATAGTGCCTACTTCTCCTCTTAGTGCTGATTTAGCCTTCTGTAGGGAAGTGATCATAGCCACTCCATCATTCGTATTCTCTACAAAATCTAGACATGCCTCTACTTTCGGTAACATAGAACCGGGAGCAAAGTGTCCTTCTTTGATATATCTTTTCGCCTGTTCAATACTCATTTCTGGTAGAGCCTTTTGATCAGGAGTATTGAAATGGATACATACTCTATCCACTGCAGTAAGGACGATCAACATATCTGCCTTGATATCTAGTGCTAACTTTGCACAAGATCGATCCTTATCGATCACAGCATCTACTCCCTGTAGACCTTGTGGAGTTTCCACTACTGGGATCCCTCCCCCTCCTACAGTGATCACGATCGCACCACTTTCTACCAAATGCTCTACTGCCTTGATCTCTACGATCCTTTGTGGTTGAGGTGATGGTACGACTCTGCGATAGCCTCTACCAGCATCTTCCATGAAATGGAAACCTTTTTCTCTAGATAGTATAACAGATTCTTCCTTAGTTAAGAAAGCCCCAATTGGTTTATTTGGTGTAAGGAAAGCTGGATCATTACGATCTACGACTACTTGGGTAATAATACAAGCCACTTCCTTATCGATATTTCTCTTCTTTAACTCTTGTTGGATCGCCTGTGTCAAGTGATATCCAATATATCCCTGACTCATAGCACCACACTCTGGAAATGGCATATAGGGAGTATTCCCACCCTCATTACTAGAGTATTCCATAGCACTATTGATCATCCCTACTTGAGGACCATTCCCATGCCCTACGATTACACTATATCCCTCTTGCGATAGATCTACGATCGTTTGAGCAGTGACTTTCACTAATTCTAATTGTTCTTGAGAAGTATTCCCTAGGGCATTTCCTCCTAGGGCTATTACTAAACGCTTCGTACTCATAGTTATTGTAGCGTAGCATAGATCACTGCCTTGATCGTATGCATACGATTCTCCGCTTCATCAAAGACTACAGACTGCTTAGATTCAAACACCTCATCACTTACTTCCATCTCACTGATTCCAAACTTCTTAGCTATTTCAGCTCCAATAGTTGTTCTAGTATCATGGAAAGATGGTAAGCAGTGCATGAAGATCGCATCATGTCTAGCATTCTGCATTACACTACTATTCACTTGGTAGTCCTTCAATAACTTGATACGAGTCTCCCATACTGAATCTGGTTCTCCCATGGAAACCCAAATATCTGTATAGATCACATCTGCATCCTTAGTGCCTTCCATTACATCATCGCATAATGTAATAGTACACTCATTCTCTTGCGCAATGTTGCGACATATTTCTACTAACTCTTCACTTGGCCATAATTCCTTAGGAGCACATGCTGTGAAGTTTAGTCCTAGTTTAGCACAAGCTACCATTAAGGAATTGCCCATATTGTTGCGAGCATCTCCCATAAAGACAAAGTTGATGCCCTTTAAATATCCAAACTTCTCTTCGATCGTCAACATATCCGCTAACATCTGAGTAGGATGGAACTCATCTGTTAGACCATTCCACACAGGAACACCTGCATATTCTGCTAGCTCTTCTACGATCTCTTGAGAGAATCCTCGATACTCTATGCCATCATACATTCTGCCTAGTACTCTAGCAGTATCCGCAATACTCTCTTTCTTACCCATTTGAGAAGAACCTGGGTCTAGGTATGTTACACCCATTCCTAGATCCATACCCGCTACTTCAAAAGAACAACGAGTACGAGTCGATGTCTTTTCGAATAATAATACGATGTTCTTGCCTTCTAAGTAACGATGGGGTGTATTGGTTAGTTTCAATCTCTTAAATTCTTTCGATAACTCTAATAGATACTCTATCTCTTGAGTAGAGAAGTCTAATAACTTCAAATAATTTCTGCCACGTAAATTGATTGCCATTGTATTTACCTTTCTTTCGTATGTATTCTATTTTATTCGCGTACTAGAGGCATACTCATACAACGAGGGCCGCCACGTCCTCTTGATAACTCTGAGCTAGGCATTTCTAATACCTTTAAACCATGTTTACGTAATAACTCATTCGTTACATCATTTCTCTCATACACTACGATCACACCAGGTGCGATACATAATGTATTAGAACCATCATTCCACTGTTCTCTCTCAGAAGCAATACGATCTCCTCCAGCACATTGGATCAATGTAACCTTAGGGATCCCTAGATACTTCTCTAGAATATGATCTAGACTAGCCTTGATCTCCTTGATCTTAACACTATACTGTGTATCTCCTTGTGTGATCTCGAATACTTGTAATGTGCCTAAGATCCCTGGATGTACTGTGAACTTGTCATAGTCGATCTGTGTGAAGACTGTGTCTAAGTGCATGAAGGCTCTTGTGTTTGGAATATTGAAGGCTAGGACTGTTTTGATCTTAGTATTAGGATTCTGGAAGATATTCTTGGCTAATCCTTCGATTGCATCTGGACTTGTTCTTTGTGAGATCCCTACTGCCAATACGGATTCACTTAGATTCAAGATATCTCCTCCTTCAATATGGAAAGCATCATACCGATCAAAGTATTTCTCTACCTTTCCTTTATATTCAGGATGATAGTTAAATATGTATTCCCCATAGATCGTTTCACGATTACGTGTTACAGAGTACATTCTGTTTAGACTCACTCCATTGCCAATAGTAGCGAATGGATCACGTGTGAAGTATAGATTAGGCATTGGATCTACGATCATTTTATTTTCTTCACTTACCATATCTACTAAAGAATTAGTACGATCATGTTCAATCTCTTTTAACTGGATCCCTTCCATTGTCTTAAGTACTAGTTCTTTATTATCTTTGATCTTATTCAAATGATCTAAGACTAGTTTCTTCCATTTAGGAGTATGGATGCCTGCTTCCATAATATATTGCTGTAAGAATTGATCTCTGATCTGTGGGGATTGATCTAGTGTTTGTGCCATTAGATCTTCTAGATATACTACCTCTACCCCATTCTCTCTTAAGATCTTCGCAAAGGCATCATGTTCCTTTACGGCTACTTGTAAGAATGGAATGTCATCGAATAGTAATTGATCTAGTGTATCTGGTGTTAGATTCAATAGTTCTCTACCAGGTCTGTGTAACATGACTTTCTTTAATGGTTTTATTTCGCTGTTCACGTGGATAGGTTCCATTTATTACTCTCCTTTATATATATAGCTGTATTTCTACTTGATTAGTTTTTCCGCAAAATATAATCTCATACATAAGATGGATCCATTTGTTTTATCCCTCGTGATGTATTATACCATAGTTCATTAAGGATGCCTATTGACTATATTTGGTAATATTGTTTTTATAGTTTTCTTTGGGTATAATTAAATAAGATGTAGAGGTATTTATATGAGTAGATATATTGAGACGGAGAGATTAGTGATACGACCTTTTAAAGAGCAAGACTTGGAGGCTGCTTTAGAGATCTTCTATGATGAGGAGGTCAAGAAGACGTATATGTTGCCTGATTTTGAGTGTAGAGAACAGGCTGAGAAGTTGTTTCAAAGATTGATGGATCTTTCTTTGGCGAAGGATCGTTATGTGCGTGGTGTATATATAAATGATCATTTGATCGGTTTCGTGAATGATGTGGAAAGAGTTGAGAAGAGAATAGAGATCGGGTATGCGTATCATCCTAGGTATTGGAATCAGGGATATGCGACAGAGGCTTTAGGGGCTGTGCTAGAGGATCTTTTGATGCTGGGGTATACTTGTGTGAGAGCTGGTCATTTTGAGGAGAATCTAGCGAGTGGTAGAGTAATGGCGAAGTGTGGTATGAGTAAGATCGAATATTCTGATAGTTTAGAGTATAGGGGTAAGGTACATACTTGTATCTATTATGAGTATCAGAAAGAGGTGCTGTAGGCACCTCTGTTTTGTTATTCTAGGATCGCTGTTTCTAATGCGATCTTCATCATATTTGTAAAGGATGTTTCTCTTTCCTTGGCACTTAATCCTTGGTGTGTAACTAAGTTATCACTGATCGTTACGATACAAGCAGCCCTCTTTCCTAATACCTTCGCATTAGAGAATAGTGCGAAACTCTCCATTTCTACTGCTAGACATCCATGGTCTTTATACCAATCCTTGATCGAATGGGGTTCTACGTAGAATACATCACTGCTATATAATCTACCATACTTATAAGGAATACCATTCTCCTTAGCAGCACTTATACACTTATGCGTTAGTTCTTGACTAGGTACTTGGATATCACTAGGATCATTATTCTGTACTAGAGCATAGCTAGAATCACTCCAAGCATCTTTAGCGATCAATACATCTCCTAGATCTAGTTCTTCTGTATAACTTCCTGCTGAGCCAATACGAATGATGTTCTCTACATGATAGTGGGTATATAGTTCATAGGAATATACGCCAATACTTGGCATTCCTACCCCACTAGCCATGATAGATACTTTCTTTCCTTTATAAGTACCTGTATAGCCTAGGATATTACGGATCGTATTGAAGCATACGGGATCTTCTAGAAATGTTTCAGCGATATATTTCGCTCTTAGGGGATCTCCTGGCATTAGGACTGTCTTAGCGATCTCTCCTAGTTGAGCTTGGATATGGGGTGTTGGCATGATAGTTCCTCCTGTTGTTATATTCAATATAGCAGATAATACTAGAAATATAAAGAAAAAGCCTGAAGATTTCTCTTCAAGCTTATGATTACATCTTTTCAGGAGCTGTGATACCGATGAAGTCTAATGCATTTGCTAATGTGATCTTAGTAGCTAATAATAGTCCTAAGCGTTGGTTAGTTAATGCTTCATTTTCTGGATCGATGATCTTGTGTGCTCCATAGAAACTATGGAATAGAGATGCTAGCTTTTGAATATAGTTACAGATCTTATTTGGACTTCTTGTAGCCGCTGCATCACTTACTACTGATACGAATTCATTGATGTACTTTAATAGAGCTGTTTCTTTTTCTTCTACTAATAGATCATAGCTCTCTAATGCCTTGAACTCTGGTGCTTGACGTAAGATAGAGCAGATACGTGCATGGGCATATTGCGCATAGTATACTGGGTTCTCGTTTGTTTGCTTACGTGCTAAGCTTAGGTCAAAGTCTAGGTGTGTATCTAATGCACGAGATACGAAGAAGTAACGTGTTGCGTCTACTCCGATGTCTTCACATAGATCACGGATCGTTACAGCGTTACCTGTACGTTTAGACATCTTGACTTCTTCGCCATTTTCTACTAGACGTACCATTTGTACGATATCTACTTCTAGGCTATCTTTCGGATGTCCTAGAGCAGTTAGAGCAGCTTTCATACGTGGGATATATCCATGGTGGTCTGCTCCCCAAATGTTTACTAGCTTAGTGTAGCCACGTTCAAACTTATATACATGGTTAGCGATATCTGGTGTTAAGTATGTTAGAGCTCCGTCATTCTTACGTAATACACGGTTCTTGTCATCTCCATACTCTACAGTCTTTAACCATAATGCACCGTCTTCTTCATATGTTAGACCTTGTGCTACTAACTCTTCGATAGCCTTATCTACACGACCTGTATCGTATAAACTTTGTTCACTGATCCATGAGTCGAATGCTACACGGTATAGATCTAAGTCACGTTTTAGTTTTACGAGTTCTAGACGATATCCTTCTTGGATAAAGAAGTGTAAACGTCCTTCTTCCCTCTCTAACCATTCGTCCCCGTGTTCTTCCTTGATCAACTTAGCGATCTGGATAACGTCTTCTCCATAATAACCATCAGCAGGTAGTTCTACTTCCTTACCAAATAATTGAGCGTAACGTGCATATACAGATAGACCTAGGTTACGCATTTGATTACCAGCATCATTGATGTAGTATTCACGCAAAACATCATATCCTGATGCTTTTAATAGACGAGCTGTTGAGTCTCCCCATGCAGCTCCTCTAGCATGTCCACAGTGTAAGTTTCCTGTAGGGTTAGCGGATACGTACTCTAGTAAGATCTTTTCACCTTTACCACTGTCGTTATGTCCATACTTTTCGTTTTGTTCGATAACTGTGTTGATGATATTTGCTAGAGATGTAGCTTTCATGCGGAAGTTGATGAAGCCTGGTCCTGCTACTGTTACTTCTTTTACGTCAGGGCAAGATGCTTCTAATTCTGCTTTGATTTCTTGGGCGATGATTTGAGGGTTCTTCTTTAATAGTTTTGTTAGTCGCATTGCGATATTAGTAGAATAGTCACCATTACTAGGATCCTTAGGGATCTCGATCATGATCATTCCTTCTGCTAATGTTTGATCATATAGTTTTTGTACTGCTGTTTCGATACTTTTAATTAGATTTGTTTCAATAACACTCATAGAAAACCTCCTCAATAATTGCATCTTATATTCTAACAGAATTTAAGAAAGATTACTACTACTATTTGTGTAGGATAGGAGAAATTAAAAGAAGGCATATGCCTTCTTTGTGATTTATTCTATAGTAATGTACTTTGGGGAAACTTCTTCCAGTTGTTTATTCACTTCGGGAATAGTTAATGTAAGGGTACCATTACGATAGGCTGCCTTAATGTCTTCTTCCTTCACAGCCTCGCCTACGTAGAAGCTACGACTTGTGCTACCTAAGAAGCGTTCTTGGTGGATATAGCCTTCTTTAGTAGTTTCATTTGTTGTACTTTGTTTTGCTTCTACTGTTATATAGCCTTCTTCTAAAGAGATAGCGATATTTTCTTTGTTATATCCTGGTAGATCGATATCGATCACATAGTTTCCATCTCTTTTAGAAATATCACATTGCATAGTATTTATACTGAATTCTTTCATACTTGGGAAATTGAATAGATCATCAAATGTAGGAAAGATGCTATTTGTTCTTGTTAGATAACGCATATATTTATTCCTTCTTTCTTTAATCAATTTGGATCATTTTCTTCTCGATCTTCTTATCGATCGGAAATGTTAGTGTTAAGATACCATCTTTAAAAGATGCTTGGATATCTTCTTCTGTTAAGCTAGTAGATACACGATAACGTCTACCATATTCTCCATGTAGTCTTTCGGATACTAGGTATTCACCTTCTTGTGCCTTTTGATCTACGAATACTGTTAATAATCCTTTTTCTAAAGAAATAGCAATATTCTCTTTATTGACACCTGGTAGATCGATCTCCATTACATAATTCTCATCTACTTTCTTAATATCTGTAAGCATATATTCCATTTTTTGTCTTTCTCTATATGGGAATACTTCATTGAATAGAGAGTTTAATTGATTTGTCATATACATATTGTTTCCTCCTTTAGCACTTCAATATAGAGAGTGCTAATTAATATCTAAAATTTTTTGTAAGAGTTCTTATCTCTTACGGTTACTATTATAGCACTTCTTTTAGCACTGTCAAGTGTTGAGTGCTAATTTCTTTGTGTGAAATCGTGTGATAATAGAAAGAGAGGTGAATACCTCTCTTAAGTACTATTCAATTGATACTGGACATGGTTCTGTGGCATTAATGCCCTTAATACCTTCTAAGATCTTATCAAGTTTCTCGAAGAAACTATGTGTTCTAACATACATCTTTATAGTTTCAAATCCATCTCCATAGTTAGTTCTTACTTCAACAAAAGCTGTTTCAGGATCAGCATATTGGTATACCTCTATTGTCATTATAGGTTTATTCTTTGTGAAACTTAGTGATGCATGTCTATTATAGCAATTCTCTTCATTATACCAGTAATACATGTATTCTGGATAGAAAGCAACTATTTCTAATTCATTCAATGCCTCTACTAATTCCACTTTATGATCTTCTTCTAGATATTTCTGATCAGGCGCTCTTTCTTCTACTGGTATCATAGATATATCCATTAAGTATCTACTAGATCCTTGTAAAGCATCGTCATAACTCACTATAGTAGCATTCTCGTGATTTGGCCATAAGTGATTTGTTGGATAGACAACATAGTAATCATCGTAGTCTTTCTTCAACACTTCGCATTTCTGTGGGTCAACTGTTGCTCCAACATTATCTGTATCATCAGCACAATCATCACTATACATTAACAACATAGGAAACTCATCACTTGCATGGTATTCACCATCTGTAAAGTTATTAATGAACTCAGGGATCTCAGAATATCTTTGATAGTAATACTCTGCATTAACATAGATCTCAGGTAGATCTACTGATACTTCGTCGTTATCACATATTACACTTACATAACAAAGACCTTCACTTGTACATTCTTTGAAGTCTAAATAACATTCTGTACTGTCTACCATTTCTTGTGATTTACCAGAAATAGTAATGGTATCATTTTCAAATGTTATTACTGTTCCTAGCTTCAAATTAACTTGGGACATTTCTCTTACTGAGAATTCTTTTGTATATGTTTTGGAACACCCTATTAATAATACACAGAATAACATGATTATGACCTTCTTCATATGAGAACCTCCTTCCCATACTTATCTACTTATAAATAATCATATATTCATTACCTAGTCAATATCTCTATACTAATTCACATCAAATCACACAAAAGGGTAGCTATCGCTACCCTCTTACTACTCCTCTATATCTAGATCAAAATCCATTAACTTTAATTCCTTCATATCACTCTCAGGCTCAGCGATCAACCTCCTAGACTGATTCAGAATAGCCTCCTCGATCTTATTACGAGCAAGTCTACCATTACCGCTCTCCTTGGCATTCCTTAACTGTACCCTAGTAAAGTATTCAAGCAATGGTGTTTGTGCCTCCTCAGCCACATAATACTCCTTACTAGAAGCCTGAATATTCGCAATACTCAATAACTCCTCACCCGTATAATCCGGGAACTCGATCACATTCGGGAACCTAGACTTAAGACCAGAGTTAGATTGCAAGAACTCCTGCATCTCCTTAGTATACCCAGCTAGAACGACTAATAGATCATCTCTATTATCCTCCATACCCTTTACCAAAGTATCAATAGACTCTAACCCAAAACTATCATCCTTACCACGATACAAAGAATATGCCTCATCAATAAACAACACACCACCAAGAGCACTTTCGATCACCTGCTTAGTAAGCGGAGCCGTATGACCCACATACCTACCCACAAGATCAGCTCTACTCACCTCGATCAACTGACCAGAAGAAAGCACCCCAATACCCTTTAAATACCTAGCCAGAATACGCGCGATCGTAGTCTTACCAGTACCAGGATTACCTGTAAAGATCATATGCTTAGACACATTCGCAGTCTTTAATCCCTGTTTCTTACGTAAAGCCTGTACCTTGAAATCATCTTCTAAAGACATCAAGTACTTCTTGATCTCATCAAGACCTACAATAGATGCTAATTCATCCTTGATAGAAACCATCTCTTCATCATGATATTCACGAGATAGTAATTGATCTAAAGACTTACTCTCATCACCATGTACTAACGTGATCTCATCATTCACCAAAGTGATCGTGAAAGTACCACTCGCTACACTATACTCTAACTTATATTGAGTAAGACCTGTATAGATACGATCTACTTGCTCTAGCAGTGGCTCTACACCCTCTTTACTAGAGAAGATAGATACTAATAGATCTATCACACTAGACTCTACACACACATCAAATTGTAACTGTTCCTTAGCCTTATTCGTGATCACTTGGATCTGCTTCTCTATAATACCCTTGATCTCTTCTTTAGAAAACTCATCATTCTCACAAACATCTAAGAATAGATTCGTGAAAGTAGTACCAAACTTATCTGTTAACTTAGCATATGGTAAATGAGATAAGAAGAATACATACTTCCCCTTAAAAGAGATCGTCGAAACTGCTTCACTTAATAAAGCATTATTAGCTTCTACTAATTGTCCCTTAGTAATACCATATCTCTTATTTAAAGATAACTCACTATCCTTCACAATATCTGCTAACTGTTGCAGATAATAAGGCGCTACACAATCTAAATGATCGATCACAATGACATCAGACTTACTACTAGCCGCCATATACATATCCTGTAAGAATAAGTTTTCTTCCTCTTTCCCAGTATATTTACTAATATCGATATATAATGGCTTATCAGCAGTTAAGAATTGTTTCTCATGTAAGAATGCAGTAGATAGATCTAATGCCATATGCTTCCCATAACCTGGATATCCACATACTAATACCGCATTCATGATCTTATCTTGTTCTATTCCAGATACATGTGGACGCTTGAAACTGATCATTAACTTACGTAAGAACTCTTTCTGTCCCACTACCTCATGCGTGATCAATGTGTATAATTCATCCACTACACTTACATCTTTCTTTGTGATAGGAACTTCTTCTTCCTTCTTCTCTTCCTTAGGTTCTTCTAGAGATAAGTTTCCGAAGTCTTTAGCAACTTGTCTTTCGATCTCTGCGATCTCCTCTTCTGTTAATAGATCCTTAGAAGAAGTACTCATCTTCTTTAACTCTTCTCCTTGTTTCTTAAGAGTTTCCATAAGAGAATTAGATAAGTTATCTAAGATCTCTGCATCTTTTCTAAGTTTCTGTGGAGTAATTACTTCTTTTACGTCTTTCTTTGTTTCTTTAGGTTCTTTATTAGATTTGTTTTCGTTTTCTAATGCTCCTTCTTTAAAGAAGTCATTGTAAATGTTTCCTAGTTTACGCATAGTATCACCTTCTTGATAGTATTATAACAGAAAGTAAAACAAAAAGAAAAGAACTCATACGAGTTCTCTTAGAACATTTTCTTGATCTCTGCTTTAGGCATGTATCCAGTCTTTTGAGCGGCTACTTCCCCATTCTTGATCAGTACTAATGTTGGGATCCCCATGACACCATATCTTTGAGCTAGTTCACTATCATCATCGACATTGACCTTAACGATCTTTACTTCATCTTGTTCGTTTGCTAATTGCTCAATGATCGGAGCTAACATCTTACATGGTCCACACCAGTCTGCATAGAAATCCACCAATACAGGCTTTTCACTCTTTAAAACTTCTTGTTCAAAATTATTTAGATTAACTTTCATACTTTACTCCCTTCTTTCTCTTTTCAATTATAGTATACGGTATATAGTACTATTTGCCAATTAGAATGCTCAGAATATTTACGAATTATTCTTTAATACATCTAGTATGATGTAGATCGTTTGTTGTACTGTTTCTGTATCTAAACATCTTACATAGAATTCTTGATACTGTGTAAGTAATAATTGTTGTAATTCATCTGGGACGATAGAGGAGTGCTCATTGTTAGCTGTAAAGAGTTTGCTTTCTTCATCATAGATCATATCATAGGTATAGATCGTATCTATATCATAAGCTCTATGTGTTACAGTAATAGTACTTATATCTTCTTCTATTACTTGTTCTATTAGAATACTACCTCGTACCTCTTCTCCATCTACACTGTATGTCACATGCTTCACTAATGCATCACTGGCTTTATATAGAAAGTGATCGGATGTTTCTTCAAAGTGTATGGTATAGGAATATCCTTGATCTTCTGGGTAGTAGATCGATAGTCCTCTTTCATATTCTCCTATAATAGGAGTATGTTCTTGGTACTTCTCTAGTTCTAGGAGTTTATTCCATACTTCACTTACTACTTTCTCATCATAGGTATGATACTCTCCTACTTCTTCTTTAGTAAGATCTATACTTTGATCTAATGCTACTTTCGTATTACTGCAACCTACTAATATGATACATATAAGTAATATCGTTCGTGTTCTCATGACTATATCCTCTTCTCTGTACTATAGTATGCTATGTACAATATCTAATACTGTCATTTAGTTAGAGAAACAACAAAAAAGCCTGATCACTCAGGCTTCACTTTACAATGGAGCAGATGAAGGGAATCGAACCCTCGTATCAACCTTGGCAAGGTCGTGTTCTACCATTGAACTACATCTGCAAAAGAATGGCGGTCCGGACGGGAATCGAACCCGCGATCTCCTCCGTGACAGGGAGGCATGTTAACCGCTACACCACCGGACCAAATTTATATATTAGCTGAGAAATGGCGAGGAAGAAGGGATTTGAACCCTCGCGCCGTTTGACCGACCTATACCCTTAGCAGGGGCACCTCTTCAGCCTCTTGAGTACTTCCTCATTACAGCGTTTACCACTACCAATTGCTCAGTGCTTATATATATTAGCATGGAAAGTAGAATTTGACAAGTACTTTTTTCAAAAAAGTTATTAAAAATTTAATTTTTTTGTTCCTTTTATGCTTTTAAAACTAAACATTCCCTAAAATAACACTCATACACAACAAAAAGGGGACCTAGATCCCCAAACTGATCCTCAAAGCCCTATCAATATACACCATAATACTCGGATCCACTCTACCGACCCACTTCCCAAGTCTTTGCTTATCGATCGTTCTCAACTGTTCTAACAACACCATCGAACACCTTTCCATCATAGCATCTGGCAATACCACATGCGTAGGCAAAGGTGGCTTAGTCATCCGAGTAGAAATAGGAGCAATGATCACCGTCTTAGAGAACCGATTCCCCTTCTCATTCTGCACCACAACAACAGGCCGAATACCACCCTGTTCACTCCCCATCACTGGCGAGAGATCCGCATAATAAATATCTCCACGATGCACGACCATACCACTACTTCATCACAGCCACTTGCATACTACTCACAACACTCAACATCTCATCTACACTCAGATCCTGAGAATAGATCGAGAACTCAACATCACTACTATATAACGTCAAACACGTACCATCATACGCTCCGAACATATCGACATTATCAACCAATTCACCACTCACCTGCATAAGCACAGGCTCACTACTCCTCACACGCTCCACCTCAACAATCGTGAAAGACTTCTCCCCCGTAAACTCTAGAATATGTCTCTCCTCATTCCCTACCTTAGCCACCGATGTATTCGTCAACCTAGCATCATACACATACACAGGATACAAAGGAAGATCTACCTCAGCACTTACCATATCAGACTTAGAATTCTTTAAATTATCATTCACATCAAAGAAAGCAGTCTCAAACTGAGGCTTAAAATCAACCTCATCAAACAAGATCTTTACCTCTTCAATACCATCACCATTATACACCCTGACCCACATCGGCTTCATATCCTTATCAAACATCATCTCCTGCTTCACTAACTGCATAGAATTAGGATATGACACATCACAACTCACAAAGTACCCATCACTCTGCTTCTTACTCTGACACCCCTCTTGTACCCAAGCTAACATCGATTGATACAAATAAGGCTTAGGAGAATCACTAGGCCACTCTCCCTTGAACTTAAACGCTTGATTCAAGTTAGGTGTGAGTACGAATACTCCATCCATATTCTTTAAAATGATCTGCTCTTGCGAAAGATTCTTATCAAACAAAGAAACTCTATAATTCTCCATCTCTCCACTCTTCTGCCAAGCAATATCCAGATCATACTGCTTCACATCTTCCCCATGCAACATCTCCATCACACCACTCATATGATACGCCTCTAGATCCTTCATAGTATCCTCTAACTTCTGATTGATCGGATCTGGTCTAAGTACCATGAACAGAGCAATGATCAAGAGCACAGCTCCTACAACAGCTGCAATGATCTTCTTCATATACACCTCTCCTTTTCTCTTCATCTTATGAATTAGAAAGTGGTTCTATACATATATATTTAGAAAGGAGATAGGTATGAATAGACTACAACAAACTGCCTTACTGATCGTAATCGTATACTGTATATTACTAGGAATGTATGGGTTCTTTGAATTTGATGTGATCAAGTATGTTTTGAAAGGGAATAGTATGGGAATGAGATGGATCTCTTTAGTTGTATTCTTATGTGGCATGATATGTATATCGATATATCAAAAGGACAAGCACTAGCCCTTTTCTAGCACTTGTCCTATTTCTTATAGCACTTTACTTAAACGTTTATGTAACATAGGTACTAAGATCATACCTACTACACAAGTAGCAACCATGTATGGTGTATTATATACCACAGAACCCCAGAAAGGAGTCTCATAACAGACCATACCCGCTACCACATGACACATCCAACGCACTATATTCGTCACCAAGATTCCTGAATAGAAGCTTCCCCTACTTGGAAACACACACGCCAGACCATAGATCCCGAAAGCCAGGATATAGTCTAACATAAGACCAGGTATCCCCGCGATCCACAGTCCACTCGTAAACTGTTGTAGTGGAATAGATACTAGGGCTACTAATAGACCTTTCCATGGTCCTAGATGATAAGAAGCCAGAAGTAAGGCTACTGTTCCTATTCCAATAGAGCCACCCTGTGGCATCTGTAGAAACGGGATCAGCAGTGTTAGAAAGTCTAACACTAGAAATAATGCGGCATACATTGCCATGTAAGTCAGATCCTTAACAGATTTGAACATTTAAAAACACCTCCAAAATGAGGCGCAAGAAGAAAATAAGAATCTCCCTACGCTAGGATTAACTAGACCAGGTTCAAAGGGTTTGTATATCAAATATATCTCAGCATAATGCTCCCCTGTTCCATTTTCAGTATACAATAATATCTGTAAAAAGTATAGTCAAAATACTTCTTCTACTTTATAATAATCCTAAGAGGTGTTATATATGTGGAAAGATATAGAGAAGAGTTCTAATAGAGAAGAAGATTATGAGATGTTATTGAAGCAGTTACAAGCCTTAAGTGAGGGTGTTTCTTATCAGATCACAGTGTTATCTAATGCTGCTGCTTTATTATCTGATTTCTTAGAGGATATCAATTGGGCTGGATTCTATTTAACTAGTGGTAATGAGTTATTATTAGGTCCATTCCAAGGAAAACCTGCTTGTACGAATATTGCAATAGGTAAGGGTGTATGTGGTAGTGCTCTTGCTACTAAGAGTACACAAAGGGTAGCAGATGTACATAAGTTTCCTGGTCATATTGCTTGTGATGGGGCTTCTAATTCAGAGATCGTGATCCCGCTTATGTGTGATGGAGAATGTATTGGAGTACTAGATATCGATTCTCCTAGTTTGAATAGATTTGATGAGCTAGATCAGTATTATTTAGAGCAATTTGCTTGTTTAGTAGTGAGTTATTTATAGCAAAAAGAACTTCATACGAAGTTCTTTTATTTTGCCGATTCTCCAGTAGCGATCTTATAAAACCCTTGCGCAATATTCAAGGCATGATCCCCTACTCTTTCAAAGTCTGTTAATAACTTAGAATATAGAATACAGTTACGATCATCACATAGTCCACTAGACATTCTCTCTAAATGTAAGTTTTGGTATTCCCATGTCATATCATCTGTCTTCTCTTCTAATCTTTCAATATCACGTAACCAAGGATGCATACCACCCTCTCTCTTTGTAAGAGCATGGATGATCTCTTTCGTAATAGCACGCATCTTCGTGATCTCTTCACGTTCTACGTCTGTTAATTCAATTCCTTGATCAATACAACTTTGAGCAAACTCACCAATATTTAAAGCATGGTCCCCAATACGTTCCGCATCTCCAGTGATCGCAAAGTATTCCTTAATAGACTCTACGCTCTCACCACTGTTATCCTTGGTTAAGATCTTAGAAACGAATCTAGATACTTCCGCATTCATACCATTTAATTCATCTTCTAAGGTATCTAATTGTTTGATCAAGTTAGCATCCTTATTCAATAATGCTTCAAAACTCATGTCGATATTATTACCTGCTAATTCGATCATCTTATTGATCTCGTTATGTAACATATCGATATGTACGAAGGATGAACCTAAACTAGTATAACTTCTTCTATATTCCCCTTGTAGAGCCTGTAATGAATCTTTCTGTTCAGTTGGTTCATCAGGAAGGATCTTAACTGCTAAGGAAGCAAGATGTGTACCAAATGGAAGTAATAATACTGTAGTTACTAAATTAAAGATAGAGTGCATATTAGCGATCTGTGCTGCTGGGTTAGTCGGTGTAATAGTTGCTACCCAGTTTGTGATCGGTAATACTAGACAAGCAAGTGTAAAGATGATCGTACCGATCGTATTGAATAGGAAGTGGATCACTGTTGTTTGCTTAGCACTACGATTTGTACCAATAGAGGCTAATAGAGCCGTAATACATGTACCAATGTTTTGTCCGAATAATACGTATACAGCACTAGAGAATGGGATCAATCCATTAGTCGCTAGTGTTTGTAAGATACCGATAGAAGCTGCTGAAGATTGGATCGCAGCTGTAAAGATAGCCCCTGCTAGAATTCCTAGAATAGGGTTACTGAAACGTGTCATAAGGGATACAAATGCTTCTGATTGTCCTAAAGGACCTACTGCATTCCCCATCATATCCATACCTACAAATAAGATCCCCAGACCTGCCATGATCTTACCCATATGGCGTACTTTATCTTTCTTCACGAATACAGCGATCGCTACACCAATGAATGCTACGAACGGAGCGATCACATCGATATCTAAGGCTAACAATTGGCTTGTTAATGTAGTACCAATATTCGCACCCATAATGATCCATACAGCTTGATTTAATGTCATTAAGCCTGAGTTAACAAAACCAACTACCATTACAGTAGTCGCAGAAGAAGATTGGATCGCAATAGTGATCAGAGCACCAATAAGTACTCCTAAGAAACGATTAGAAGTCAGTTTTTCTAAAACTGCTTTCATCTTATTACCAGCGACGTCTTCTAACCCATCGCTCATCATTTGCATACCATACAAGAATAATGCTAAACCACCAAGTAAGCCACCTAACATAGCTATCCATTTATCAAAAGTCATAAATATTCTCCTTTAATACTTATAACTAATTATATAGGATAACCCCAATATCTCCAAGTATCTTTTATCATTTTCCCACACATTTTGTTCTAAAATAAGCCAAAAGAAAACCAGTAAATCATTACTGGTTCTTATAGTTGATCATATTCTTTCAAGAAATCTACTAATTCATCTGCTTCTAGAACACCTACAAAAGAAGTGATCATCTCGCCCTCTTTAAAGTAATAGGTAGTAGGAGTATACTCTAGCCCATATTCATTTACGAATACTAGGTTATCACTGGCCTCAGACTGATCTAATGTAACCTTATAGATCACAGCCCCTTCTTCTTTACATACTTCTTCTACAATAGGAGCATAATTCTTACAATGCCCACAATTGGTTTGTCCTAGATATACAACGAATGTCTCTTTGTTCTCGATCATTTCAAGTACTTCTGCTGTATATACCTCACGTACTTCTCCTTGTTTCTTAGAAGTACATGCGAATAAACATGTTACACATAATGCTACTAACGCTAATTTCTTGATCTTATTTAATAAATTCATACTTTGTCATAAACTCCTTTAGATCTATATACTCTAGTACACCTTCATAATTAGCCACAACAACACCATCTACGATCGCATTGATACTAGGCGTATACTCCACAGGAATGATCGATAATAATTCTTCCTTTAGAGTCTCATCCTCTTCTAGATCTAACTCTACATGATAGATCTGTGTATCATAGTTCTCATTCATCTTCTCAGCGATCGGTGCGAAATTCTGACATGCTGTACATGTGGTAGTTCCTAGGTATACTACAAAGTCTTCTTGGTTCTCTATTTTATCTAATACTTCTTGTACTGATAAGCTATAGGAATAGCTTTGTTCTACTTTAGAACAGCCTACTAACATTGTAGAGAGCAATGCTAGGCATAATAGTATCTTACGCATACGGTTTCAATCGCTCCTTTCGAGCATTATAGTATACTTATATATCTTGTGTCAATTATTGAGCATTATACGCCTTAGCGATCTTAGCTCCTAATCTAGCATTATTGAATACTAATTGGATATTAGATTCTAAGCTTCTTCCCTGAGTAATATCCTTAATAGCAGCTAATAAGAATGGTGTACAATCTTTACCCTTGATACCACGTGCTTCCATATCTGCTAATGCTTCATCAATAGCCTTGTCCATCTCAGCCTTATCCATAGCATATTCTTCAGGAATAGGATTACAGATCACTAGACCACCTTGTAGACCCATTTCCCATTTAGCCTTCATAATAGCCGCAAACTCTTCTGGTGTATCGATCGCATAGTCTAATTGAAGACCACTTTCTCTAGTATAGAAAGCAGGTAATTCTTTTGTTTGATATCCTAGTACAGGTACTCCCTTAGTTTCTAGGTATTCTAGTGTTAGAGGTAAGTCTAAGATCGCCTTAGCCCCTGCACATACTACTGCCATATTCGTAGTAGCGAATTCTTCTAAGTCAGCAGAGATATCAAATGTCTTCTCAGCTCCACGGTGTACTCCACCAATACCACCTGTTACAAATACTTTGATATCAGCAAATGATGCAATGATCATAGTAGTCGCTACTGTAGTAGCTCCCCATTGCTTAGTGGCTGTGATCACTGGTAAGTCTCTTCTAGATACCTTAGCAATCCCCTTACGACTACCAAATTGCTCGATCTCCTCTGCTGTCATACCTACTACACACTCTCCATCAATGATACCGATCGTAGCTGGCATACATCCTTCATTCTTAATGATCTCTTCTACTTTAAGTGCTGTTTCCACGTTTTGTGGGTAAGGCATACCATGAGAGATGATCGTAGATTCTAATGCTACTACTGGAATACCCTTTTCGATTGCTTCTTTAATGTGTTGATTGACTCTTACTAACATTCTATGTTCCTCCATTCAAATACTAATGTTTCTCTTGTTTTCTTTAATGTCTCTTCACAAAGATCACTTGGTACAGTATCTTCACTACGTAATGCTAATACCGCATTACTCATTGCTAATTCGACGATCTCTTCTACATTACAGTTATGGTAATGTCCATAGATGATACCTGCCATACATGCATCTCCTGCTCCACTTGCATTGACCATTGACTGTTTAGGTGTCTTGATCCATTTACTTTGTGTTTGAGATCGATAATATATTCCATGCTCTCCTAGTGATATGTATAGATGTTTTATACCTTGTTTCATAAAGAATGTACCAGCATTATATAGATCTGTGATACTCTTTATAGACTTTCCATATAAGACTTCTGCTTCATATACATTTGGTTTCAAGACAGTGATATGCTGTAGATGTTCTTTGATCTTAAGGGCCTTGGTTTGTGACAATGGATCCATGAAGATCGGTGCTTGACTATGCGTCATAGCAGCAATGATCAATTCTTCTTTGAGATTAGTATCCATTACTAGGATATCCGTTTGCTTTGCTTTAGATACGAAATCTATCACATCCTGTGGAGTCAATCGATGAATCACACTGTTATCACAGATCGCAACATCCATGTCCCCTTGGTCATCCAGTACTGCTAGGTATATAGAAGTACCATCATATGGGAAATGGAGTGACCCGGATAGGTCTATATGCAATGTTCTTAGTCTTTTCAGAAGGCTTTCTGCAAAGTCGTCATTCCCAAATGCACTTTGAAATGATACATCACAAGATAGACGAGCTAGTGATTCTGCAATGTTTCTACCAACTCCACCATGTGCCATTCTTACTTTCCCAATATTTGAATCATGGGTCTGTAATGGAGCCATAGACTTACCGTAGATATCCATATTTGCACCACCTACAATGTATATCATACTCTCACACTCCTCTTGTTACACTTTATTATTATACCATGTTGAAAGATGATTGGAAACTATTTACATGGGGAACAAACAAAAAACATCACACTTGATAATAGTGTGATGTTTACATAATAATTTATAATATTGCACTTAATGCTACATAGATCCATCTAGCAGAGAAACCTGCTACTAATCCACCAAATGTATGAGAAAGGATTGCTTTGCCTGTGTATTTAGTACGGTTTAAAGATGTCATCATAGCCACGTGTGTACTTAAATAACCGCTCCAACACATACAAATGGCATTGAATACAGCTAGATCTTGACATGTTGCATAACCCTCTTTTAATAAATTAGGAATCATACTCATAGCAGCACCAGCAGAACCAATTGCGGTAATAGGTACAGAAACACATTCGCCACTTTGAAATCCAAAAACAAAACTAATCACATTTTGAAACTTATTTGCTATTGTAGGTAATAATGCAATACCTTCATATGCTGCGCCTGTATATCCTTCAAGACTTGGTCCATATGTGAACATCATTACGATTGTACAAATAATAAGTACTCCAGGAATAATATCTAAACCCAACTCTACGCCTGTTTTACCACCTGTTGTTAAACAATTTAACAATCTTAAGAACAACGATAATTTAGGTTCTTTCTCTTCTTTCTCTTCTTCACTTACTATATCATCTATAGCAAGCATTTCACTTCCAACATCTTTTTTAGTAAAATATAGCATTATTCTAGTGGATACAATTGAACCCACTACTGCACCTAATGTACCACAAATCGCAGAGAAAATAACATCTTCACCACATATACTTGCTTGACTTAATACAAAGATAGTTACTACTAGTCCCATTCCAAATGAAGTTCCTAAATTAGTCAATGCAGGGACTTGATACTCTTTAAAACATTTAATAAATTTCTTGTTTTTTGCTAATGAAATAATAGCTGGATTATCAGATAGATAAGTAGTAACAACTCCTAATGCAGCTGCTCCCGGCATACCATACAATGGTTTCATTAATGGAGATAATAATTGATTAATTAGATCTACAACTCCAAATTCTGAGAATAAAGAAGCAACTGCACCTGCCAGAACAGAGATAGCCATCAAATAGAAACATGTATCCATAAGCAAACTATAAGCTGTTTGCATCATCGTATTTAACATGTTTCCTACTCCCATCTTACTGGCAAATAAATAGAAAAATCCAATAAATAATATTAAGAACAGTACTGGTCCAAATTTTATCAGTTTCTTTGTATCCTTACATGATTCACTCATTTTTTAATCTCCTTGCTTTGTACTATAATCATTCTGTTTTTTAATTATTATGCAAAATGTGTACTGTATTATATATCAATGGGATAGGTCAATGCATCGACCTATCCCATCACCTTTATGTTCTAAATAATATAGGAGGAGGGGAATTGCTTTCATTACCTTTAGAACATATCAATACACACTATCTTTACAGTAGACAGAATGATTTATATTTTATTCATCGAAAGCTTCTGTTTCGAACACTTTACCATCTTTCATTACAAATGCACAATCTAATAGAGCATTAGGATCAGTTAATAGATCTCTCTTCCATGCTGCAATATCTGCAAGTTTACCAGGTTCGATAGTTCCGATTTGATCATCCATCTCTAGTAACTTTGCGTTCACACTTGTAGCTGCTTTTAGTATACGGAATGGTTCAATTCCTGCTTCCATCATATTTCTATATTCTACGCCACCTTGATATGGTTGATATACTGTAACAAGGTCACTTCCATATCCTAATGTTAAATGGCTCTTGGCTACTAAATCGCGTCCTTTCATCATTCTAGCACCATATAGACGCATTTTGCGTTGGAAACTAGGTGCTTTTTGAGCCATTGTTTCTTCGTTAGCATTATAAATTTCTTCAAATGGAGAGAATGTTGGTACGATTGGAACATTATACTTATAAAGTGCATCTAATGCTTCTTCATCCATTAAATGACAATGTTGTAACTCATCAATTCCCATTTCACACAATTTCTTGATCGATTTTGCTGTGTATACATGTGCAGTACATTTCTTGTGTAATTGATGTGCAGTATCAATAACAGCTTTCATTTCTGCATCAGACATCTGTTCGTCATCTGGTGTATCATTTGGTGTAGAGAATCCTCCGCCTGACATGATCTTCACAAAATCAGCACCATACTTAACTTGCTCACGAACTGCTCCACGGAAGAAATTCGGACTATCTCCCATTGTTGGGAAATCACTACTTAAGAATTTAGCTAATGGTGGATTTTGGTAAGCTGACTGACTTAGGTCACCATGACTACCTGTTGTAACCATTGTATATGGAAGTACACACAAACGAGCTCCTGGAAAATATCCTGCATTAATTGCACGTTTTGCTTCTAATCCTGCATAGTTATCAAATGTTTTACTTCCCATGTGTCTAAGTGTTGTAAACCCTCTACGTAATGCACGTTCTGCATTATATAGAATTGCCATATTTTTGCTAGCTTGTGACATGAAGATACGCTCATTTTTTGCATTATGCCAGTCAAATACTTGTAAATGTGTATGTGCATCGATCATTCCCGGTGTTACAGTAGTATCACTTAGATCAATGATTTCAACGTTTTCTGGACATACTAGATTTTTACCAACCGCTTCGATCTTATCTTTATTAATAAGAATCTCCATATTTTCCATCAATTCATCGTGAATACCATCAAATAATTTACCACATTTAATTAATTTTACGTTTGTACCTTTATAATTCATAATTATCTCCTTTACTCAAATTAAGCCCATCCAATTCCTGTTAATACTGCAAGGATTACTACTGAAATAATGATTAGGATTGCAACATATTTCCAAATAAATTTAAACCATTGTCCAAGTCCAAGTCCTGACATAGTAACTGTTCCTACCATCAAACCATTTGTTGGTGAGATAAAGTTACAGATACCATCACCGAATGAATACGCTAAAACTGCTATCTGACGTGTGATTCCTAATACGTCTGCCGCTGGAGCCATAATAGGCATTACTACTGCTGCTTTTCCGCTTCCTGAACTGATAGGGAAATTGCATAATAAGTTTACAAAGAACATGCCAGCTGCACTTAAGAATTTAGGAAGATTTACTAATGGTAATGTTAGATAATATACAATTGTATGAATAATAGCTGCATTCTTAAGAATTACTGCAATTCCAGATGCAAACCCAATAACTAAAGCTGAAGTAAGCATTGTTTTAGCCCCTTTAGCAAATGATTTAGAAATTGCATTTGGAGACATGCGAGCAATAATACCAACTAATACTCCCATAACAATCATACATGAACCTAATTGACTAATACCCCATCCTAACGCAATACCTCCATATGCATATACAACAAATACAATAAACATTATGATGATACTAAGAATGTGTGTTGTAGTTAGATTACCGTATTTTTCTAATCCTTCACTATTTTCATCTTTATTTTTTAAGATACCTGTAATAGAAGCACTAGGATTCTTCACGATCTTGTCACAATACCTAAGTGTAAATAAGATTCCAAGAACTGTATACAACACAAAGATAACTGCTCTAACTTCCCATCCAGACATTTGAGGAATACCAACGATTTCTTGAGACAATAATACTGTAAATGGATTCATTGGAGATGCTGTGAAGCCTGTATTAGATGAAATGTATAATACTGCTGCTACAACTACTGCATCTAGTTTCATCTCAGTCGCCAAGATAATCATAATTGGAACGAAGGCTAATGCCACATTGTTTCCGACTCCGAAAGCCCCTAAAATAGAAATAACGATCATGAATGCAGGAATAATAAGTTTATAATTTCCTTTAGTTTTCTTTAATACAGCTGCTAGCGTAGAATGAATAGCCCCTGTATCTTGTAAAATACCGAATGCACCGCCAATAAATAAGCATACGAAAATTGTTGATGCTGAACTAGTCATACCAGCCATGAATGCATTTACAAAATCACCTAATGTAGCTGGGTTGCTTTCAATGATAGTAAATGAATTTGGATCATAAGACCCATTGTCTAATAAAGAATATTTACCTGCTGGAATTAAATAAGTTAATAAACAAACAAAAGCGATCAAGAAGAAAATAACCACAAATGTATCCGGAGCTACTATTTTCTTTTTAGTTTTATTCTCAGACATTTATTTCACCTCTCTTAACTAAATAATGTCTTTATAATGAAGATCAAGATATTTCATTGTGCACTATGTAATATAAATCCTTCTAACAAGAGTATATATCGTAAATTTTAAAAAATAAAATTCATTATATTTAATTATTATAAATATTATTAATAATAAAACAAAATAATATCATGGAATTTTTATTTATATTCCTATATTATATTTATGAAGAATTTACATTGTTTTTACAAACTGCTAGGAGGGGGATTCATGGAGTTACGCCAGATCATATATTTTATGGAAGTTAAAAAAACTGGAAAAGTTTCAATTGCAGCAGATAACTTATATGTTACTCAACCCACTATTACTACTTCAATCAAAAAACTAGAGCAAGAGTTCAATATTAAATTATTTGAAAGAAATCACAATGGATTGGAATTAACAGAGGCTGGTAAAACTTTTGATAAGCATGCAATTCGTATTCTTAACGAGATTAATAAGACATATACAGATATGGAGATGCTAGAAGCTGGCAATAATGTACCTTTGCAGATCAATATTCCTGCAGTTTCATGTGGTATGTTTTATCCTCTTATCTACAATGATTTCGCAATTACGTATCCAAATATAAACATCCAAATAAATGATACTTTTTCTTATGAGTCTATTAGACGCGTTGTAGATGAAGAAACAGAACTTGGTATTTGTATTTATAATAAAGAGTTTTCAGAAGATTTGAACTTTATTGAGTTTGCTCAAGGCGAAATAATGTTGTTAGTTCAAGATGGGGGTACACTATCTAAATGTGCTACTCTCTCATTAAACTCTCTATCAGACCAATTATGGATCTTTAATAGACGTATAAACAGTAGACAAACTGCTACAGAAATTACAGTTTTAGAGAGTTTCAAAAGGTTAGGATTAGATATTCCTCGTATTCAATATATTGAAGACCATCACACTATCACAACTACTGTAGCCATGGGTGGCGGAATCTATCCATATCCAAATACTTCTGAAAAAAATCCTTTTGATGGTTATCCCGGAATTACTTCCAAAAAGATAGAAGAAAACATTGATTACAAAATCGGGTTAGTCTATAAAAGAGGTAAACAATTATCGGCATCTGCCAAACAATTCATTATGTGGTACAAAGAACTAAAAAAGAAATTGAATAAATAAAAAAGAGTTTGAGTATGATTTTCTAATAAAATCATATATTGAACTCTTTTTCTATAATTAGTCTTTCGCCTCTATTTTCAAATATTATCTACTTTCTAATCTATGATAGCATATATATACTAAACACAATAGTTAATTACAAAATTGATCATATAATTAGTATAATTCAATAATCGCAGTATACTACAAAAAATCACTATATTTCCGATCATTCATATTCTATTCCCTAAGTATCCCCCTTATTTTCATATAATATTTGCTTACTATTATTTCCACTCTTTAAACAAAAAAGGAAGGCATTGCCTTCCTTCTTAGTTAGTTTAATTATTCGTCATCATCAGCTAGGTTCTTAGCTAACTTAGCGATAACCTTCTCAGCGATTTGAGGAGGAACGAAGTCATAACGATTGAAGCTTTGAGTATATTCACCACGACCTTGAGTCATAGAACGAAGGTCAGTAGCATAACGCATCATTTCGCTCATTGGTACTTCAGCCTTGATCACTTGAACACCATCATGTTGATCCATACCCATGATAGAACCACGACGCTTATTGAAGTCACCCATTACAGCACCAGTGTAATCATCTGGGATAACTACTTCAACATCTACGATAGGTTCTAATAGAGTAGGCTTAGCCTTAGGCATACCATCCTTGAACGCTAAACGAGCAGCAGTCTTGAATGCCATTTCGTTAGAGTCTACATCATGGTACTTACCATCAGTTAAAGTAGCCTTAACACCTACTACCTTACATCCAGCAAGGATACCCTTATTCATACATTCACGTAGACCTGCTTCAACAGCTGGGAAGTATTGCTTAGGTACCGCACCACCGAATACCTTTTCTTCGAATACCATTTCTTCACTATCACATGGTTCGAAATCAATGAATACATGACCGAATTGACCATGACCACCAGATTGTTTCTTATGACGACCTTCAGCAGAAGCCTTAGCACGGATAGTTTCACGATATGGAACACTTGGTTCAGATAATTCAACATCTACTTTATATTTAGATTTTAACTTAGCAACTAATACATCGATATGTTGGTCACCCACACCATATAATACAGTTTCCTTAGTTTCCTTGTTATTTACAACACGGCAAGATAAGTCTTCTCTAGCAATACGTTGTAAAGATTGAGATAGCTTATCTTCATCGTTCTTACTCTTAGGAGTAACTGTTACAGCTAACATAGGTTCTACGAACTCGATAGGCTTATAGAACATTAAACGATCCTTAGTAGATAGAGTATCGTTAGTTTCAGTGACTTGTAACTTAACTAATGCACCTAAGTCACCAGTAAATAACTTACCAGTAGCGATTTGCAATTTACCCTTTAATACATAGATCTGAGAAATGTTTTCACTTTGTTCCTTTTGAACATTGTAAACATCAGTATTAGAATCTAATACACCACTCATAACCTTAATGAAAGAGATACGTCCTACGAATGGGTCGATGATAGTCTTGAATACGAATGCAGAGAACTTTTCATCTTCATTTGTAGCAACCTTAATGATCTCACCAGACTTAGTATCCATAGCTTCGATCATACCCTTTTCAGCATAGGAAGGGAAGTACTTGATAATAACGCTCATTAAACGAGAAATACCAGATAGATTTACGGCACTACCGCAGAATACTGGACGGATCTCACCGCTACGAACACCTAGACGAACACCCTTAGCGATCTCATCTTGAGTGAATTCTTCTCCACTGAAATAACGTTCCATTAGTTCATCATCAGTAGTAGCAATAGCTTCTTTGATTTGTTCTACATATAGAGCAACATCATCTTTCATAGAATCAGGAATAGCGATCTCTTCTGGTTTACCATTACCCTTACTATATTTGAATGCACGGTTCTCAAGTAGAGAAACGTTACCAATGATCTCATTGTTTTCCATGATTGGAAGTTCGAATGCGATTACAGTCTTACCAAACTTTTCACGTAAAGCAGCATAAGTTTCATCGAAAGAAGCATTCTCTTCATCGATCTTATTTACGAAGAAGATAGTAGGAAGTTTTTTCTTAGTAGTATAAGCCCAAGCCTTTTCAGTACCAGTTTGGATACCATCCTTAGCTCCCACAACGATCAATGCATTATCGGCAACCTTAGCCCCTTGTTGCATTTCACCTGTAAAGTCTAAGTAACCTGGAGTATCGATGAAGTTGATCTTGCAATCATTCCATTCCACTGGAGCTACAGAAGTGTAAACACTTAATCCACGCTTGATCTCTTCTGGGTCATAGTCACTTACACTATTACCATCTAAAGTCTTACCAAAACGATCAGTAGCCTTAGTATATAATAATACAGCCTCTAACAATGAAGTCTTACCAGCACCACTATGTCCTAGTAAGCAAATATTACGGATCTCATGTGCTAAATAGTCTCTCATATTTGCACCCTCCTACTTAAGAATGGACTTTAAGTAGTCCAAACAATGTTCACGTACATAGTGAACAGCCTTGTTACCATTATTATCCACGATCTCTTTATCAGCACCGAAGTCTAATAAGTATTGTACTAAATCTAAATGTCCACCATAAGCAGCACGCATTAATGCTGTACAACCATTCTTATCTTGCTTATTTACATCAGCACCCTTTTCAACCAATAACTTAACTACATCTACTTGCATAGCTACTACAGCTTCCATAAGAGCTGTTCTACCTAATTGGTCTTGAGCATCTAGATCTACATCCTTTTCGATTAAGTAACGGCAAACTCTCTCATGTCCTAAGAAAGCAGCACGCATTAAAGATGAACGGCCCTTGTTATCTACATCATTTACATTAGCACCATTTCCTACTAACATCTTAACGATATCTAAATGACCCTTCTTAGCAGCACCCATCAATGCTGTCTTATTATTAGCATCTTTTAATGTAACATTAGCACCATTGTCTACTAAACGACGAACGATATCTAAATGCCCACGCTTAGCACTACGCATTAAAGCAGTACGTCCTTCACCATTTGCATAGTTTACATCTACACCTAGAGCGACACATGAACAAACGCGAGCGAAATCTCCATCTGCACAAGCATCCCAGAATACTTTAGTTAATTGATCCATAGTCTTGTCCTCCTATTCAATAACTATTTATAGCTTGCTTTTATTATATCATATATGCTCCTTCTTTCAAGCATCAATCTGTTTTTCTTTCAGCATTTTTTACACGTATTTCTGAAAATATTTTCAAAGAATTAATACCTAATTATTACTTAAACAAACTAGGAATATACTTTACTATATGCCTCTTTCCTCATAAATATCCCTCTTTTAAACAATTTCACACACTTCCTCATACCTATATCCTCACTCTTATGGTATACTATCACTTATTAGGAGGTATCCTTATGCAATTCAATACATATCTAAGTGATCCAATACTATTAGAGAAAATATACGATCATGGGTATACTACCATGACTAAGATCCAACAAAAAGCGATTCCTGTGATTTTAGAGGGAAGAGATGTGATCGGTCAATCGCAAACAGGAAGTGGTAAGACTGCAGCCTTTGCTCTTCCTATTCTAGAGGGGATCGATGTATATCAGAAATATACCCAAGCCTTAGTACTATGTCCTACTCGTGAACTGTGTCAACAAACTTGTAGTGAGTTTGCTAAGTTCATGGAAGATCCTGAGCAAGTGGTAGCTTTATATGGAGGAGAGTTGATCACTAAGCAATGGGAAAGATTAGAGAAAGGCTGTGCGATCATTGTAGCTACCCCAGGTAGATTACTAGATCATCTAAGAAAGAAACGTGTATATCTACAACGTTTGAGTTATGTTGTCATTGATGAAGCAGATGATATGTTAGCCATGGGATTTGCTGAGGAAATGAATCAATTACTTACATATCTACCTTCCTATCGTCAAACACTACTATTCTCTGCTACCATGCCTAGAAGTATCTTGAATCTATCAAAGAGCTATCAGAATGCTCCTGTCCACATCCATATCGAACCAGAACACTCTACTGCTAGTACTGTAACAGAGGAAGTATATCTAGCAGCTCCTCATCAAAAGATGGAGTTATTACTACAAATATTATTACTAGAAGATCCTAAGAGCTGTATGGTATTTGCCAATACTAAGAAACAAGTAGATGAGATCCTAGCATTCTTGATCGATCATAAGAAGAGCGTATCTGCCCTACATGGGGATATGAGCCAAGAAGCTAGAACATTAGTTATGCAACGTTTCAAGAATAAGCAATTCTCTATTCTGGTAGCCAGTGATATTGCTAGTAGAGGGATCGATATTCAAGAGTTAGATCTAGTGATCAATTATGATATTCCGAAAGAGTTAGATAACTACGTACATCGTATTGGTAGAACTGGTCGTATCTATCATTCTGGTAAGGCTATTACATTTGCTATGCCTCAGAAGATGCATGAGTTAGAGGCTTTAGAGAAGCATATCAAACATCAGTTATATCGTATGCCTTTACCTAAGCAAAAGACTTTAGATGAAGCGGTGAAAGCACAACTGAGAAATGAATTAAATACTGTGATCGAGAAGAAGGAAGATACGATGTTTACTTCTATTCTAGAGGAATATGATGCGGAAGAGTTAGCTAGTGCTCTATTACAGATCTTATTCAGTGATCGTAAGTATACTGCAATCGATCTACATACGAAAAGAGAAGATGAATATAAGGAAAAGATCAACTTTGCAACGATCCGTATTTCTTTAGGAAAAAGAGATGGGGTGGCTGCTGCTCATTTGATCAGTGCGATTGCTGAGGCTAGTGAGATCAGTGGTAAGCAGATCGGTAAGATCACTGTGAGAGATAGTGAGAGTTATGTAGAAGTTCCTTTAGAGAAGGTCAACTTTATTCTAAGTCGTATTCATACTATTACGATTTGTGGTAAGGCTTTTGGAGCTAAGTTAGTGAAGAATAAATAAAAAGAAGACTTTGGTCATCATGATCAAAGTCTTTTCTTCTCTAAAATCTATCCTCTGGTCCATAGTAACCAGTATAGTCTGTATTATAATATTGTTTTCCTCTGCTATAGGCAGCATATGCTTCCGCATAAGTAGCTTGTTTATACGGAGCTATGAAGTAATGTGCCAGATTGAATGTGATCAGATCTAGTAATGACCAACCAAAGAAAGATAGTTCCATAATGAATAGATCCATCTTGATACCATCTGTCATTTCAGCAGATAGAGCAAGTGCTTCATCTTTCCCTAGATCTGGTTGATCTGCCAAGATATACTCTACAAAGTAATACCTATATCCAGCAATGATCCCAGGGATCACGAATAATAGACTCCATAGGAATACATATAGATTCTTCATGAATGTTACGAACACACAGTTCCAGAAATACCCACTCTTATATACCATGAATAAGCTCTCAGGACGATATTCTCCATGACGAGCATCAATGAAGAAGCGAGCTTGTCCGATCTTCAACATATCTACTACAAATAAGCTGATAATAGCACCAATAATACCTGCTAACGTGATCCATGGACCTGCTACTGACATAAATCTATTGAATTGTTCTACAGATAATTCTAACTGTTCTACTCTATATTCTATATTCAAGAAAGTACTTCCGATTCCACTGATCAAAGCTACTAATAATGTGACTATGAAACATGACCAATAGTTTCTCTTCAATACCACCTTAGCATTTTCTTTATATGTCACTCTATCAAACATAATATCACTTCCTTCCTTATGCATAGAATACACTATTTCACCTTCTATTGCAAGTATTACAAAGGGCTGTAACAAATGTTACAACCCTCTATTTTACTTAGCCATATATGCTTCGATCTCTTCTACAGTCTTAGGAATGCCTGCAGAGAATACCTCACAACCATCCTTAGTGATCAGAATAGTATCCTCAATACGAATACCGATCTTCTCATCATCAAAGTATAGACCTGGTTCTAATGTAAACATCATATCTTCTTCTAATACCATGTCATCACAATCACCAACATCATGTGTATTTAGACCAATGAAGTGTCCAGAACCATGGAAATAGTAATTATCGATCTCTGATTCTTCTTGAATATATCCGATCTTTACTAATTCCTCAGCCATTACTTTCTTACTGATCTTTTGAAGTTCATTCTTTAATTGACCTGGTTTAGATAGAGAGATAGCTGTTTCTAATCCCTTAAGCACTACGTTATATAATTGCTTTTGTTTCTCTGTGAACTTACCATTGACTGGATATGTTCTAGATACATCAGCACAGTAATAGTTCCATTGAGCGCCTAGGTCAAATAGGATCAATTGACCATCTTCACATACTGCATCATTGTTTACATAGTGCATGACACATGCATTCTTACCAGTGGCTGCGATCGTAGTGAATGCAGGGATCTTTACATTATAACTCTTTAGAACAAAGTCATAGTATGCTTCCATTTGACATTCCTTCATACCAGGCTTCATGTTCTTCATCATTAACTTAACGCCTTCTTCGGTGATCGCAACGGCTTTACGATGTGCTTCGATCTCTTCTTTAGACTTGATCGTACGCATCTTACAGATCGTTTGATAAGCATTATGTAATTGTAAGTATGGATATACTGTCTTTAGATCATTCGCGATCATTTGCTCACGGTTAGGAGAATAATCCTTTTGCCAACGTGCGATATCTACGTATACATCTTGGATATTTTCTTTAAACATGTAACGAGAGATCATGGCATCCCAGTTATTGATATCGATGATATCATCGATCCCTGTTGCCTTTTGAAGAGCTTCCTTATCAAAAGATGTACCGATCCATCTTTGTTCTCTCTCATCAGGAATATGCATGAATAAGATCTCACGTACTTTGTTAGGTAACTTAACGGCCATATAGATAGCCCCTGGTACATCTAAACCTGTTAGATATACGAAGTTACGATATGGTTCGAAGATATAGTTCTCATCATCTGTAGATTCTACGTTATCTCCACTATGTACGAAGTAGAATGAATTCTCTACCATGGTATCGATCAATCTTTGTCTGTTATTCTTATAAAATTCTACACTAAACATTTCAATCATCCTTTCTAATGGGAATATATTTAAATTATACTATTGTATACACTTGATTTCAATTAGGAAACCTTACTTGATCAAATGGAATTTCTCTTGTCTTCCTCCTACATAGTATACTGTATCATCTGTAAATAATACTTCTGTTTCTAGTCCTAGGGTAATAGAGCGATTCCATTCTGCAATGTCACATGTGCAATTTAGTTCTAATGAATACATAGTATCATTATACATTGGATAGTCTCCTTGAATAGGGACACCTTGTTGCATATCCCATAGTCCAATAGTAGGTCCAGCAGCATGTCCATGGTATCCGATCGGATGTGTGTATAGACATGGTTGTAGTCCTTCTGCAATTGCTTGTTTACGAGCAGCTTTCAAGATCTCATTGCCTGAGATCCCTTCTTTGAAATGAGAGATCACGATGTCTTGGAATCTATTGACTTGTGCTAGAGCATCTTTCAAGTATTGTGGTGCATCTGTCTCTCCCTGCTTTAATACATACGCATTCTCCTGGGTATCTGTACATAGGTTCAGATACTTTAGACCTACATCACAATGTAAGATATCTCCTGGCATGATCACTGTTTCATCTTCTGTCGTCATATCTTTACGAATGATCGATACTTCAAAGTCGAACCATGGTGTCATTCCCATATCGATCACACTTTGTAACATGTGATACTTTACATCATGATTCGTTGTGATACCTGGGTGTACTACTCTACTAGAGAACGCTTCATTGATCATAGCATGTGCATATTCCATAATACCATTATATGCTACCATTTCTTTCTCTGTACGTGTTTCTAGCCAACCGATACATACATCCTCTGCACTGACTACTCTTTCGATATATTCATCATCCATAGCTTCCATGATATCACGATATAAAGTGAAAGATAGCCCATCACCAAATGAATATTCATCAGAGAAGTTTAGACCGATAGTTTCTGGATCACATTCACGAATGATGTGTCCTAAACATTCGAATTGTGTTTCTCCTTCACTACCTTCTTCACACCAGATAGAACCCTTTTGATTCGTCCATACACTTTCATAGTAATCATCTAGTCCTACGCCTGGTCTAGTTAAAGCCATTCTACGAACCTTTCCTTCTTGATAATGGAATACTAGGATCGTTGTTCTTCTAGCTGTCATCATAGCACATGGTACAAGTGTTGTTAGTACTGGATCCTCATTGTATTCTTTACATGCTACGATCCACATGTCGATACCACTGCGTTCCATTACTTTTGGAAGTACTGTTTCGAAACGTTCTTTCAACCATTCATTACGTACTTTTTCTTGTTGTCTATATGGTAATATTTTCTTTTTTAGTTCATCTAAACTTACACTTTGTTGTAGTAAGAAATCTTCTTTCGAAATGATCATACACATATCCTCCATACTATTACTATCTTGCTAGTATCATATCATATTCTTTTGAAGAATGTTACTAAGAAAAACAAAAAAGAACTCCATATGGAGTTCTTTCATGGAATCTTTTAGTTAGATTATTCGATAACTGTAGTAACGTTACCAGCACCTACTGTACGTCCACCTTCACGGATAGAGAACTTAGTTCCTTCTTCGATAGCGATTGGAGCGATTAGGTTAACTTCCATTTCAACGTTATCACCAGGCATTACCATTTCAACACCTTCAGGAAGGCTGATAACACCAGTTACGTCTGTAGTACGGAAGTAGAATTGAGGACGGTAGTTAGCTACGAATGGTGTATGACGTCCACCTTCTTCTTTGCTTAGTACGTATACTTGAGCAGTGAAGTGAGTGTGAGGCTTAACTGAACCAGGTTTAGCTAATACTTGACCACGTTGGATTTGGTCACGGTTGATACCACGTAGTAATGCACCGATGTTGTCACCAGCTTCAGCGAAGTCTAATAACTTACGGAACATTTCGATACCTGTAACAACTGTCTTTTGAGTGTCACGGATACCAACGATTTCAACTTCTTCAGAAAGCTTTAAGATACCACGTTCAACACGTCCTGTAGCAACTGTACCACGACCAGTGATTGTGAATACGTCTTCTACTGGCATTAAGAATGGCTTATCTGATTCACGAGCAGGTTCAGGGATGTAAGAGTCAACAGCAGCCATTAACTCATCGATCTTTTCAACCCACTTAGGATCGCCTTCAAGAGCCTTTAATGCAGAACCACGGATGATTGGAGTATCATCACCAGGGAATTCGTACTTATCTAATAATTCACGAACTTCCATTTCAACTAGGTCGATTAATTCTTCGTCATCAACCATATCGCACTTATTTAAGAATACTACGATGTATGGTACACCTACTTGACGAGATAATAAGATATGTTCAGCTGTTTGAGGCATTGGTCCATCTGTAGCAGCTACTACTAAGATAGCACCATCCATTTGTGCAGCACCAGTGATCATGTTCTTAACGTAGTCGGCATGGCCTGGGCAGTCAACGTGTGCATAGTGACGAGTTGCAGTTTGATACTCAACGTGTGCAGTGTTGATTGTGATACCACGTTCTTTTTCTTCTGGAGCCTTATCGATTGCATCGTAAGCCATAGCTTGAGCGTTACCCTTCTTAGCTAATACTGTAGTAATAGCAGCAGTTAAAGTAGTCTTACCATGGTCAACGTGACCGATTGTACCAATGTTAACATGTGATTTTGATCTGTCAAATTTTTCCTTTGCCATTGTGCAAATTCCTCCTATTTATTTATTTACAGTTCATTACTATTTTAAGATAAATGTGCTAAGAAATCAATAACAATTATTCAGCAGCAGCATTTTTCTTAACAATTTTTTCTGTAATGCTCTTTGGAACTTCTTCGTAGTGGTCAAATTGCATTACATAGTTACCTCTACCTTGTGTGAAAGAACGAAGGTCAGTAGCATATCCGAACATTTCAGAAAGTGGTACATATGCTCTAACTGCAATTGCGTATCCTCTTTCTTCTTGTTCACGAATTTGTCCACGGCGAGATGAAATATCGCCCATTACAGAACCTAAGTATTCACCAGGAGCTACAACTTCAACATCCATTACTGGTTCAAGAAGTGCTGGTTTACATTTCTTAGCAGCTTCTTTTAATGCCATAGATGCAGCAATTTTGAAGGCCATTTCACTTGAGTCGACATCATGGTATGATCCGTCGAATAAAGTAGCCTTAATATCGATTACAGGATATCCTGCGATTAAACCGTTATCTAATGCAGCAGTTAAACCTTCTTGAGTTGGCTTAATGTATTCACGTGGTACTGTACCACCAACAACTGCATCAATGAATTCAAATCCTTTACCTTCTTCATTTGGTTCGAACTTGATCCATACGTGACCGTATTGACCAAGACCACCTGATTGACGTACGAACTTACCTTCACATTCAGCAGCTTGACGGATTGTTTCACGGTAAGCAACTTGAGGAGCACCTGTGTTACATTCAACCTTGAATTCACGACGTAGACGGTCAACGATGATGTCTAAGTGTAATTCACCCATACCAGCGATAACTGTTTGACCAGTTTCTTCGTTAGTAAATGTACGGAATGTAGGGTCTTCTTCTGCTAACTTAGCAAGAGCTAAGCCCATCTTATCTTGGTCGTTCTTAGTCTTTGGTTCGATAGCTAATTCGATTACTGGTTCAGGGAATACCATTGATTCAAGAATGATTGGGAATTCTTCATCACAAAGAGTATCACCTGTAGTAGTATCTTTGAAACCTACTGCTGCAGCGATGTCACCACAGTTAACTTCAGTGATTTCTTGACGGTGGTTAGCATGCATTTGTACGATACGTCCGAAACGTTCTTTCTTACCCTTAGTAGCATTTAGAATGTATGTACCAGACTTAGCTACACCTGAGTAAACACGGAAGAATGTTAGACGACCTACGAATGGGTCAGTCATAACCTTGAATGCTAATGCAGAGAATGGTTGATCATCACCAGGATGACGTTCTTCTTCTGTACCATCTTCTAATACACCCTTGATAGAAGGTACATCTAGTGGAGAAGGTAGGTATGCAACACATGCATCTAGCATTAATTGTACACCCTTGTTCTTATAAGCAGAACCACATAGAACTGGGAAGAATTCACCAGAACATACTGCCTTACGCATTACAGTCTTGATTTCTTCTTCAGTTACTTCTTCACCTTCAAGGACCTTCATCATTAGATCTTCATCATAGTCAGCGATAGCTTCGATCATCTTTTCACGAAGTTCTACGCATTGATCATACATATCAGCTGGAATATCAACTACGTCGATCTTGTTTCCTAGATCGTCCATATACATATGAGCCTTCATAGTGATAAGGTCGATAATTCCTTTGAATGAAGATTCAGCACCGATAGGGCATTGGATAGCAGCAGCCTTTGCACCTAAACGGTTATAGATTGTGCCAACTGCCATGAAGAAGTCAGCACCGATTGCATCCATCTTGTTAACGAATACAATACGTGGAACACCATAAGTAGTAGCTTGACGCCAAACTGTTTCAGTTTGAGGTTCAACACCACTCTTAGCATCTAATACTGTTACTGCACCGTCTAATACACGAAGTGAACGTTCTACTTCTACTGTGAAGTCAACGTGACCTGGAGTATCGATGATGTTGATACGGTGTCCCTTCCAAGAAGCTGTTGTAGCAGCAGAAGTGATAGTAATACCACGTTCTTGCTCTTGCTCCATCCAGTCCATTTGGGCAGAACCGTCATGAGTTTCACCGATCTTATGAGTCTTACCTGTGTAATATAGAATACGTTCAGTAGTTGTAGTCTTACCAGCATCGATGTGAGCCATGATACCGATATTTCTAGTCATCTCTAATGGAAATTCACGAGCCATTTTACGGTCCTCCTAATTTCTATCCTACCAACGGTAGTGAGCAAATGCCTTGTTAGCTTCTGCCATCTTATGAACGTCGTCACGCTTCTTAACAGAACCACCTACACCGTTAGATGCATCGATGATCTCGTTGCAAAGGCGATCAACCATAGTCTTTTCGTTACGAGAACGAGAGTAGTTTACTAACCAACGAAGACCTAGAGTTAAACGTCTTTCTTGGCTAACTTCTACTGGTACTTGGTAGTTTGCACCACCAACACGGCGAACCTTAAGTTCTAGAATAGGCATGATGTTGCCTAATGCTTGTTCGAATACTTCCATTGCTGGACGGCCTGTCTTTTCTTCTACTTTGTCGAATGCATCGTAAAGAATAGTTTCAGCTACGCCTCTTTTACCATCCAACATAATTTTGTTAATTAAACGTGTTACTAGTTTAGAATTGTAAATTGGATCTGCTAGTACATCACGCTTAGCAATATGTCCTTTTCTTGGCATGTTCTATCCTCCTACTTCTTTCCTGCTTTTGGTCTCTTTGCACCGTATAGAGAACGGCTTTGAAGACGGTTAGCTACACCTGCGCAGTCCATTGTACCGCGGATGATGTGGTAACGAACACCCGGTAAATCCTTAACACGGCCTCCACGGATCATAACTACGCTATGCTCTTGAAGGTTGTGTCCGATTCCTGGGATATACGCTGTTACTTCCATACCGTTGCTTAGACGTACACGAGCGTACTTACGAAGTGCTGAGTTTGGTTTCTTAGGTGTCATTGTACCAACACGAGTGCATACACCACGCTTTTGTGGTGAGCTAATATTGGTAGGACGGCGCTTAAGAGAGTTAAAGCCTCTATTTAGGGCTGGTGATTTTGATTTCCAAGTTTTGTCTGTTCTTCCTTGCTTGACAAGTTGGTTAATCGTTGGCATTGATAATGCCCTCCTTTCATTCTTCCTCTTTGCACACACTTCCAGGTGTGCCATAATTACCCGTAAATTTAGTTTCCCATTACTTTCAGGGAAACCACATTACACGCTTATAAATTATAACAGACTTTCATACAATGTCAATCAATATTTCTTAAAAAATTAAGAAAATTATTAAATAATTGAAAACGCTTAAATTTACATGTTTTCTAATCCCATTCTATCCTCTTATTTCCCTATAATTTAAGCATACTTACTCTATGATTTATTCAAAAAATGCATAACAAACATTCCCAAGTTTCTATAAAAGTGCTACCATTAATATATAGGAGAATTGATACTATGACTAATAACCCAATGTTATCATTAATCAAAGCAAATAAAGAAAATGCAGTAGGCATCTATTCTGCCTGTAGTGCTAATGAGTATGTTCTAGACGCAGTATTACTGCATGCTAAAAAGACAAATAGCATAGCCTTGATCGAAGCTACAGCCAACCAAGTAAATCAATTTGGTGGATATACAGGAATGTATCCAAAAGATTTCGTTAAGCTGGTGGAAGAACGTGCTAATAAGATCGGTATTCCTATGTCTCAAGTGATCTTAGGGGGAGACCATCTAGGTCCTCTAACATGGACGAATTTAGAGGAAGAAGAAGCTATGAGCAATGCGAGTGAATTAATTAAGCAATTCGTATTAGCAGGCTTTACAAAGATCCATATCGATACTAGTATGCGTATCAAGGGAGATGATGAAACGATGACATTACCTACCTCTGTAATTGCTAGAAGAGGGGCTAAGTTGGCAAAGGTAGCTAAGGATGCCTATCAAGAATTACTAGCAAGTGAGCCTGAAGCAATCGAGCCAGTGTATATTATTGGTAGCGAGGTTCCTATTCCAGGAGGGGCTCAAGAGGCTGAAGAGGAATTACAAGTGACTAAGTGTGAAGATTTTGAAGCCACTGTTCAAACATTCAAAGATGCTTTTGATGAATTAGGTCTACAAGATGTATGGCAAAGAGTCATCGCTGTAGTCGTACAACCTGGTGTAGAGTTTGGAGATGTAGATGTGGTGGAATATGATCGAGAGAAGGCTGCTGTGTTATGTAATACACTGAAGAAGTATCCTAACTTGATGTTTGAAGGACATTCTACTGACTATCAAAGCAAAGAATGTTTAAAGAAGATGGTAGAAGATGGAATCGGTATCTTGAAAGTAGGACCAGGACTTACATTCGCATTACGTGAAGCATTATTTGCTTTATCACATATGGAAGAAGAGTACTACAAGGGTACAGATACCCAAACATTACACTTTATGGATGTGTTAGAAGAAGTAATGCTAGAAGATCCAAGAAATTGGAAGAAACACTATCATGGAGATGATAGAGAACTAGCATTTAAACGTAAGTATTCTTTCTCAGATCGTTGTCGTTATTATCTACCACACGTTAAGGTACAAGAAGCGATCCAATGTTTAGTACATAACATTGATGCTGGGGATATTCCTCTATCACTATTGTCACAATATATGCCTATACAATATGCTCGTGTGAGAAGTGGTGAGATCGAGTTTAAGGCTGAATCATTGATCTTAGATCGTATTCAAGATTGTATTCGTGAATATATGTATGCTAGTAATCAACATTTAATTACATTTTAAGAAAATAAAAGGTGTATTTCTATTCAGAGATACACCTTTATTAATTATTTAAATGGATAAATAGTTACACCCTTAACAACTCTATTTACCTCTCCACTAGGACATGGATCATCTGGAGTAATACCACAAGATAGAGATTTAAATAAAGCGATCAATTGAGCTACGTTGATGAATGCTAGGCCAAGAAGAGGATTCTCTACATTCAGATCTTCAAAGCAATAGTAATAATCTACCATATCTTTGATCTCTTCCTTCATCACACCACTTACTACCATAACTTTATTACCCTTACGTTGACTTGCCATTTCTTTGATCAAGTCTTCTTCATATAAGTTCGCATGTGCTTCATTACTATAGTACACAACGCATAATGTTTCATCATTTACTACAGACTTAGGTCCATGTCTAAATCCTGTAGGAGTGTCATGCATAGTAGTAATCTTACCTGCTGTTAGCTCTAACATCTTAAGAGCAGATTCTTGGGCTGTACCTTTTAGAGTATTAGAACCAAGGTAAACGATACGTTCAAATGGATATTCACTTACAAGTTTCTCTAACTCTACATATCCCTCATCTAATAACTTCTCTACACACTTACATACAACATCTAATTCACATTCGATCTCTTCTAAGCGATCTAAGTTAAATAGTAAGAATACAGCTAATGCCATGTTTGTAAAACTAGATGTCATAGCAAAACTTTGGTCATGTGTTTCTGGTGTTAGGTTGATAGCTAAGCAATTATCTTTATCTTGTGCCCCTTTGCTTAATGCCCCATTCTCATTACATGTAATGAATACATGATGTAAGTTTTGACATACTGCTTCTGCTGTATCTACGGCTCCAATAGATTCTGGTGAATTTCCTGAGCGTCCAAAAGATACTAATAGAGTAGGTTTTGTAGGAGATAGATATTGTAATGGGGATACTACGATATCTGTTGTTCCATATGATTTGATCTTGTGATCTAGTTTCATGCTTAGTGATGTGTAGATACTATTCCCTACGAATTCACTAGATCCAGCACCACATAATACTACATCAAAGTCTTCTTGTGTAATTACTTGATCAATGAAGTTTTGGTATTCTTCTTTGTGATCTTTCATTTGTTGTAATGTTTTCTTCCATGTAGATGGTTGTTGATATATTTCTTGGGCTGTATAGATGGCTTTTAATTCATTAAGTTGTTCTTTTGTTTTATTGAAGATCATGCTTTTTCTCCTCCTGTGTTTACTTTATTATAGTAAATATTATCTAGAATTAAAAGGATAAAATCACTTTTATATAAAGTAAAGACACTGTGTTTGATCACAGTGTCTTGTAAATTATTCTTCCACTTCTTCGTCTTCAGATACTTCATCGATCTCTAGATCAAGATCTAGTTCATCATCAAACTCTTCATCGAAATCTTCTAGTTCCTCATCAATAGAATCTACTGCATCCATCAATTTAGTGAAACCATCTAGCTTTAACTCTGAAGATTCTACTACTTCTTCCTCTTCTTCATTTTGCTTGTTTCTTTCAATACGTTTTTGACGAAGTTCTTCTGCTAATGCACGAATTTGTTTTGTTGTTTCACGTTCATAAGTAGTACCTGTTCCTGCTGGAATGATCTTACCCATGATGTCGTTTTCTTTAAGACCACGTAATTCATCGACCTTCTCATGAATAGCTGCATCTGTTAATACCTTAGTAGTTTCTTGGAATGATGCGGCAGATAAGAAGCTGTCTGTTTCTACAGAAGCCTTAGAGATACCTAGTAATACTGGAGCGAATGTTGCTGCAGTTTTACCTTCCATTAAGATCTTGTTATTGATCTTATTTAACTTATTGATACTGATTTGTTGACCAGCACTTAATTCAGCGTCATTACCATTGATGATAACTACTTTACGAAGCATTTGACGGATCATTACTTCGATATGCTTATCGCTGATCTCGATACCTTGAGATTGGTAAACACGCTTAACTTCCTTCAAGATATAGTTTTGAACAGCTAATACACCAGCTACTTCTAGTAATTCCTTAGGACTTACTTGACCTTCAGTTAACTTTTCACCAGCTTTTACTGTAGTACCTTCTTTGATCCAAGAACGGATGTTGTGAGAAGCATCTGCCTTGTGTTCGATAGCTTCCTTATCATTCTCAACAACGATACGGAATCCACCATGGTTTTCTAATTCACGGATCTCAGTGACCTTACCATCGATCTTAGAAATAACAGCAGGATGCTTAGGATTACGTGCTTCGAATAGTTCTTCTACACGAGGAAGACCTTGTGTGATATCTCCACTTTCACCACTCGCTACACCACCTGTATGGAACGTACGCATTGTTAACTGTGTACCTGGTTCACCGATAGATTGGGCAGCCATGATACCAACAACTTCACCACTCTCAACATAAGCACCAGTAGCCATATGACGACCATAACACTTACGACAGATACCTGTTTGAGAATCACATGTGAATACGTTACGGATATAGATACCTACACCCTTCTTTTGATCTTCTTCAGGAATAGTAGCAGCGATCTTAGCAGCAGTTAATTCATCGATCATTTCATCACTGTCAATGATCATTTCACCAGTAGCAGGATCGAATACTTGTTGTTTAGAGAAACGTCCTATTAAACGTTCTTCTAACTTCTCGATCACAGCATTTGTCTTAGCATCTACGATAGTAGTTGCATAGTAACCTCTATCTGTACCACAATCCTCTTCAGTAATAACAACGTCTTGAGCTACGTCAGCAAGACGACGAGTTAAGTAACCAGATTCAGCTGTCTTTAAGGCAGTATCTGTTAATCCCTTACGCACACCGTGTGTAGAGATGAAGAATTCGGATACGGATAGACCTTCACGGAATGAAGAGTAGATAGGGACTTCGATGATTCCTACTTGATACTCTTTATTACCCTTAGATTGAGTTGGACGAGCCATTAGACCACGCATACCAGCTAATTGCGTAAAGTGTGAACGGTTACCACGGGCACCAGAGTCAGACATCATCATGATAGGGTTCTTACGAGCTAATGAACCCATGAACTCAGTTACGATGTTTTCCTTAGCATTTTCCCAAACCTTAGAGAAATGACGTTCCCACTCTTGTGTAGTTAATAGACCCTTTTGCTTCATACGAGTGATCTTAGCAGCATCTTCTTTACCCTTAGCAACGAATTCATACTTACTAGGATGTACCTTGATATCCGCTAATGATACTGTCATACCAGCAACAGTAGAGTATTTAAATCCATTATCCTTTAGATCATCTAGGATACGGCTTGTTTGTTCAGAATTCTTATAACGTTTGAAGACTTCATTGATGACATTACCAATATCTTTCTTAACGAAAGCCTTCTTAACAGGTAATGAAGCAACATATTCCTTAACATTGACACCACGCTTAACGAAGAAATCATCTGGAGTACCAGCGAAATTACGCTTAGTAGCTTCATTTAAGTATGGGAAATCAGCAGGGAACATATCATTGAAGATCAACTTACCAACAGTAGTGATCAAATATGAATTGTTTTGTTCTTCAGTGAAGCAAGTCTTCTTTAATGAAGAACCAAGAAGAGCAACACGTGAATGTAAGTGAACTTGATGAGTATCATACGCCATCAATACTTCATTTAAGTCACGATATACATGCCCTTCATTCTCAGCAAATGTACGCCACATAACACCTGCATCAGTGTCACCGAAAGATTCTAGACGATCCGCATTTACTAAGAATTCCTCAGCAGTTTCTTCCATTGTTAGGTAGTAGTTACCTAAGATCATATCTTGTGATGGAGTTACGATAGGTTTACCATCCTTAGGACCTAAGATATTGTGAGAACCAAGCATTAAGATTTGAGCCTCAGCACGAGCCATTTCACTTAATGGTAGATGCACGGCCATTTGGTCACCGTCGAAGTCAGCGTTGAAGGCAGTAGTTACTAGTGGATGTAGACGGATAGCTCTACCTTCTACTAACTTAGGTTGGAATGCTTGGATACCTAAGCGGTGTAGTGTAGGAGCACGGTTAAGTAATACTGGGTGTCCATCGATTACCTGTTCTACGATATCCCATACTCTAGGATCTAATTTCTCGATCAACTTTTCAGCAGCCTTAGGATTTCCTACGATACCTTGGTTAACGATCTCGTTGATTACGAATGGCTTATATAGAGAAATAGCCATTTCACGAGGAATACCACATTGGAACATCTTTAGATCTGGTCCAACGGCGATTACAGAACGTCCAGAGAAGTCAACACGCTTACCTAATAAGTTTTGACGGAAACGACCTTGCTTACCCTTTAAGCTATGTGATAAAGACTTTAACGCACGTCCACCAGCACCAGTCATAGGCTTAGAACGACGACCATTATCGATCAAGGCATCTACTGCTTCTTGAAGCATACGCTTTTCGTTTTGAACGATGATAGCAGGAGTACCGATCTCTAATAATTTCTTTAAACGGTTATTACGAGTAATAACACGACGATATAGATCATTTAGATCTGAAGTAGCGAAACGACCACCATCTAGTTGTAACATAGGACGTAGATCAGGTGGAATAACAGGAAGTACATTTAGTACCATCCATTCAGGTTGGTTACTAGAAGTACGGAAAGCATTTACTGTTTCTAAACGCTTAATTAATTTCTTACGCTTTTCACCACTTGCATTCTTAAGATCTTCAGTAATGTTCTTATATTCTTTCTCAACATCAACTTGTGCTAATAGAGTTTGCACAGCTTCAGCACCAGTTTGAGCAGTAAAGCTATGAGGACCTACTTTAGGATCTTGTAATAGAGCACGATATTGGCTTTCTGATAATACTTCTTTATAAGCAAGATCAGTTGTACCTGGATCAGTTACGATCCAGCTTACGAAGTATACTACTTCTTCTAGTTGTTTAGGTGGAACATCTAGTAATAAACTCATACGAGAAGGAATTCCACGTAAATACCAAATATGGGCTACTGGAGCAGCTAATTCAATATGCCCCATACGTTCACGACGTACTGATGACTTAGTGATCTCAACACCACACTTATCACAAATAACGCCTTTATAACGAACTTTCTTATACTTACCACAATGGCATTCCCAGTCCTTACTAGGACCGAAAATGCGTTCACAGAATAAACCATCTCTTTCAGGCTTTTGAGAACGATAGTTAATAGTTTCAGGCTTAGTTACTTCACCATAAGACCACTCACGAATCCTCTGTGGAGATGCTAGACCAATTTGTAATGCTGCAAAATTATTTACACTCATATTCTAGCTCCCTTCTTACATTTCTTCATCTTCTTGAATGTGCATTGCTTGGAAATCTTCTTCATTTAAAGTTTCCGCACCCTCTTCAACAGATGTCATAATAGCACTATCTACTTGAGCCATTTCATTTAACTCTTCTTGCTCAACCTTCTTCATATCCACTTCTTCGCCATTTTCATCAAGCATACGAACATCTAATGCTAATGCTTGTAACTCATGCTTAAGAACGCGGAATGATTCTGGTAGACCAGGACTTGGTAGATCTTGCCCCTTAATAATAGCTTCATATGTCTTAGTACGACCTACGATATCATCTGACTTAACAGTTAACATTTCTTGTAATGTATAACCAGCACCATAACCTTCTAATGCCCAAACTTCCATCTCACCGAAACGTTGACCACCATTTTGAGCCTTACCTCCTAATGGTTGTTGAGTTACTAATGAGTAAGGACCAGTAGCACGTGCATGTAGCTTATCGTCGACCATGTGTGATAACTTGATCATGTACATTACACCAACAGCTACACGTTCATCGAACTTGTCACCTGTACGACCATCGAATAGAACTTGCTTACCATCTTCAGACATTTCAGCTTCTTCCATGATGCCCTTTAATTCTTCGTTATTGATACCATCGAATACTGGAGTCGCGAACTTGATTCCTAACTTCTTAGCAGCGAAACCTAAGTGGATCTCTAGTACTTGTCCAATGTTCATACGTGAAGGTACACCGAATGGGTTCAACATGATATCGATTGGAGTACCATCTGTCATGTATGGCATATCTTCTACTGGAAGGATCTTAGAGATGACACCCTTGTTACCGTGACGACCGGCCATCTTGTCACCCACAGAGATCTTACGTTTTTGAACGATGAATACCTTAACTACTTCATTTACTCCTGGAGGTAGATCATATCCATCTTCTCTCTTGAAGATACGGATAGAATGAACGATACCAGCACCACCATGTGGAACCTTTAAGGAGTTATCTCTAACTTCTCTGGACTTTTCACCAAAGATAGCTAATAATAATTTTTCTTCTGGAGAGATCTCGCTTTGGCCCTTTGGAGTCACCTTACCAACAAGGATATCTCCTTCCTTAACCTCAGCACCGACCATAACGATACCACGAGCATCTAACATACGTGTAGCTGCTTCAGATACGTTTGGAATATCACGTGTGATCTCTTCTGGACCAAGCTTAGTCTCACGACACTCGATCTCATAGTCTTCAATATGGATAGATGTATAAATATCATCACGAACTAAACGTTCACTCATAATGATAGCATCCTCGTAGTTATAACCAAACCAAGTCATATATGCGATAACTACGTTTTGACCTAATGCTAATTCACCGTTCTCCATAGATGGACCATCTGCTAATGTATCTCCCACCTTAACAGTTTCCCCACGTCTTACGATAGGCTTTTGGTTGATACAAGTACCAGCATTTGAACAACGGAATTTCTCTAATACATATTCATGCTCTGCACCATCTTCACTAGTAATAATAACACGGTGGCTATCAGCATAAGTAACAAGACCTGCATGGTTAGAGATCACTGCACTTCCACTGTCACGAGCAACATAATATTCTAGACCTGTTCCAACAAATGGAGCATGTGGTTTGATTAGAGGTACTGCTTGACGTTGCATGTTTGCTCCCATTAGGGCACGAGAAGCATCGTCGTTTTCTAGGAATGGGATACATCCAGCAGCAATAGAAATGATTTGCTTAGGAGATACGTCGACTAATTCAACAGTCTCCTTCTTAGCCATGAATGTTTCACCAGCCTTACGAGCAACGACTTCATCATGGATCAATTCACCATTTGCTACCTCGTTAGCTTGGGCAATAACATATTCATTTTCCTCATCAGCTGCTAAATATACTACATCTTCAGTAACATGGCGGTTCTCATCGATCACACGATAAGGAGTTTCGATGAAGCCATATTCATTGATTCTACCATAAGTTGTTAAGTAGTTGATCAGACCGATGTTTGGACCTTCTGGTGTTTCGATCGGACAGATTCTACCATAGTGAGAGTTGTGTACGTCACGTACTTCGAAACCAGCTCTCTCACGAGTAAGGCCACCAGGACCTAAAGCAGAGATACGACGTTTGTTAGTTAATTCTGCTAGTGGGTTTTGTTGGTCCATGAATTGTGATAATTGAGAAGATGAGAAGAATTCTTTGATCGCAGCTGTTAATGGGCGGATGTTTGTTAGATGCTTAGGTGTCAAGCTTGACATATCAGCAATAGACATACGTTCCTTAACAACTCTTTCCATACGGCTTAGACCGATACGGAATTGGTTCTGGATCAATTCTCCTACAGTACGGATACGACGGTTACCTAACATATCGATATCGTCTTCTTCACCAACACCATCGAACATATTTAATAAGTAAGAAACAGTTGCGTAAATATCCCCTGTTAATACTGTCTTCTTTGTAGTGAATGGGTCACAACCTACTACACGTACTACCTTGTTTTCTTCATTACGAACATTGATCACTTGAACAGCAGCACCTACTAGATATACTGTAACACCATTGTTAGCAGCTGCAGTAATAGCTTCTAATACTTCAGCATCTAAACGAGGACGTTCAGTAGTTGGTACATATCCCTCTACTACTACTTCATCATCATATACAAAGTCATTACCTTCAGCATCGATCACACGACCTAATGCGAATAAACGACTACCATAGTTCAATACATTGTTTGCATTCTCACGAGTTAACTTGATAGCTCTTGCATATAGTCCACCCATGATAGCAACCTTAGAATAATGCTTAGAAATGATCTCTGCATCCTTAGCAGTGATCACCATACCCTTAGCAAATACTACACCATCACATTCGATATCCTTAGCTAAGATACGACCTTCGATAGTCTTAGGACATGTACAATCTACTGTATAAGCATCATTGTATGTGAATACAGGGTTGAATGGCATGATATCCATGTGAGTACCTTGTGCTAATGCATTCTTGATCACACTACGATTCTCTTTACTAATGAATGTTCCACTAGCTACTGCTACATTACCAGCAGCATCTAAGATATCCATAGCTACATAATGTCCTTCAGCACGTGCTGCAGCATTCAATTTCTTATTTACTTTATAACGACCAGTCTTAGTTAAGTCATAACGACGAGCATCGAAGAACTTAGCATTGATCAAGTTAGTAGAACCTTCGATCGTAGCAACTTCATCACTACGTTGGTTTTGATAGATGCTGATCATAGCTTCTTCTGTATTCTTGATCTTATCTGCTACTAATGTATTAGTTAATTCTTCATATTCACCGAAGAAAGCGTTATACATATCGATGTATACACTTAGATTTTCTCTTTCTTCTCCTTCATATACTACTGATGGTTCATATCCAAGAGTACGTAAGAAGTTACGGAATGGTCTTGGGTCGAACATATCATCATTACGATCTGCATTTAATGACATACCTAATGCTTTGAAGAATACTGTAGAAAGGATTTTACGTTTTCTGTCCACACTAATATTCAAGATACGACCCATTGCACTCTTCTTAGCATCGCTCATGAATTCTAACCATGTACCACGGCTAGGAATGATCTCGCAACGATATGTTTCGCGAGTTGTCTTTTCATCTGTACCGATCTTGAAGTATGCTCCAGGAGAACGAACGATCTGAGAAACAATAACACGTTCAGCTCCGTTGATGATGAATGTACCGCTATTAGTCATTAATGGGAATTCTCCAAGGAATACTTCATCTTCCTTGATGATCACTTCTCCAGTTGTGCTATCAACCATTTCTAATTCCATTCTTGCTTTTAATGGAGTAGTATAGTTAACTTCACGATACTTACATTCATCTAGACTGTATTTAGGTTCACCAAACTCGTAACCGATGAATTTCAAGCGAATGTTTCCGGAATAGTTTTGAATTGGATATACTTCTTCAAAAACTTCGCGGATCCCTTCTTTCATGAACCAATCGAATGAATTAGTTTGGATCTCTACTAGGTTAGGGATTGGCAGTGTACCGCTGTACTTTGTGTAATCACGGCGCACAGTATCTTTTCCTGTTGTTACAAGACGATAACTTTGTTTACTCATATGTTTCATCCTTTCTTTTTATATATACAAATACGCGAAAAAAGCCTTAAACGGGCATTTTTCGTACTTTAAGGCAATTTACTATATTACCAGTTAAATAGCCGGAAGTCAATTACTTTTTAATACATTTCAGTATAAAATACCCTTTATCTTTATTTATTACAGTACAGTTCCCGAAGATCCCTTCTAATTTCTTGATAGCACTTGGGGCACCTTGCTGTTTACGAATGACCACCCATAGGCATCCATTTGTATCTAAGTGCTCATGTGCTCCTTCGAATATACTGTACACCACATCTTTTCCTGCACGGATCGGTGGATTCGTAATGATATGTTGGAAGGTCCCAGAGACATTCTCATAGCAGTGGCTCTTTAAAGCCGTTACTGTTACCCCATTCTCTTTCGCTCCTAATTCTGTTAGTTCTAAAGCACGATCATTTACATCCACCATCGTAACATCCAATTCAGGATTCGCTACCTTGATAGATAGACCGATCGTACCATACCCACAGCCTACATCCAATACTTTCCCACTCATTGTGGAAGGGGTCAGAGTACTTAAAAGTAACTCACTTCCAAAATCAACTTTTTCCTTGGAGAACACCCCGTTATCAGTAATCAAATAAACACGAAAACCCCAAATTCGAAACTCCATTTTTTTTCGATTTTGGGGTAGTGAGCGATTATCTGTGAAGTAGTGTGTCATCACGCATCGCCTCCTATTTTCTTTCGTTAAAAGTGTAAAGAAGAAGCTTGATTTAGCCAAGCTTCTTCATATTTTCTTTTAAAAGATCAATTACTTAATTTCTACTGTAGCACCAGCAGCAGTTAATTTTTCCTTAATAGCTTCAGCTTCTTCAGGCTTGATGTTTTCCTTGATAGCCTTTGGAGCACCATCAACTAAGCCCTTAGCTTCAACAAGACCTAAACCAGTGATTTCACGTACAGCCTTGATTACACCAACCTTAGATTGACCAGCGTCGATTAATACAACTGATACTTCGCTTGGAGCAGCAGCAGCAGCGCTGTCATCAGCAGCTACTACAGCAACTGGAGCAGCAGCAGTTACACCGAATTCTTCTTCGATAGCCTTGATTAAGTCATTTAATTCAAGGATTGTCATTTCCTTAAGAGATGCGATAACATCTTGAGCATTTAATTTTGCCATTTTAATTTTCCTCCTGTTTTTAATAAATTAAGCGTTTTCTTCTTTTTGATCAGCGACAGCTTTAATAACACAAGCAAAGTCGCGTACTGGAGCTTGTAAGCATCCTAGTAACATTGAAATCATACCCTCGCGGTTTGGAAGCTTAGATAATTCAACGATAGTATCTGCGTCTACTACTTTACCTTCAACGATACCACCCTTGATAACTAGCTTGTTGTGTGTCTTAGCGAACTTAGCTAATACACGAGCAGGTGCAACAGCATCTTCACCGAATGCGATAGCATTTGGACCTACCAAAGTATCTGTTAATTCAGCGAAACCATTTGCTTCAGCAGCACGAGAAGATAATGTGTTCTTATAAACCTTATATTCAACACCTTCTGCTCTTAAGCTGCGACGAAGTTCTGTAACTTCAGCAACGCTCAAACCACGGTATTCGACAACTACTGATGAACTAGATTTTGCAAATTTCTCACCGATTTCTGCAACAACTTGTTCCTTTTGCATAATAATTTCCTTATTCATTGTCAGCTACCTCCTTAAAAGATACCAATATACAAAATTAAAGCCGGAAGATGCAGACACATTCCCGGCTTGAAAAGTACAAAATTACATTTTCTACCTCGGTAACATGATTAAGCATACGCCGTTACTGTCTACAGTATATTGATAACATAGATATTATATAGATATATATACCAATTGTCAAGAACTTTTTAAACTTTATTTTCACTTTCTGACTACTATTTGTTTGATATTCATAACACACTAAGGTATACAAAAAGAGATGTCACAGACACCTCTTACTTACTCTTATAGAAAATATTACCAAACGCCATGATCACAGCAAAGACAATAAAGAAATGAACGAACACAGAACCGCCATATCCAGCATATGCCGCATATACCATCAAGACACATCCACATACAGCAGCAATCGGAGTGATCACACGATCAAAGAGATTATACCCCTTAGCATTCACCATAAACTTAATGAACATTGGAATATACATCGCATAGATCGCTACAATAGACATTTCACTATTATCAAAACAGAAGTTTCCAAACCAACCAGTACTCAAGTTAGCTCCATAGAAATACAACAACCAAAAACCACTTAAGAATAGACCAGCGATCGCAGAGTTAGTTGGCATATTTGTATAAGGATCTACTTGCTTAAACATTTTAGGTAGCGGCCCTTCATTACGAGATGCCAGTGAATAGAAACCACGACAACATGCTAGCATTAGACCATTCAATGTACCAAGACATGAGATAATAACGATCACGAATACTAACGTACCAGCAGCAGTTCCAAACAAACGAGTAAACGCAATACGTACCGCATTCTCGCCAGCTGTCAATAATACATCTACAGATACCGCTCCATTGATACCAATGTAATATAATACATAAGTAGCAATAACTACTAAAGCCCCAGCGATCAGTGCAATCGGAAGGTTCTTCTTAGAATCTTTTAACTCTGCATTGATAGTAGTAGCTAAGATCCAACCATCAAACGCAAATGCAACAGATACGACAGCAGACATCAATGCTTCAGACACCCCCATAGCAGGTGCACTCTCTTGGAATAATTCTACCAAAGTACCATTCATGACACCATATACAGTACCTACCACAGCCATTAATACTAGTGGGATCATCTTGATCACAGTTGTAGTAACTTGGAATTTACCAGCTAGTTTAGGAGATAAGGCATTCATAGCATACATAGCACATAGATAGAATAGAGTGATCGTCATACAAGAACCACCCACGATATCCCAGCCTAGTAAAGAGCATGTATAACGAGCACTTACCCATGCTAGTACAGCACAAAGGGATGGAATATAGATCACAGTAGTAAACCAAACTAAGTTATATGCATAACGTTTACCAAGTGTATTTTCTGCAAAGTCTACTAGACCATTCTTAACATCGTAATGCGTAGCCATCTTCGCAAATACATAGGAACATGCTACCATGATGCCACCTACGATCAACCATGCTAAGATCCCTAGTGGCATATTTCCACCAGTACGACTTAATACTACTTCTGCTTTAAAGAATACCCCTGAACCAATTACTACACCTACTACCATACTGATAGCAGTCATCAAGCCATATTTTTTCTCTAATTTATTCTCCATATTTATCCACCTCATTAGTTCATTACTTGAAGTTATATTTACTATTGTACTTTCGTATATCGAAAATAACAATCCTATAATTCAAGAATCTACCTATTTCTATCTCTTTTCTTCAATACGAACATACTTTTCTTTATTGACCACACACTTCAACTCATCACTATCAATCATAATACCATCCTCGATAGTTCTCCATTGATACCAACTCGTAACTCCTAGATCAAAGTTACCTAGAATAGCAGCCTTACGACCCAAAGCGATCAATCTACCACCGATCATTGTGAACTTTGCACCACTCTCATCATCGATATACACACCTAGATCTGCATGTACCATGATCGTAGCACCTCTCATAATAGTATCTGCCTCTACTCTAAATGCTATTCCATTGGAAGAATGTGCGATCAACTTACCATCACCAGAAATAAATACTTCTCGTCCTTCTCCTCGACATTCTAGTGAAACACAAGGAGTATACTCATCAGATTCTACTAATAAATAATTATCTCCCTGGATCACAATCTCTAAAGAGGCTTGATTAGACTCAAAGTATATGCACATTCTCTCAGATCTCTCCATATCACTAGTTGGTTCTCTTTTTACCTCTAGTCCATGTAGTGTCATGGTATATAGCTTCTTCTGTGCATTATATTCTAATTTCGTACTCCATCGTTTTGGTTCTATTTCGGTAGAATACCCATCTTCACCATCTCTACCATTTACATAATATACTGTATATCCATCTCTTGGTACCACATCGTCATGTTCATACAGAGCAATACCACCAATGTATATTTTCTCACAAGCATAGATATCAGATATGAATTGTCTAAGACCATTGTGTAATGTGTCTTTTACTCTTTTTAGAACAGATCCTTTCGCACGAATAGCACGCTCATTGGGTAGCGTGCTTGTGGTAGCATGAAGTGTATATTTATTAAGACTTTGTTCATGGAATGTGAAGGAGTCTGTCATATCTGTTTCCTCTTGTTTTGATGTGTTTCTTATGTATTATTATACTAGAATTTTGAGGAGAGATAAATAAAAATATATACTATTTAGAAATTTATAAGTGTTCTAGGAGAAAAAACAAAAAAGAGGCCTAAGCCTCTTTGTTTGATCTGAATTACTCAGCAGAAACGTGGATACCAGGACCCATTGTTGTAGAAATAACAACGTTCTTGATATATGTTCCCTTAACAGCAGCTGGACGAGCCTTCTTGATAACTTCAGCAAGAGCACGGAAGTTTTCAACGATTTGGCTAGCTTCGAATGAAGTCTTACCGATAAGAACGTTGATGTTACCTTCCTTATCAACACGGTATTCAACTTTACCCTTCTTGATATCGTTAACAGCCTTAGTTACGTCCATAGTAACTGTACCAGTCTTAGGGTTTGGCATTAAGCCCTTAGGACCTAAGATCTTACCTAACTTACCTAATTCACCCATCATATCAGGAGTAGCAACGATTACATCGAAATCGAACCAACCCTTCTTGATGTCTTCTAACATTTCCTTACCACCAACGAAATCTGCGCCAGCTTCCTTAGCTTCAGTTTCCTTAGCACCTTGAGTGATAACTAATACACGTTGAGTACGACCAGTACCATGAGGTAATACCATAGCACCACGGATTTGTTGATCAGCATGACGAGGGTCAACGTTTAAACGGAAAGAAACTTCTACAGAAGAATCAAACTTAGTGAAGCTGATCTCTTTAGCAAGAGTAGCTGCTTCTTCGATTGAATAGATCTTGTTTCTATCTACTTGTGCAAGAGCTGCACTGAACTTTTTACTTAACTTTGCCATTTTCTATTAACCTCCTATACTATTCCATACCTTCTACAACAATACCCATATTACGAGCAGTACCCGCAATAATACGCATTGCAGCTTCAACGTCGTTAGCATTTAGGTCTGGCATTTTGTATTCTGCGATCTCACGTAGCTTTTCAACTGTGATTGAACCAACCTTACCAGTCTTAGCATTTGAAGCACCTGACTTAACACCAGCAGCCTTTAATAATAAATTTGATGCTGGAGTAGTCTTTAATACGAATGTGAAAGACTTATCTTCATAAGCTGTGATAACTACTGGAACGATGTCACCCATACGGTCCTTTGTAGCTTCATTGAATTGTGTACAGAACGCAGGCATTTGGATACCAGCACTTGCTAGAGCTGGACCTGGTTTAGCACCACCAGCAGGGAACTGTAACTTACAAACTTTTGCAATTTTCTTCTTACTCACAAGACACACCTCCTAATATTTTCTATTCATGTCTGTGCAGTGGTTTATTGGACAATTGCTATCCTCCCACGCAGTAAGCCCATTACAGGCTATATAATTATACACTATTACCAAGAAAAAGCAAGTAAAAATTTCAAGAAATTAGTGTTATTTTTAACTTTTCAATACAATTTTATATCGATCATTTCCTACTCACTAAATACCCCTGATTTCTTACAAGAATCCTTGTCAAATACCCCCTTTTCATATCACTTTTGTAATAACTTTCATGAAAATTGTATAGATAATTTCAGAAAATACTTATATAATAATTACATGGAGGTGCTTATTATGAGTCTAAGAAGAGAGAAATGCACTCAGAAAGTAATAGATGCTGGATTAGATGGTGTATTATTCGCAACAGGGGCTAACTTTCAATACCTAAGTGAATGTACTGATTACTTCTGGCAAAGGGCTTGTATGAATAATATTGGAGGTAGTTTCTCTGCTAAGCTACTGCCAGAGACACTAGCTTATTTAAATAATAAAGGAGAATGTACGATCGTTACGATCCCACAATATAAAGATGCTTTTCCTGGACAAAAGGTCGTAGTATCTTATATGGATCAATTTGAAGATACACTTTCTACTATCATTGATGGTAAGAAGATCGGTATTGGAAATGATTGTAAGGATTTCGTAATTGAAACATTAAAGGAAGTCGATCCAGAGATCTCTACAGAGGATGTAGAGTTTATCTTCTGTGATCTCATGGCGATCAAGGATGAGGAAGAGATCGCTCAGATGCGTAAGTTAGCTAAGTTTACTGATGATGCGATTATGTATGTAGTGACACATTTAAAAGAGGGTATGACACAATATGAGGCTGAGAAGATGATCATGGACTATGGTCTAGAACATGGGATCCAAGACCTTTCTTTCCCTCCTACTGCTGGTTTCAAGACTAGAGGTACCTTTACTCCTGAAGAGAACTTTATCTTCCCTAGAACTTCTAAATTAGTACCAGGTACTGCTATCGCATTTGATGTAGGGTATATGGATAAAGGATATTGTTCTGACTGGGGTAGAACTGTGTATTATGGCAAGGCCCCTGAGTATGTTAAGAATGCGTATAAGGCTTTACAAGCAGGGCAAGTATATATGGTATCTAAGATCGTGCCTAATGAAACTAAGGCTAGTGATCTATACAAATATATTCTAGAAGAAGTGACTAGACAGGGATTCGATGAGGTACTTCGTTACAAGGATACTCAGATGAATGGTCATCAGATCGGTATTGATTGTCATAATCATCCTCTTCTTAAGAAAGAGGTAGATGATATCTTAAGACCTGGTATGATCTTTTGTTCTGAGCCAAAGATGATGATCGAGGGTGAGTGTTATATGCGTGTGGAAGATATGATTTTAGTGACAGAGACAGGAGCAGAGTTCTTGACTAATTTCCCAAGAGACTTGTTTGAGTTTAATAATGATTAATTTCTATTTATCTAATAATTTAAAGAAAACAGAGGGGTTTTGGTGTCATACATTAGGTCTATCCGTATACATGAGACAACCTAATGCGATCATCTTTCAAGCAGACGAAGGACAGATCGGATTCCTAGACTCTCCTCATGCTACTCCTCCAAACTACTCTTGTATCTCTTTCACATTCGATTCGAAAGAAGAGATCGACGCACTATATCAACAACACCAACAGATCGCTCTAGCCCCTCCTAGAGAACATCCCCTATCTCCTGTATATTCATTCTTTGTAATGGATCCTAATGGATTAAGAGTTGAATTCCAAGTATTTATTTAAGAGGTATATCTTATGAGACATAAAATGATAGAAGCATTCAAGAATGCTCAAGGTGGCCTATTTACTAGCGTAGAAAAAGCTGATGTAGGTGGTGCCTATCAAGAATTAGAAAAAAGAGGTACTACTTTGATGGGTTGGGCTGATCCATTCATGCCTGATAAATCGCTTCCTAAACACATTGAAGAAGCATTGATCAAAGAAATCACAGCCCCTTCTTGTACACACTATACATCCCCTATAGGGTCACAGGAATTAAAAGATGCATTGGCTAAGAAACTATGGAAAGTCAATCACCTAAAAGTAGACCCATTCCGTAATATTCTGATCACTCCAGGATCTGACTCTGGTCTATATCTTGCGATCTTACCATTCATTAATGATGGAGATGAAGTCATCTTACCTGTACCATGTTATCCAAACAATCTACTGGGTATCGATATCATGGGCGGTAAGAAAGTCTATGTTCCATTACATCAAGAGAATCACTATCAATTAGTGGCAGAAGACTTAGAAAAGGCTTATACAGAGAAAACTAAGATGGTCATCTTGACGCATCCAAATAATCCTACTACGACTGTATATAACAAAGAATCCTTACAAGTATTAAGAGAATTCGTGATCAAGCATGATCTGATCCTTGTATGTGACCAAGCCTTTGAAGATTACTGCTATGAGAATGAGTTCATTACTCCTGCTAGTATGGAGGGTATGTTTGAGCGAACATTAACTGTATTCTCTTTCTCCAAGGGATATGGGCTAAGTGGATTAAGAATTGGATATATCGTTTGTTGTGATGAGATCTTAGATACTTTATATGCTAATGCTGTAGGTGTGATTGGAACTACGAATACAGCTTGTCAAAGAGCAGCTATTACAGCAGTAGAAGATAATGCATATATGGTAGAGTATGAGAAGGAATTCAATGAGAGACGTCATATGGCATATGAGATCATTAACTCTATTCCAAATGTTTCTATGGAGCTACCAGAGTCTGGGTTCCTAGCATGGGTAGATGTTTCTAAGGTAGGAGATAGTAGTGAGATCGTAGATTATCTTTTAAAGGAAGCCAATGTATCTGTAAATGATGGTAAGAACTATGGCCCTGGTGGAGAAGGTCATCTACGGATCGTTCTTGGGGTATATCGTGATGCGAAGAAGGTCGAAGAGGCTTTACTAAGGATCAAGGATGCTTTAATTACATATCAAAGTTCTAAATAAGCACGGCTAGTAGTCGTGCTTTTCTTTTCACGCCTCATCCTTTCTTAGAATTCATAGGTTTTTAAATAACCGATACAAGAAATCTATGTTATACTATACATATAATTTAAAGGAGTAGGACTATGAAAGTATATGTAGGAACTGTCATTACTTGTGATAGTCAAGATCATGTGTATACATATCTTGTAGAAGATCATGGAAAGATCGTATATGTAGGAAATGAATTACCAGAAGTGTATAAAAGTGCTGAGAGAGTAGAGTTAGGTAGCAAAGCTTTGATCCCATCCTTTGCTGATACTCATATCCACTTTGCTAGCTATGCTACCTTCCATGCTGGGTTAAATGTTATGAATGCCACTTCTAATGAAGAGATCTTAGCAATGTTAGCAGAGTTTACTAAGACTTGTCAGGATAAGATTCATTACCTTTGGAGCATCTCCTTATTCTGTGAAAGAAGGTAGATTAGTGACTAGAGAGCAATTAGATCGTGTTTGTCCTAATAAACCAGTGTTCATGATCAAGTATGATGGACATGCTTGTGTAGTGAATACTTTGTTACTGAATAAGATCAAGGATAAGGTAAAGAACTTACGTGGATATCATGAAGAGAGTGGGGAGATGAATCAGGATGCTTTCTTTGCTGTTTCTGATTATGTAACAAATTCTATTCCTATTCTACAGTTGATCAAGAATATGCAGAAGGCGGCTGATGATCTAGCAGATCGTGGGATCGGGATGATCCATTCGGTCAGTGGAGTTGGTTTCACATTAGATCTGGATGTAGATCTAGAGAGATGGTTTGCAAGTGGGTTAGAGAATGGCCTACAGATGCGTGTATACTTCCAAACGATGGATGTAGAGAAGGCTAAGAAGCGTAAGCTTACTTGTATTGGGGGATGTTTTGAGGCTGCTCTTGATGGTTGTTTCGGGTCACAGGATGCAGCTATGGTAGAGCCTTATGAGAACAGTGATAATAAGGGTGTATTATATTACAGTGATCAACAGGTAATAGATTTCTGTACTAAGGCCAATCGTGCAGGCATGCAGATCGAGATCCATGCGATCGGGGATGCTGCTTTTGACCAAGCTACTAGAGCGCTTAAGGCTGCTTTAGACGATACTCCTAGAAAAGATCATAGACATGCGATCATTCATGCTTGTCTACCTACCCAAGAAGGATTACAGATCTGTCAAGAATACGGTATCATCTTACCGATCCAAACAGCCTTCATCAACTGGCCACAAGAACCAGATAGTTATTTAGAAGAACTATTAGGAGAGAGGGCTAGTAGACTAAATCCAGTACGTACATTTACTGAAATGGGATTGATTCCTAGTGCAGGGTCTGATGGTCCTTGTACTGATCCAGATCCTATTATGTGGATGTATAAGGCATGTAACCATAGCGTAGCTTCTCAATCTATTACTGTACAAGAAGCACTTAGAATGTGTACATATAATGGATATTATGCTTCCTTTGATGAGAAGGAGAGAGGTTCTTTAGAAGTAGGTAAGTATGCAGATATGGTCATTCTATCTCAGGATCCATATAGTATGCCGAAAGAGGAACTATACAAACTACAAGTAGAACAATTATTACTACAAGGAAGACCATACCAAAAGATCTCTACCCATCCAGTCTTACAGATCTTGAAGGGTATGTTATGTTAACACTGTTTTAGACAGTGTTTTCTTTTCCTTGATTTCTAGGTATTTCTAGCGTATTCTTTAGGTAAAAAGAGGTATTACTATGAGTCTATTACAAGAGTTAGAGAAGTATGTTCCCTATAATGAGCAAGAGCAATATGATAAGAGCGTCATGATCGATTTCCTAAAGAAGAATAAAGATTGTTTGATAAGAGAGAATCTAATAGCCCACTTCACAACATCTATTTGGACTGTGAATAAGGAGCGAACTAAGACCTTGATGGCTTATCATAATATCTATGATTCCTGGTCATGGTTAGGAGGTCATGCCGATGGGGAAGAGGATCTAAAGAGCGTAGCTATGCGAGAGTTACAAGAGGAAACTGGTGTATCTCATGCTAGACTAGTGAGTGAGGATATCTTATCTATAGAGATCCTTACGGTAGATGGACATGTGAAGAGAGGAAAGTGGGTCCCTAGTCATCTTCATTTAAATGTGACGTATTTAGCTGAGGCGGATGAGGATGAGGAATTGAGTGTGAATGTGGAAGAGAATCAAGCTGTGAAGTGGTTTACTTTCCAGGAGGCTTTACAGGTCTCTAAGGAGCCATGGATGGTCGAGAGAGTGTATAAGAAGTTAGTGGCAAAGAATATAAAGAATAATGGCTAGGAGCACAGATCCTAGCCATTATGTGTATATGTGAACATTTCGCTTTGCAACATTATATTTTTCTACCAGCAACAATCTGCCGTAATAATCTATACCCAAATGTGCCACCTACGATCACTATGAAAATTTCTAATCTCCCTAACAACATTCCGACCATTTCTATGATCAATGTTGCATCATTAGTCAAAGTGTTCGTGATTCCTATAGATAGTCCTACTGTACTAAGTGAAGAGGCAAAATCAAACATTGCCTCTATCAAAGAGCAATTCGCCGTAATTGTTAGTGCTAATGATCCTATAACATATATTATCAGATAAATAATTATGTAGCCTGTGGTATCTTCTATAGTTGCTTGATCTATACTTGTTTTTCCATTTGCTTTTGTATAATAAGACACTACTATTTGATTATTAGGTGACATTTTTTTCTTGATCTGATCTACACCATACCGACACGCTAAATAGACCCTGGATAGTTTGATACCCCCTGCTGTCGAACCGATCCCACCTCCAATTATCATCATTAAAATCAATACTCCAATTGAGAAATCTGGCCAATCGGTATAACTCATAGTAGAGTATCCAGTAGTAGATAATGCAGATACGATATCAAATGTTGCTCTTCGAATTCCTTCTATTATCTCGATATTTAGACCATAAGTAAGTGATATGGCAGTTGGTGGAATGAACACCAGCAACAAAATGATCATAAATCTTACTTCACTAATATGAAAGAATGTTTTTAGTTCTCCCTTGGCCAAAAGAAGTAATGCTGCGAAATTTGTAGTTCCTACGAGCATCAATATGATCGTAATAATCTCAATAGAAAGACTGCTGTATTCTCCAATACTCAATAATTTTGTAGAGAATCCACCCGTTGACAAAGAGCACATACAATGGCAAATACTATCGAACCAAGTCATCCCTGCTATGTGATAGGCAATAGTACCTACTAGTAAACAAATATTATAAAGTATAAAAATTGCATGAACTGTTCTTTTTATATTAGGTTTTATTTTATCGGGATGTCCTTCTGCACTATATAGATCTACCGCATATTTATTCGATATAAAAATGATCATCATCAAAATAAACCCTAAACCACCACAGTATTGCATAAAACTACGATGGAACAAATAAATCATAGGTACATTCGACACATCCATGACAGATAATCCTGTAGTAGTCCAACCACTAACTGCTTCAAAGAGTGCTTGTATCACTCGTAATTGACCACCCAAGATAAAAGGTAGTGCTCCAATGAACACTCCCCATATCCATGCAAATACTACGATCAAGCTAGAATATCCTATTTGAAAGCGATAGTTAGTGACAAGTTCACTTTCTTTTTTACTAAATACACATAATAATATTCCTAAAATTATAGAACTTCCTCCAGGAATCAAGAATGAATCTAGATACTCTCTCTCTTCCCAATACCACAAAAGAACAGTTAGAGGAACCAATATCAATACACCTATCAATATACACAATTTACCAACAACAGATTTTTCTGACCAATATGTTTTCATTTATCCCTCATTCTATCAATGTATGAATAGTATTTAGTTCTAATTCTTGACCTGCAATCATGATCAGTATATCTCCCACCAAGATATGTGTATCTCCTCTAGGTATTACAATATCCCCCCCTCTAAGAATACATCCAACGATCATTTCTTTAGGAAGTGCTACATCCCTCAATTGTTTACTAGCAATTTTTGAACTTTTAGTAATCTGCATATCTATAATCTTTATATTTTCATGTATCATTGGAATGATATTCATGATATCTTCTTTAAATACCTGTTGTTGAATAATACTAGTCATAATATCTAGGGCACAAGTCACACTATCCACTCCCATTTGATGGAAGAAATCTATTTTATATGGATCATTTATCAGCGCTGCTGTTTTCTTTACCCCATATCTTTTTTTACACAATTGACATATTACTAAGTTATCTGCATCCTTATTCGTCAATGCTATTGCAATATCACAAGTATCTGCATTCGCTTCATCTAAGATATATGGTTTTGTGCCATCCCCATGGATCACTGTGATATCTTTGATCTGTGCCAACTTTAAGCAATCACTATAATCTGCACTGATCACAGTTACTTGATATTTTTGTTCAAGCAAAGAAGTTGCCATTATTTTTGTTTTGTTATAGCCACCTACCATCAAAATCTTACATTTTTTATTTTTATTCAAGTTATTATCCCCTTTACCAACATCTACTCTAATAAGCCAACTATTTCTTTTACAGAAAGAATTACAGGACATATTGTATTGATTCCTAATTGGTGGTACACTTGCTCTCTTTCTGGATCATAGAGTCTTGCTATTACTTGTTTGACACCAAACAAATCTCTTGCAATTTGTGCAATCATGATATTGATATTATCATCATTAGTTACTATGATCACAGAAGAAGCATTTTGTATCTTGACTTCTTTAAGTTTATCAAGATCTGTTCCATCTCCTTCTATCACTAATCCTCCAAAATGAGAAGATAACCTTCTAAATGAGTTCTTATCTTTATCCATTATCAAAACATCTTTTCCTTGAACAGATAACATATTTCCTAGATTCGCACCCAATCTTCCACATCCAATAATGCACACATATGAATCTTTTTTCCAATTCTCCTGGACCATTATTTTAATCCTCCTTATTAGGCATTCTTATTGATACTATCCCTTTCTATTAGTTTTATATACAACTCTTCCCACCCCACGCTCATCATATATCGTTTCAAGATCAGTAGGAGTTTCCATTGGTAGATCGCTCTCATCATAGGCACATTTACAATTTGATAATAATGTACCATATTTATATAAATTATAGTCAGCTGGACGATATGTGGGATCTAGCGATAGTGCTGCTTGAAAATGTTTCATTGCATTTATATGATCTCTTTTCTTTTCTAAAATGATCCCCATTAGATTATGTGGTTGGGGTGCATGCGGGTATTTCTCCATGGCATGACATATCTCCATTTTACATTCCTCATATTTTCCTTCTATAGCCTGATTTCTTACATCTAAACACAATTTCTTTAATTCATCGGATCTTTCTTCATTCCTCATATTAGATCTCCTCTCAGTAAAATACGCTATATAATGATCAAAAAAGCGTCAATGATACACATAAGTTTGCTACAATGCTTCCTTGTATATCACACATATAGAATAGCATGTATATAATTAAAGCTATATCAAAAAATATATGTTCTTATTAAGGTTATATTAAGTGATATTCGATCGATATAGATAGTGTTGTAAAAATGTATTTAAAAGGCCCAAGTAACGAACTTGGACCTTTTCTCTTATCTTACCTCTATATAGAAATCAAACGCAGCACTCTCTCCCGCTACACGGATCGCGAATGTACCAGAGATATCTTCGAAGTAATATGATTCATTGAATGAATCTAAAGGAATATCAAAGAGGATCTCATCATCACATACTACAGATATTCTGAAGTTCCCCTTCTCTACATTCAAATGACCTACATATACCTCTACCCTACTTGCAAACAAATAGTTCGTCATATAGAACCCATATACCCCATTGAAATTCTTAGAATAATACTCTGTACTAGTGATCCCAAGTGGTAACTTAGTCTCTCTTGTTCCAAACCCTGAACTACCTACATTCTGCTGAATAATATTCTCTTCTGTAATAGTTTGTAGTTCATAATTATCTTCCCCATTCGTATCCTCATAGGTACTACCACAGCCTACTAATGCTAGACATACGCTGATCGCTAGTAATACACGTAACACTCTCATCATACTATCTACCTCCTTGGTATACACACTTACCATTTAGATAAGTACTATTTACCTGAATATCCTTGATCTTGTGTGGATCCACTTCAAATGGACTTTCTTCTAAGATCACATAGTCTGCTAGATATCCTGGTGTAATGTATCCCTTGATATTCTCTTCAAAGCTAGCATATGCTCCCATGATCGTATAACTATCTAGTGCTTCTGCTACCGTAAATGCTTGATCTGGTAGAAATGGTCTACTTGGTTTACTATAACTCTCTCTAGTAATAGCACATTGCATACAAGCTAGGGCATCTGGTAATTCTACTGGGCAGTCTGTACCATTACTTACATGGACTCCATGCTCCTTTAGATGTTTCCAGTAATAACTAGTATTCGCTAACTTCTCTCCCACTCTCTCATAGACGATATGGGTATCGTAGTCAATGAAGATACTTTGCGCATAGATATGTAAGTTCAGATCAATGATCTTCTGTAATTGCTCTTCTCTAGAGATCTGGCAGTGTACGATACCATGTCTATGATCTTCTCTTGGGTATTGTTGTAGTACCTTCTCATACGCATTCAGTACTACATCTAAACAATGATCTCCGATCGCATGGATGGCTGCTTGCATACCGTGTGTATGGGCGTATAAGACCATTTGGTAGATGAAATCATCTGCAAAGCACATCATACCTTGGGTACTAGGATCATCGTTATATGGTACGCTTAGACTCGCTGTACGAGCTCCTAGAGAACCATCTCCTAACATCTTTAATGGACCGATCTTATACATTAGATCTCCTGCCCCTGTCGTATTACCTAGTGCTATAAATTGTTGTAGAGTATCTAGAGATGTGATATTGGCTTGCTGATTGACACGGACTGTTAATAGACCTTCTCTATTCAATTCCTCATATACTTCATTGATCTTGATGCCTGGGATATTGGTGAATACACAGTAATCATCTGTTTGACTACTTGTAATACCATAGGAGTTCAATGACTTACTAGCCGCTAAGATCATCTTCTTTAATTCCTCATTACTAGGAATAGGCATTCTCTCACTCACCATAGCCATTGTATCATCATAGAATACTCCATTAGATACATTCGGATCATCACTTTCTATTCCTAGTATCTCTAAGGCCTTAGTATTCACAACTAATAAGTGACCACAGGCTCTACTAATGAGAATAGGATGTTTAGTAGATACGGTATCTAGATCATGACGAGTAGGCATTCTATTCTCATCACTGAAGTAATCTTGATTAAAGCCTCTTCCCTTGATCCATTCTCCTTCATGGATCTCTTTCTCTACCATGAATTCTTTTAAGTATTCTAACATACCTTGTAAACTATCTGTATGCTTATCTAACTGAGCATTCATTAGGTAATTCCCATAGCTTAATAAGTGCATATGACTGTCATTGAACCCACTGCATACAAACTTACCTGCTAGATCTATGACA
>SVBO01000049.1 GCA_015058845.1 Erysipelotrichaceae bacterium
GATCTTACCATCTTGAATAGCATAGAAACGATTGATCAAGTTAGTGATCGTAGTCTTACCAGCACCTGTAGAACCAACGAAAGCGATCTTTTGACCAGGTGTTGCAAACATCTTGATATTATGAAGTACCATCTTCTCTTCTGTATATCCAAAGTCAACATCATGGAAAGTCACATCCCCTTCTAGTTTCACTAACTCAGTGATACCAGAAGACTTATGTGGATACTTCCATGCCCATAAGTTAGTATCCTTCTTATCAGTTTCTACTAACTCACCATTGATCTCTTCGACATTCACTAATGTAACATAACCCTCATCTACCTCAGGCTTCTCATCCATTAAAGAGAATACACGTTCAGCACCAGCTAATGCCATGATGATACTATTGAATTGTTGAGATAATTGGTTGATAGGCATAGAGAATGACTTATTGAATGTTAGATAACTTGCTAACTTACCAACACTGAATCCTCCAATACCATTTAAAGCTAAGAAACCACCAAATACAGCACAGATAACATAGGATACATTACCGATCTGTGCATTGATAGGACCAATAATATTCGCAAACTTATTCGCATTATTAGAAGCTGTAAATAAAGCATCATTCAATTCATTGAATTCTTGGATAGACTCCTCTTCATGTGTAAACACCTTAACGACTTTTTGACCTTCCATACGCTCTTCAATGAAACCATTTAAAGCACCTAAAGACTTTTGTTGTGCTAAGAAGTTAGTACCACTCTTTGAAGCAATATTCTTAGTAACGAATAATGTTACACATACCATAAGAATAGAAACACATGTTAGAGGGACACTTAAACGCACCATTGAAATAAAAACAGTAATGATCGTTACTGTACTAGATACGATCTGTGGAATACTTTGAGCGATCATTTGTCTTAGAGTATCTACGTCATTTGTATAAATAGACATGATATCACCATGGGCATGTGTATCGAAATACTTGATAGGAAGCTTCTCCATTCTCTCAAATAAATCATCACGTAATGATTTCAATGAACCTTGTGCAATATACATCATTAAACGTTCTCTAGCAAATGTAGCAACTACACCACATAGATAGAATAAAGCTACAGTCTTCATAGCATTTAATAATGCACTATAATCAGGATTACTAGAGCCAATCATAGGAGCAATATAATCATCGATCAATACTTCCATGAAGGCTGTTCCTTGTACAGTTGCGAATGTAGCTACGAAGATACAGACGAATACAAGGATATATTGGATAGCATATTTACTCATTACATAACCCATTAGACGAGTAAATAGTTTACCAGGATTCTTGATCTTAGGTCTTGGCCCCATTGGTCCTCTACGACCTGGTCCCTTAACGACTCTTGTTTTTTGTTCTGCCATATCTTATGCCTCCTCTCCTTCATCGAAGTCTCCATTACCACCTGTTTGGGCTTCATAGACTTCTTGATAGATAGTATTATTCTCTAATAATTCCTCATGTGTACCAAATCCAACGACCTTACCATTATCTAATACCACGATACGATCAGCATGTTGGATACTACTGATACGTTGAGCAATAATGATCTTAGTAGTATTTGGGATCTCTTCCGCAAATGCCTTACGGATCTTAGCATCAGTAGCTGTATCGACTGCACTTGTAGAATCATCTAATACTAAGATCTTAGGTTTCTTTAATAAAGCACGAGCAATACATAAACGTTGACGTTGTCCACCAGATACATTGCTACCACCCTGTTCGATATACGTATTATACTTCTCAGGCATATTCTGAATGAACTCATCTGCACATGCTAGTACACAAGCATGACGACATTCTTCCTCAGTAGCATCAGCATCTCCCCAACGAAGATTCTCTAAGATCGTACCACTGAATAAAACATTCTTCTGCAATACTACAGACACTTCATTACGAAGAGTCTCTAGATCATAAGTACGAACATCTTTACCACCTACAAGTACTTTGCCACTTGTAACATCATATAAACGAGAGATCAAGTTTACTAAACTAGTCTTACTACTACCAGTACCACCAATAATACCGATCGTTTCACCAGACTTGAATTCTAAATTGATATCCTTTAATACAGGTTCTTCTGCAGTTTGATAGTAACTAAAACTAACATCTTTAAACTCTACACTACCATCTACCACATCAAAATCAGGTGATTCTGGATTTACTAATGTAGCCTTCTCTTCTAATACCTCTACTACACGCTTACCACTTGCAATAGACATAGTCATCATAACGAAGATCATAGATAACATCATTAAGTTCATTAGAATAGTAGAACAATATGTTAATAATGTCATCAAGTTACCAGTAGATAATGTCTCACTTACACACATAGTAGCACCGATATAAGAGATCAATAAGATACAAGCATTCACTGTAAATGTCATTAATGGAGAGTTAAGAGTAGTGATCTTCTCTGCACGAATGAACATGTTGTAGATATTACCACTTGCTTTCTTGAACTTCTCGATCTCATAGTCCTCACGTACGAAAGCTTTCACAACACGGATCGCTGTGATATTCTCTTGAACACTAGAGTTTAATTCATCATATTTCTCGAATACTTCTTGGAAATACTTCATTACCTTACGGATCAATGAGAAGATGATCACTGCTAAGAAGATAACGGCACATAGGTAGATAGATGCGATCCTAGGTGAGATCAGGAATGACATGACCATAGCAGCGATCATACTGAATGGAGCACGTACTGCGATACGTAATGTCATTTGATAAGCATTTTGGATATTACTAACATCTGTTGTTAGACGTGTGATAAGTCCACTAGTAGAGAACTTATCGATATTAGCAAATGAGAATGTTTGGATATTCTCATACATAGCCTTACGTAGATTACGTGCAAATCCTGTAGAAGCACGAGATCCAAACACACCACCCATGACACCACAGAATAGACCAAATAATGCTACGATTATCATATATAGACCGATCTTCAAGATATAATCCATATTACCGCCATATACACCATGGTCAACGATCTCAGCCATTAGTAAAGGTATCAACATCTCCATGATAACTTCTAATAACATAAAGATCGGTGTCATCATAGAATCCTTCTTGAATTCCTTCACATGACTTAATAGAACTTTAAGCATAGGTATCCTCCTTTTCAATATTCACGATCAATTTCATGATCAAACTATTTAAAGTCTCTTGCTCTTCTTCACTTAATACTGAGAAACATTGCGTATTGACTTCCTGGAACTTTTGACATGTTAGAGTACATACTTCTTTTCCTGTATCAGTAATCGTGATCTTAGAATAGCGAGAATCTTTCGTATCGAATGTTTTAGTCAACAATCCTTTTCTTTCTAATCGCTTGATACTATTGGTAATACTAGGAGCACTGACATGTAGCTTTTCAGCTAGTTCTTTCTGTGTGCATCCGTTATTCTGTTCAACGACTTCTAGAATAGGTAATTGTCCATGATATAGTCCTGCTTCACTGATGCATGCATGGACTTTTTGTCGGTGCATATGCATAAATGTGAGCATATTTCCTATAATATCTATTTTCTCCACCGAGATGCTCCTTTCTCTTATTTAATCGATTAATTAAACAATCGTGATACTATTCTAAGTCTATCTGATATAGTTGTCAATAGTAAATGTTTAACTAATTAAATATATGCGGTAAGAAAGAAGAGGATATGTGTATACATACCCTCTATACTAACTTATTAAGCGATCTCTACTACACGGAATACACCATCATATTTTACTAATGTGATCACTGTTTCTCTTTTCAAAGAAGCATCCGCGATCTGTGTTTCCTCATAATCTAGATTTAGTCTAACTACATACGATGTGAATAGTTGATCTAAGTTCTCATCCTTGAATTGCTCGATCACTGGTTCAGCAGCTACTACTGTTTTGACACATGGTAATGACTCTGCTCCATATTGATTCACGATTGGTGTATAATTCTTATAATAGTAGAAAGTAATGTAGTTCTTAGCAGCAGATCTCTTATCGCTTGCAAAGAAATCTAATCCCCCTACATCATTCTCATCCTTTTTATTCTGGAATGTATAGAAATCTGTAGCAAATGCTGTAGCCACTGCCTTAGCGATCTCTGTATCACTACCACCCTCATTTAGTAAAGTACTTAATGCACTATATACTTCTGCTTGATAGGCAGTAGGTTCTACGGGTGTCGCATATACTTCATTCGCTACGATCTCGATCTCTTTCTCCTTAGCACCACATCCCCATAGTACTAATACACAAGATAATATAAGTAATACTTTGCGCATATTAATTCTCCATTTCCTCAAAGTCGATCAAAGCATCGGCTTCATATTCTCTCTTAGCTACTTTCCCAAGTAGATCATCATAGTACTCACAACCGATCCCATTACCAGGACGTTTCATAGTCAAATTCTCTTCTGTGAATACTTCTCCCTTACTGATATTTCTAGCAGCGACTAATGACTTACGAGCGATCAGTCGATTAGCTGCTTCACTTTCTGATACTTCTTTCTTCTTAGTACCTAGTGCCATCTCTATATTACGGATCCCACTTACCATAGCTTTTAATTGCTCTGGATCTAAGGATGCCTTATGATCTGGTCCTTCCATCGTAGTATCTAGCGTAAAGTGCTTCTCGATCACTTCTGCGCCCATGGCTACTGCAGCTAGTGGGATCTCTATTCCTAGGGTATGATCACTGTATCCAATCTTGCAATCAAAGTGTTCTCTTAGATAGTCCATAGAACGTAGATTCACATCCTTGAATGGTGTTGGATATTGGGTATTACAATGTAAGATGCTCACTGACTTAGCCCCATGTTCTACTAATGTAGTATATGCTCTTTGGATCTCATCTAATGTAGACATTCCACAAGATAGGATCACATCTTTGTGATATCCAGCGATCTTCTTTAGTAAACGTAAGTTCGTGATCTCTCCTGATGGGATCTTGTATACAGGCATACCTAGTTTCTCTAAGAAATCAGCACTCTCTTCATCAAATGCTGAACTTAAGAATAAGATCCCTTTTTCGTTGGCATATTCTTGTAGAATATAATGATCTTGTTCACTTAATTGTAACTTAGCGATCATATCTAATTGACTCTCTTTAGAATCCGTCGTTTGTTTCTGATATTCCGCTTTCGGAGCATTTACACTAACTAGTTTCTTAGCATTGAATGTTTGAAACTTCACTGCATCTGCCTTAGCCTCAGCAGCTGCCTCGATCAATTTCTTAGCTAGTTCTAAGGAACCATTATGATTGACTCCTGCTTCTGCAATAATGAATGTATGCATCACTTCATCTCCTTTGCAGGAACTCCCACATAGATACCTGCTTTACTAATATTCTTACAAACACATGCACCTGCTCCTACTACTGTATGAGAAGCGATAGATAGAGATTGGATCACGGTAGAATTGGCTCCTACTAAAGTATCTTTACTTACATGTACATTGCCACATAATACAGCACCAGGCGCAATATGGATATTCTCTTCTAGTACACAACCATGTTCAATGATACAACCACTATTCAAGATGCAAGCCTTTCCAACCTTTGCCTCAGCATTCACAATCACTCGCTTACCCACGAATGTACCCTCTTCAATACAAGCATTCTGTGATACTACTGCACTAGAATCGATCACTGTGTATTGAGGAATAGAATGCTCTTTTACTAAGCTTAATAATCTTTCACGAAGGAGGATATCTCCGATCGTAATGATCACTCTATCATATTGCTCTTGATACTTTGGAAACTCAAATAGACCTCCTAATTGAGGGATCCCATGGAAGTTTCCATTCTCTAATAGATCATCGAATACTCCTACGATCTGTATATCTTCTTTTATACTATCTAGTACACTTACTAAATGTGTACCAGCTCCAATACATGCGACTCTCATATTATCTTCCAATGCTATAGTATAGAATACCTGCATCCTTCATTTTCTTTGGACAATAACAGTTTCTACCATCTAATACTAACGTAGTCTTCATAGTTTGAAAAGCTTCCATAGGTAATGCTTTGATCTGTGGCCATTCTGTAAAGATAAAACAGATATCAGCATCTTGTAAGCATTCCTCTGGTGTATCACAGTAGTTGATCTCAGTTGGATACTTTCTTTGGAAGTTCTTCATTCCTACTGGATCATAGGCATAGATATTAGCCCCATTGTCTAAGAACAATGGGATATTATCTAGAGAAGGAGCATCACGTAGATCATCTGTATTAGGCTTGAATGTAAGTCCTAGTACAGCTACCTTCTTACCCTTGAAATCAAAGCCCATTTTTCTAGCTTTCTCATATAATCTGATCTTTTGACGTTCATTTACTTCGATCGCTGCTTTCACAGTCTTTAACTCTACATCATTGATCACACTTAACCAATGCAATGCCTTAGTATCCTTAGGGAAACAACTTCCCCCATACCCAATACCAGCATTCAAGAACTTATTTCCAATACGAGAATCCATACCCATACCACGAGTAACATCCTCAATATTCGCATGTAGACTTTCACATAAATTAGCGATCTCATTGATATAAGAGATCTTTAAGGCTAAGAAGTCATTACTAGCATACTTCACCATCTCAGCACTACGACGATTCATAGTTAGCATAGGGATCCCGAAGTTCTCATATACCTTAAGCATCGTATTCTTATCTTCCTCAGTCTCAGCCCCGATCACGATACGCTCTCCATGTAATGTATCACGTACAGCAGTTCCTTGAGATAAGAACTCTGGATTAGAAGCTACAGAGATCTTGTAATCTCCTTGTACATTATCTTGTAAGTACTTCTCTACATCATCATTCGTACCAATAGGAACTGTAGACTTGACTACTACTAATGTATCTTGATTCACACTTTCTGCGATCTGTTTACATACCGCATAAATGAAGTCTAGGTTTGCTGAACCATCCTTCTTCTCGGGTGTACCTACGCCAATAAAGATCACATCTTTATTCTGATAAGCACTTCTATAATCTGTTGTATATGTTAGACGTTCTGCACTCTCAGCCATCAATTCTTCTAATCCTTCTTCATAGATCGGAGAGATGCCCGCTCTCATAGTTTGGATCTTATTCTCATCTATATCTACACAAGTTACTTCATGTCCATGATGTGCTAGACACACTGCAGTGACTAGTCCGACATAGCCTGTACCTGCCATTGCTATTCTCATATTTGATACCTCCATTGCTATCTAAACTATTATAACAGAAAAAGGGGAGAATAACTCCCCTTAATGTACTGAATTTAAGAAATCTTAATAATTTTCCGCACGTACTTCGAAATGTGCCTTAGCATGAGCACATACTGGACATACTTCTGGTGCTGTTTCTCCAATATGGATGTGTCCGCAGTTACGGCATTCCCATACTGTAGCTACTTTCTTATTGAATACTTCATCATTCTTAACGTTCTCTAATAACTTACGATAACGTTCTTCATGTTCCTTTTCAATAGCCGCAACACCTTCCATTTGCTTAGCGATCTCTTCAAAGCCTTCCTCGCGAGCTTCCTTAGCCATACGTTCATACATATCTGTCCACTCATAGTTTTCTCCTGCTGCTGCAGCTGCTAAGTTAGTCATAGTATCTTGTATAGAACCACCTTCCAAATGTTTGAACCACATCTTAGCATGTTCTTTCTCATTGTCAGCAGTCTTTAAGAATAAAGCAGCAATTTGCTCATATCCTTCTTTCTTAGCCTTAGAAGCGAAATAAGTATACTTATTACGAGCCATTGATTCGCCAGCAAAAGCTTCCATTAAATTCTTCTCAGTCTTAGTTCCTTTTAAATTCATAAGTGATCCCCCTTCATACGATTACCGTTCATTACTATTATGCACTATTTGACAATCTTTGCAAACCCCTTTTATGAAAATCTCCACATCTTCCACATTCTCACCACTCTGCATACGGATCTTCTCCATCACATCTTGATAAGACATCACAGAATCATATACCTTAGCACAATGCGTACAAATAAAATGAGCATGTGGCATAACACAAGCATCGAAATGATCGACACCATCCACACTCTTGATCCTACGTACTAGCCCCATTTGTACTAATGCATTTAAGTTACGATAGACAGTTGCAAATCCGATCAAAGGAATCTCTACTTTAGAAAGCTCCCACACCTCTTCGGCACTTAAATGACGTGGATTACTTTGTACGATCTCATAGACTGTATCTCTTTGTTTAGAATATCTCATAGTACACCTACTTCTGATAATGATTATCATTTATTAAAG
>SVBO01000050.1 GCA_015058845.1 Erysipelotrichaceae bacterium
ATATGGTAATTCACGTGTTACTAATATTATTTCTAACAATGGAACTATTATAGTAGATGGTTATATGTTCATGAAGAATGGTTCTTGTAATAAAGAAGATAGTATCTGGAGAGAGATCATCTTTGTAAATGAAGAAGATTATAGTACAGCTAAAGCATATCGTAAACAAGTAACACCTGTATATAACACATGGCTTAATAAGAACATGAATGCTACTGGTAATGGTAAATATAAACTAGACTATGCTAATTATACAGTTGCATTCTCTACAACAAATATCAATTCCTATGTAGACAATAAACCAACTACTATGGCAAAGGGTTCATATCTAGCTTATATGCGGATCTCTGATGGAACAGATTCATATCTATTCCCATTAAAGGATATCGTATTAAGTAATGGCTCTACATTAGAACTTCCTATTGGATTTGAAGTAGTAGATAGTACAAGAGCATTACGTTATATCGTACAATAAATAGCTAGAAATGTAGACATATCAAGTGTCTACTTTTCTTTTACTATAGGAGTATAAATACTATTATCTAGTATACTAAATTTCATATACTGCACAATTTGTTTAAAATTTGTAAACTTTTTATACATAATCTATTGCAATCTACTAAAGCATTGTGTATAATGCAAATGTATTTAATAAAAAGATACTAAAAGTTTAGTAATACCAAACAGAAAGGTGTGAGATCGTGGAGTTAGGAAATAAGATCAAAGAGTTACGAGTCAAGAATAATCTAACATTAGAAGAACTTGCTTCCCGCTGTGAATTAACAAAAGGCTTTCTATCACAACTAGAAAGAGACCTTACATCTCCTTCTATATCAACATTAGAAGACATACTAGAAGCCCTAGGAACGACCTTAGCAGAATTCTTCCAAACCAAACAAGATGAGCAACTAGTATTCACAAATGATGATCACTTCGTAGATGAAAGAGAAGGATATACAGTATCCTGGATCGTACCTAATGCCTTAAAGAATGAAATGGAACCGATCATACTAGATATCAAACCTAAGCAATCTAGTTTCATTATGGAACCACATGAAGGCGAAGAATTTGGATATGTCTTAGAAGGAAGAGTGATCTTAGTATATGGAGATCAAACGATCACAGTACGTAAAGGACAAAACTTCTATATCCGAGGCGATAAAGAGCATTATTTAAAGAATGAAGGCAGTTATAGTGCCAAAGTATTATGGATATCTACACCACCATTATTTTAAAGGAGAAACGCTATGAGACAATTGATTCAATTCAGAAATATCGTCAAGGAATTTGACGGACAATTGATCCTTAAGGGATTAAACCTAGATATCATGGAGAATGAATTCGTTACCCTACTTGGACCTTCAGGATGTGGTAAAACTACACTATTACGTATCCTAGGAGGCTTCCTAGAACAAACAGAAGGAGAAGTATTCTTCGATGGCATCGAGATCTCTAACGTACCTCCCTACAAACGTGAGATCAACACAGTATTCCAACGCTATGCCCTATTCCCACATATGAATGTATTCGATAACATTGCATTTGGTCTACGTATCAAGAAAACTGACCCAGCGATCATTGAACAAAAAGTCAAGAAAATGTTGAAACTAGTAAACCTAGAAGGCTATGAGAAACGTGCTATCACTCAATTATCAGGTGGACAACAACAACGTGTAGCTATCGCAAGAGCTCTAGTAAATGAACCAATGGTATTATTACTAGACGAACCTCTAGGTGCATTAGACCAAAAACTACGTAAAGAAATGCAGATCGAATTAAAGAAGATCCAGAAAGAAGTAGGTATCACATTCATCTTCGTAACACATGACCAAGAAGAAGCCTTAACAATGTCTGATAAGATCGTAGTTATGAAAGATGGAGAGATCCAACAAATCGGTTCCCCAACAGATATCTATAACGAACCAGAAAATGAATTCGTAGCTAAGTTTATTGGAGAAAGTAACATCATCGATGGAATCATGCTAGATGACTATCGTGTCGTATTCTTCGATCAAGAGTTTGAATGTGTAGACTATGGCTTCCATGATAATGAGAGTGTAGATATCGTAATTCGTCCAGAAGATATCGATATCGTAGAATATGATACAGGTAAATTCAATGGTACTATCAAGTCTATTATGTTCAAGGGTGTACACTGGGAGATCGTAGTAGATACTGGTATCCAAGACTTAGTCGTACATACAACTGACTATGCGGAAGTAGGAAAAGAAGTAGGCTTGAGCTTCTTCCCAGAAGATATTCATGTAATGTCTAAAATGGTAGCATACTAATGAATACATTTCGTAAATTAGTATATCCATATTGCGTATGGATCGGGATCTTCATCGTGATCCCTATGTTAATGATCGTTGTATACGCATTCTCTCAAGCCGGAAATGACGTAACAACACTCAGCTTCACACTGGCTAACTTTCAAAAGTTCTTCTCTCCAGTATTTGGCTCAGTCTTCATTAAATCTATCTGGATCGCCATCGTTACAACAGTCGTATGTATCTTGTTAGGCTATCCTCTAGCTTACTTCATCGCTCAAAAGAGTGAGAACGTACGTAACACAATGATCCTATTAATGACATTCCCACAATGGATCAACATGCTGATCCGTACATATTCTTGGATCGGTATTCTAAGCGAAGCAGGTCTTATCAATACTATTCTAAGCTATCTAGGCTTACCAAAAGTAGACCTACTATACACAGACTTCGCAGTCATCCTAGGTATGATCTATAACTTCTTACCATTCATGGTATTACCTATCTATACATCATTATCTAAGATGGATCAAAGCCTAGTACAAGCTAGCTATGACCTAGGCGCAAACAAAGTACAAACATTCCAGAAAGTGATCTTCCCACTATCTTTACCAGGCGTATTAAGTGGTATTACAATGGTATTCTTACCAGCCGTAAGCTCATTCGTTATTCCTAAGTTATTAGGTGGTGGACAATACATGTTGATCGGCTCATTGATCGAGAACCAGTTCATTACAGTAGGAGAATGGAACTTCGGTAGTGCTATTTCTCTAGTAATGACTATCATCATCTTGATCTCTATGTACTTCTTGAAGAAAGTCGATCATGAAGTCGTTGAAGAAGGAGGTAAGAAAGTATAATGAAGAAAAAGAAATTACAGATCGGTTCCTCTTTATATATCGCCCTTGCCTTTGTATTTATGTATCTACCCATCGTAATGATGATGATCTTCTCATTCAATGACTCTAAGTCATTAACAGTATGGTCAGGATTCTCTACACGTTGGTATGAAGCATTACTAACAAACAATGACGTTGCGGAAGCAGTATACTACACATTAGTAGTAGCAGTCCTAGCTACAGTTATCTCTACATTCGTAGGAACTATCACAGCGATCGGTCTTAGTAAATCTAGAAAAGTACTAAAGGAGATCGTACTAAATCTAAATGATCTACCTATGTTGAATCCAGATATCGTAACAGCGATCGGATTAATGTTATTATTCTCTTCTATTGGAACAGAGAAAGGCTTCATGACTATGTTATTAGCACATATTGCCTTCTGTATTCCCTATGTAATTCTGAATGTAATGCCTAAACTAAGAGACCTAGATCCAAACGTAGCAGAAGCAGCGATGGACCTAGGTGCAACACCATGGCAAGCATTATGGAAAGTCATCGTACCACAGATCACTCCAGGGATCTTATCAGGAGCATTGATCGCCTTCACAATGTCTATCGATGACTTCGTTATCTCTTACTTCGTAACAGGAAATGGAGTTAAGAATATCTCTATTCTAGTATACTCTATGTCTAAACGTATCAACCCTACGATCAACGCCCTATCTACGATCATCGTAGTCATCGTAACACTAGTCTTAGTAGGCGTTAACGTAGCACCGATCTTGAAAGAAAAGTTCGGCGAACACAAGATCGTTAAGAACGTCGTATCCTCTAAACCAGTAAAATATGCTCTAGCAGCATGTATCGCATTACTAGCATTCGTAGTATACGACAATCGTCCAAATCAAGTATCTGCTACATCTTCTAGTGCTGATTGTACTACTCTAAAGGTATTCAACACAGGGGAATATATCGCTGAAGATACTCGTCAAAGATTCGAAGAAGAATTCGGTGTACAAGTAGTCTATGACTTATTCGCAAGTAATGAGGAAATGTATACTCGTTTACTAGGGGGAGAATCCTATGATGTATTAGTACCATCTGATTACATGGTAGAAAGATTGATCCAAGAAGATTACTTAATGAATATCGACTGGAGCTTGATCCCTAATTCAGAAGGCTTGATCGAATCTCTAACATATCGTGAATATGACCCAGGTATGTCTTATGCTGTTCCATATTTCTGGGGCAACGTAGGGATCATCTATGATTCTACAGTAGTCGATCCAGAGGATGTTGAAAGCTTAGGATGGGATATCTTCCATGAAACTAAGTATGCAGGAGATGTATATCTATATGACTCTGAAAGAGATATGTTCATGGTAGCTCTAAAGGCTCTAGGCTATTCTATGAATACTGCTGATGAAGACGAACTACAAGAAGCGTATGAATGGTTACTACAAGCTATGAATACTATGGATCCAGTATTGATCACAGATGAAGTGATCGATAACATGATCGCTGGCTTAAAGCATATTGCTGTAGTATACTCAGGGGATGCTACTTATATGATGAGCGAGAATGAGAACTTAGTATACTATGAACCTCAACAAGGCACTAACTCATGGATCGACTCTATGGTCATTCCAGCAGATTCTAAGTGTCCGATCCTAGCACATGAATGGATCAACTACATGCTTGAGGAAGAGATCGCGTATAACAATACTGTATATGTTGGATATTCTTCTCCGATCCAGTCTGTATTTGAGGAAGTAAGTACAGATGAGGAAGAAGGCTATGGTGGGATCTCTGCTTATATTTCTCGCGAAGGATATGCGAAGGATGAGATGTTCCATTACAATGAAGCACAACGTAAGCAATTATCAGAGCTTTGGACTTTAGTTAAAGCACAATAACACTAAGGATACTGGAAACAGTATCCTTTTCTTTTACAAGTTCTTGATTTGACTTGTGTAATCTTAGATGATACAATGAACTCATCGTAAGGAGGTGGAAGTATGCGTAAACTATGGTTATTATGTTCTAGTATCTTACTAGCAGCAATGTATCTCTTCACGATCACGCCTATCTCCACTCCTAGTATCACTGACACAGCTAGTGCTCTTTCAGCTACACGTAATGCTGTCGTGGAAGTAGGAGTCCAAGTTAAGAAAACAAGTGAGAAACAAGAAGTACGCTATCGTCATATCCATGTACTACTTCCATTCCTACCAGTCGTAGCTATTATAGCTACTGCCTATACCGTTACAAAGAAACAATTCAGAGTCGTGGATAGACTCTTCTATAATAGTGCTTTCGTACCCTCTCTTGGGGCGAATGCACCTCCTGTATATATGTATTAATAGATATTCCTTACAGCTCACACTGTAAGATTTTGATAGTTATATAAAGGAGCAAAATGAACATACTGAAATATATGATAGATGCCGATGTAAGACACTATGAGAAGATCTTACGTCTAGCAAAGAAAATAGACGCACTGAAAGACTCAATGCGTATTTTAAGTGACGATGAATTAAAGAATAAAGCAAAAGAATTACGAAAACGTAAATTAAATAATGAGAGAATCGAGAATATAATTGTGGAAGGGTATGCGTTAGTAAGAGAAGTAGACTATCGTGTACTTGGTCAATTTCCCTATTTTGTACAAGTAATAGGAGGCCTATTACTATACTTTGGAGACATCGCAGAAATGAAGACAGGGGAAGGTAAGACCCTTACTTCTACGATGCCAGTATATCTAAGAGCATTAGATGGCAAAGGGGTCCATGTACTCACTACCAATGAATACTTATCTAAACGTGACTATGAGAACCTTAAAGGTGTCTATGAATTCCTAGGACTTACAGTAGGACTAAACGGAAGAGAACTAAGCCATAGTGAGAAACAACAAGTATTCAAATGTGATGTGACTTACACTACTAACTCCGAAGTAGGCTTTGATTACCTAAGAGATAGCTTCATAACTAGTAAAGAAGAAAGAGTCCTAGAGAACCTACACTTTGCCCTGATCGATGAAGTAGATTCCATTTTGATCGATGAAGCTAGAACACCGCTACTGATCTCTTCCAATGATACCATTGATCTAGGAGAGTTCGAACGATGCCAAGCCTTTGTCGAAACACTACATAGTAGTGATGTAACCTATGAGGAAGAAAGCAGAAGTGTATACCTAACAGAACAAGGAGTAGATAAAGCTCAGAAATACTTCCAGATCGATCATCTATATGTACCAGAATATATGCCACTAGTCCATCGCATCCACCAAGCCTTGAAAGCCAATTATAGCTTCAAGAAAGGGGTAGACTATGTAGTACGCAATGATGAGGTAATGATCGTAGATGAGTACACAGGACGTATCTTAGAGGGTAGAGAATACTCCGAAGGATTACACCAAGCCATTCAAGCGAAAGAACGCGTACGCATCAAGCAAGAGAGTAAGACCCTAGCTACTATTACTTATCAGAACTTCTTTAGACTCTATGATGAATTATCTGGTATGAGTGGTACTGCTAAGAGTGAAGATATCGAATTACTGACTACCTATAATATGCGAGTATTTCAAGTACCTACTAATAGACCCATGATCCGAATAGATGAGAAGGATAAAGTATTCGATACGATCCGTGAGAAGATCGATGCGATCGTGAATGATGCGATAGAAAGATTACGCAGTGGGCAACCCGTATTGATCGGTACAGCTTCTATCGAAGATAGCCTAAGACTATCCAAAGAATTCACAGCTCGTAAAGTAAGACACAGTGTCTTAAATGGAACACAAGATGAAGATGAAGCAGAAATCGTAGCTCGGTGTGGACAAAGAGGTACATTAACTATTGCTACCAATATTGCCGGTAGAGGAACAGATATCCCATTAGGAGAAGGTGTCGAAGAACTAGGAGGATTATGTATTCTAGGGTTTCAAAGACATGATTCTCGAAGAATAGATGATCAATTAAAAGGAAGAAGTGGCAGACAAGGAGATCCAGGATATTCGCAAATGTATGTATCTCTACAAGACCCATTGATCATTAAGTGTGCCACAGAACGCCAGAAAGAGCAATTACAAGCGGGTAAGGTAAAAGGGGATAAGTTATTAGCCATGATCGATCTGATCCAGAAACAAGCTGAAAACAACAACTATAACACCCGTAAACAATTACTCACATATGATGATGAACTACGTATCCAAAGAGAAGTAGTCATGACACAGCGAGAATTACTACTAGACGAAGACCAAAGTGAAAGTGTCCTATATACCTCTCTCACTAAGTATTACCATCACCTCTTCAAGAAACAAAACTATCGCTTAGTACAAGAAGAAGACCTAAAGAAAGTATTAGACAAATGGGAGAAATATGCACTACCTAACACTGACTTCACTAAGATCTATGAGTACAAGAGAGAAGAAGAGAGACTAGATTTCATCGTAAGAAACATCTATGAACATTACATCACATGTACTCAAGAAAACAGTGAATATCGTAAGAGATATGAGCGAAGATATATGTTATCTGTACTAGATCATGTATGGAGAGAACATGTAGAGAGCATGATGCAGTTAAAGAATGGCATCCATCTAAGATCTACTGGAGGTAAGAAACCAGAAGATGCGTATCGAGAAGATGGATATGAGCTATTTGTAGAGATGTGGAATGAGTATTATGAAAGTGTAGGAAAGTTCGTATTAGGGATCTTACCAGTAGTGGAATAAGAAGATAAGAGGCTGTAACGAAATAGAAGAATAGTTATAGTCGGAAAAAGGAGGAATCGAAAAGATTTCTCCTTTTAGTTTAAGAGGGAATAAAAAATGCTGAAACC
>SVBO01000051.1 GCA_015058845.1 Erysipelotrichaceae bacterium
CCTCTCAACTCCAACAAGCTACTCAAATATGGAAGCATATAGTATCTCCTAGAGAATATCAAGTATATGCGAATGTGGAAGGGATGTTTCCTACCTATACGATCACTTGTAAAGTTGGCTATGACAAGATGTATGTGATCAAGGATATCAAGGCATTCTTAAGTGCTTTAGAGGAGAGAAAGACTTACCAGTATGGAAAGAACCTAGAATTTCAACACTGTATCGAATACTTCGATGAACCATCTCGTAAGATCATAGAATTCATTCGTAAGGTATACCAACAACAATTCACGATCCAACACTACTATATGTATCGTTCTACTAGCAAGAGTCTTCGTATAGACTCAGAAACGATCGATCTATTCTATGAGACCTTCGCCACCCTAGATCCTAAGTACCATAACGCTAAGATCGCTCCTAATGAACTGATCAGTATTCCCCTACAATTCGAATCGTATAATCGTAAACTTAGTAAACTGATTTCTCCCCTACTCACTACTTCTTATTGCTTATCTAAGAAGTATATCTATCTAGAGATCGATGGTCTACTATACCGATACCAAGAAGATACTTGTAAGGCTGTGTTACCATTACTACAACAATTAGAAGAAGAGGACCTATTCTTTGATAGTAATACACTCACTACTTTCTATTGTAGTTACCTAGCCCCTATCCAAGAATATATCCATATCGATCAGTTACCAATATCTATTCCAGAGGAAGTAGAACTTAGGTTCTATCTAGAGATCAATGAAAGAGAAGATATTACGCTAGATGTATATTATCTACAAGAGGAGAGAGAACAGGCTGTACTAGATGATCAAGGAAAGCCTTTGTTGATCACTCCTAAGATCGCTCAGTTCATGGCATTAGCCAATGCTTGTATGCTAAGAGATACCAAGCAAGAGAAACAGCGATATATAATCACGATGTCTAATAAAGACTTCATGACTCATGTATTACCGATCTTGAAAGAACTAGGAGAAGTCATGGTCAGTAATGAGTTACTATATCGGGACAAGAAGACTAACTATCATTTCCAAGTATCCGTACGCTTAGAGGGAGATGTTTTGAAACTGGCAGTGACTACTCCTACGATCTCTCCAGACGAAGTAATGCAAGTATTAAGAGAATATCGTAAGAAGAAGAAATTCTTTAAGTTAAAGAATGGAGATATCTTGAATCTGGATAGTGAGGAGTTAGAAGAGATCTCTGAGTTCTTAGATCAATTACAGGTAAGTGATCAGGAATTACAAGAGGAAGAGATCGAAGTGCCTGCTTATAGAGCCCTAACATCAGAAGAGATCGCTAGACATAATAAAGAGATCCAGATCGAGCGTAGTACTACTTTACAAGTTTATACTAAGGAATTAAGTACACCGCAAGAGGTATATGATATTCCCCTTCCTTTCGCAGGGATCTTACGAGATTACCAAAAGGAGGGTTATCAATGGTTGAAGCATATGGAACACTATGGTTTCGGATGTATTCTAGCAGATGATATGGGACTTGGGAAAACGATCCAAGTACTCTCTTTACTAGAGAGTTCTAAGCAAAGTGGTCGTACTAGTTTAGTAATATGTCCATCTTCCTTGATCTTGAATTGGGCAGATGAGGTACGTAAGTTCTCTAGCCTTACCTGTTTATGTGTACAAGGTAGTATGATCACTAGACATCATCAGATCACTTCATGTATGGACTATGATATCGTGATCACTTCGTATGATTATATTCGAAGAGATGTAGATAACTATGCTCCATTTACTTTCTATTACACGATCTTAGATGAAGCTCAATACATCAAGAATCAAAGTACACAGAATGCTAGAAGTGTTAAGAAGTTACATTCGATCCATAAGTTAGCCTTAAGTGGTACACCGATCGAGAATTCTCTAGCAGAGTTATGGTCGATCTTTGATTTCCTAATGCCTTCTTACCTATATCCATATTCATACTTCAGAACACACTTTGAAACACCGATCGTACGGTTTCAAGATGAGGAAGTGTCACAGAAGTTAAGATCACTGGTATCCCCTTTTGTATTACGTAGAGTAAAAAGAGATGTTTTAAAGGAGCTTCCTGAGAAGGTAGAAAGCAACTTATTACTGGATTTCAATGAGGAAGAGAATAAGATATACCAAGCTACATTGGCCCAGATCAATCAGGAGCTAGCTAAGGCATTAGAAGCCGAGAGATACTTTGATAAGATGATGATCTTAGCTTGTATGACTCGGTTACGACAGATCTGTTGTGATCCGCGTTTACTATATGACAATATTGATACGTGTTCAACTAAGATCAAAGGATGTATGGAATTGATAGAGACTGCGTATGAGAGCCATAAGCCGATCTTGTTGTTCTCTTCTTTCACAAGTGTTCTAGCGTTACTAGAAGAGGAATTAAGAGAGCGTAATATAAGGTATCTGAAATTGACGGGTGAGACTAGTAAAGAAGCTCGTCATGAGATGGTAGAGAGATTTCAAAGTGGTGATATCCCGATCTTTCTGATCTCTTTAAAGGCTGGGGGAACTGGACTAAATCTTACGGCAGCAGAAGTGGTGATCCACTTTGACCCTTGGTGGAATCTATCAGCGCAGAATCAGGCTACGGATCGAGCTCATCGTTTAGGGCAGAAGAATATGGTACAGGTATATAAACTGATCATGAAGGATAGTATTGAAGAGAAGATCTTGAAGTTACAAAGTCTTAAGAGTGAACTTGCGAATATGTTTATTGAGCAAAGTGAAATTTCTATTCGTTCTATGAGTCAGGAAGAGTTACTAGATCTATTTAAATAGTTAGATCTTTGATCGTTTGATCAAGGATCTTTTCTTTTGTAAACAATACCTTGAAAACACTGATTAACATTGACTTTATATTACTTTCTAAGATATAATGAAATTCTGTGATAGGAGGTTCTTATGTTAGAAACTATAACTTCGATCAACAAATTACTATATGACTTTATATGGGGCGTTCCTGCGATGGTATGTATTATTGGGGTTGGATTATATCTAAGTATCCGTACTCATTTCTTACAGATCCGTAAGTTTGGCTATGCTCTTAAGAATACTATTGGACGTATATTTGAAAGAAAACACGCTAAGGAGGGAGCTATTACTCCATTCCAAGCAGTGTGTACTGCTTTGGCTGGTACTGTAGGTACTGGAAATATCGCTGGTGTAGCGGGTGCTATTGCCGTAGGAGGACCTGGTGCTGTATTCTGGATGTGGGTGTCTGCGATCCTAGGTATGTGTACTAAGTTTGCAGAGGTTACTCTAGCTGTACATTTCCGTGAGGAGAATGAGAATGGAGAGTATGTCGGAGGCCCTATGTACTATATCAAGAATGGTCTTGGTAGTAAGTGGATGTGGTTAGCCTATATGTATGCTGTATTTGGTATTTGTGCTGTATTTGGTACAGGAAATGCTACTCAGGTAAATACGATCACTGCTTCTATTAATACTGCTTTATTAAACTATGGTCTGATCGATAAGCAAAGTACTGCTGGTTCTAATTTGATCATCGGGATCTTCATTGCGATCATTGTAGCATTGATCTTGATCGGGGGAGTGAAGCGTATTGGTAGGGTTACCGAGAAGTTAGTTCCTTTGATGGCTCTTCTTTATATTCTTTTAGGATGTGGTCTGATCGTTCTACGTGCTGAGTATATTCCTAGTGTATTTACTATGATCTTCCAAGGAGCATTTAGTCCTGCTGCTGTTACAGGTGGTGTCGTAGGGAGTTTCTTCTTAAGTATGCAGAAGGGGATCGCACGTGGGATCTTCTCTAATGAGGCTGGTCTTGGTACTGGGTCTATCGCGCATGCTTGTGCCGATACAAGTGATCCTGTGAAGCAAGGGTTATTTGGGATCTTTGAGGTATTCATGGATACTATTATTATTTGTACGATGACTGCTTTAATTATTCTATTAAGTGGTGTTACGATCCCATATGGTACTACTATGGGAGCTGAGTTAACGATCTCTGGTTTCACGACTGTATACGGAAACTGGGTATCGATCTTTACAGCTATTGCTATGTGTTGCTTCGCATTCTCTACGATCATTGGTTGGGGATTATATGGAGCTCGTTGTGCTGAGTTCTTATTTGGTAGTAAGATCTTATTACCTTTCAATATCGCATACTCATTGATCTCTATTATAGGAGCTACTGTGAATCTTGGATTGATCTGGAACATGAGTGAGACTTTCAATGGGTTCATGACTGTGCCTAACTTGATCGCTGTATTCTTATTATCTCCTGTTGTGATCGAACTTACTAAGAAACATTTTGAAGAGAATTAAAATAAAGCTCGTATTCTTCTAAAGAGGAAACGAGCTTTTCTTATACTTCACTAACTATTACCGATATGGTACAATTAAATAAATGTAAAGGAGGTATCTACATGGTCGAAACATTACACTCTAGAGATCTATGTGTTGCTCTATTAGCCCACGTAGATGCTGGGAAAACGACGCTATCAGAGGCTTTACTATATCAATGTGGCGTGATCCGTAAACTGGGTAGAGTCGATCATCAGAATACAAATCTAGACTATGATATCCAAGAGAGAGAACGTGGGATCACGATCTATAACAAAGAAGCACGCTTCACCTATCATAACACTAAGTTCACACTAGTAGATACCCCAGGACACTCTGATTTCTCCAGTGAGATGGAACGTTCTTTACAAGTACTAGATGTAGCGATCGTAGTGGTGAATGGCGCTGAAGGCGTACAAGCACATACTAAGATGATCTGGAAGTTATTGGAATACTATCATATTCCTACGTTTATCTTCGTGAATAAGATGGATATGTCTTATCTAAGTAAAGAACATATCATGAAGGAATTACAAGCATTATCTAGTAATTGTATGTGGGTAGAGAGTGATAGTTTCTATGAAGATGTAGCCATGGTATCCGAAGAGTATCTATCTTACTATCTAGAACACAATACACTCTCTTCTGATCATATCCAAGAAGCAGTAAGTACACGCTCTGTATTCCCTGTATGCTTTGGTTCTGCTTTAAAGTCAGAGGGGATCGTAGAGTTTTTAGAGATCCTGACGCAGTATGCTCCAACTCCTATATATCCAGATACATTTAAAGCGATCGTATATAAGAAGAGTATGGATGATCAGGGAAATCGTTTGGTACACTGTAAGATCACGGGTGGTAAGTTAGTGGTGAAGAGTGTGTTAGAGAATGGAGAGAAGGTAGATCAGATCCGTTTATATAATGGTCCTAAGTATGAGGCTGTAAATGAGGTCTATGCTGGACAGATCTGTGCTCTAAAGGGGATCTCTCAAGTATCTGTAGGAGATATTCTAGGAAGTGGCGAACAACAACGAAAACCTCTATTATCCTCTTATTTAAGTTATCAGATCGTTGCAGTAGATCACAATGATCCTTATGTAGTATATAAGAAGTTACAAGTATTAGCGGAAGAAGATCCACAGTTATCATTAAGCTATGATACCTCTACCCAAGAGATCCGTATACGATTGATGGGAGAGATCCAATGTGAGATATTACAAAGATCTATTCAAGAAAGATTAAATATTCAAGTAGTCTTTGAGAAACCTCAGATCAGTTATCGAGAGACCATTAAGGCTCCTGTAGAGGGAGTGGGGCACTTTGAACCATTACGACACTATGCGGAAGTACATGTGTGGATGGAACCATTACCAGTGGGGAGTGGTATTCAGTATGCAGTAGATGTTCCTAGAGATAGTTTAGATATCAATTGGCAAAGATTGATCCTCACTAATCTAGCAGAAAAAGAACATCTAGGGGTTCTAACAGGATCTCCTATTACAGATATGCGTATTACCGTGATCCATGGGAAAGCACATTTAAAGCATACTGAAGGTGGCGACTTCAGAGAAGCTACCTATCGTGCTGTGAGACAAGGTCTCATGGAAGCAGAGAGTATCTTACTAGAGCCTTATGGCTCATTCACATTAACAGTTCCTACGACTAATATGAGTAGAGCGATCTATGATATTGATACGAGAGAAGGTAAATATGAGATCATAGAGGGTATGGATGGGAATGTGACATTACAGGGAAGTGCTCCGATCCGTTTACTACAAGACTATCAACCTATCGTAGCTTCGTATACTAAGGGGAGTGGTGTATTCTCCTTTGAGTTCGATGAATATAGACCATGTCTACATCCAGAAGAGATCATCGCATCTTTCCACTATGATCCAGATAGAGATATCCATAACCAAAGCAGTTCCGTATTCTGTGCCCATGGAGCTGGTTACTATGTGCCATGGAATGAGGTAAAGGCCAATGCTCATTTACCATTACGAGTGACTCAAAGAGAGACTACTAGTGTGGTGAGAGCTAAGAAGTATCATATTAGTGATGAGGAAATGGAACGTGTGATGATGCGTACTTTCGGGCCTAATAGGACCAAGTTATTTAAAGAGACTCCTAAGTATTCTGATGAATTACAAAGAAGTGAGGTCAAGGAGAGTAAGAAGGCTTGCGTACTTGTCGATGGGTATAACTTGATCTTTGGTTGGGATGAGTTAACAAGTATGGCTAAGGAGGATCTGTATAGTGCTAGGATAGAGTTGATCCATAGGTTATGTAACTATCAGGGGTATAAGAATGCTTTGGTAGTAGTGGTGTTTGATGCGTATAAGGTCAAGGATAATACGGGTAGTATCGTAAAGAATGATAATATATATGTCATTTATACGAAGGAAGCACAGACAGCAGATAGTTATATCGAGAAGGTCACACATGATCTCAAGCATCAATATCTGATCACTGTAGTGACTTCAGATAGTGCTGAGCAAATGATCGTCATTGGAAATCGGGCTGGTAGAATGTCTGTGAGAGAGTTCGTGATGGAGTATGAGTATTATGAGAAGCAATTCTATTTAGAATATAACCAGACTATTTCTAAGTCATTTAATCACTCTCTTGCTGATATTCGTAAGTTAAATGAAGATAAGTAATGAGATATAGACTTTGTTCTATATCTTTTCTTTTCCCATTAGAAAAGGTGAGCTATCCTTATGATAACTCACCTTTTATTTTATTTCTTAGCAGCATTACCTGTATATAACTGATAATATCTACCCTGCTCTTCGATCAATTCATCATGTGTACCACGTTCAATAATACGACCTTGTTCCATGACCATAATACAATCACTATTACGTACTGTAGATAATCTATGCGCGATAACGAATGTAGTTCTACCATGCATCAACTTATCCATACCATCCTGAACGATCTTCTCTGTACGAGTATCGATAGAACTTGTAGCCTCATCTAAGATCAATACTGGTGGATTGGCAATAGCTGCTCTAGCAATAGCCAATAACTGTCTTTGCCCTTGAGATAAGTTACTACCATTACCAGATAACATAGTGTCATATCCCTCTGGTAATTGTCTAATGAAATCATCTGCATTCGCTAACTTAGCAGCAGCAATTACTTCCTCATCTGTAGCATCTAATCTACCATAACGAATATTATCCTTAACAGTAGCTGTAAATAAGTTAGTATCTTGTAATACGATACCTAAAGATCTTCTTAGATCAGCCTTCTTGATCTTATTGATATTGATACCATCATAACGGATCTTACCATCTT
>SVBO01000052.1 GCA_015058845.1 Erysipelotrichaceae bacterium
TCCAGTGATGATCACTTTTAAAGTATAAGTTCTCATCTTTGTGTTGTTGTAGGATCTCGTAACTATCTACTACATCCATTTCTAGGTATTGTTTCAAAGCCTCTGTGATCTCTAATTCATTTACTACAGGAGCATTTGTGGGTAGTTTGTCACCATAATACATATAAGATGAATAGATAGGGAAGAATGTTGTATGGATCCCTTGTTCTTCCAGTTTACTATTTAATAGATTGATATAAGTAATATTACGCAGTAATTGCTCTGCATCATAGGTATCCTTTACTTCAAAGTAATAATCATCTTCTCCAAAGTACACACCATTTACTTCTTGTTTCCCAATGAGTCTTTCTAATTCATTCTTGAAAGTGATCCATGTATCACGATATGGGAATTGATCTTCGATATAACTTTCAAAGTCTGCTGTATAGTCACCATCGAATAATTCCTTAAAAGAGAACTCTGGTAGTTGTTGTAAGTAGCGGTTCTCTAGATCACTGAATGATTTAGAAGGTGTGATGATCTGTAAGAATAGGAAGCTAAAGATAAAGATCAGGAATACTGCAACAGTAATTAGATTGTATTTCTTCTTCATACCTTTACCTCCTTCTAGAACCTGAAATATAAGAATGGGTTATACCCAGCATCTACGATATAGGCCATACATGTTACCATGATGAAGCATACGAAGCCTATTCTAGCTATTTGATACCAATTAGTATCTTGGTATTTCTTCTCTAATGTTGGTAGGATCGGGAAGGATGCTACGCATAGGATACATAGTAAGATACCATAGTTAGTGAATAGATATTGTGTTTGAGAGTTAATGATGCCCTCTGCTCCTATTCCAAATAGGCCTTGGATATATGCTACTGCTAATGGTAGATCTTCGATTGCAAATAGACACCAGCTGATCAAGATCAATACGATCGTATACATCCATTGTACCAGCTTAGGAAGCTTCTGTAAGTACTTTCCTAGTACCATCTTCTCTAGTCCTAGAAGTACTCCAAAGTATAGACCCCATACAATGAAGTTCCAGTTAGCTCCATGCCAGAAACCAGTCAAGAACCATACGATCCCTAAGTTACGTAACCATTTAGCCTTAGATACACGATTACCTCCTAGTGGAATATAGACATACTCTCTAAAGCATGTGCCTAGTGTCATATGCCATCTTCTCCAGAAGTCTGTGATAGAGGTAGATAGATATGGGTAATTGAAGTTCTTAGGAAAATTGAATCCGAAGATATGTCCAAGACCAATAGCCATATCAGAATAGCCACTGAAGTCAAAGTATAGTTGGAAAGCATAAGCAATGATCCCTAGCCAATATAGTAACAGCGGCATAGATTGTCCTGCTACGAATTGGGCTAATACTTTATCCCATAAGGAACCAATAGCATTAGCTAATAAGATCTTCTTACCTAGCCCACAACAGAAGATATAGACACCCTTGGAAAAGTCATCGAGATTCTCTTGTCTGTGATTTAATTCCTTTACAACATCAATATATCGTACGATCGGTCCTGCGATCAATTGTGGGAACATAGCTACATAACAACCAAAGTCGATAATATTCTTCTGGATCGGTACTTTACGTAAGTAAACATCGATCGTATAAGACAATGTTTGGAATGTATAGAAAGAGATACCGATCGGTAAGGCTAGTTTAAGTGTCTTGATAGAAGTTCCTAGAAGACTATTAATATTCGTGATCAGGAAATCACTATATTTAAAGAACCCTAGCATACCCAGATTCACACAACAAGATATGATCAGGAATGTCTTTCTGATCTTCTCATCGTCATCATGCTTCTTGATCATGTATCCACATGTATAGTCTACGATCGTAGAAAAGATCATTAATACTACATACACTGGTTCTCCCCACGCATAGAAGATCAAACTCATGATGAATAGTATTCCATTACGGAATTTACGTGGAGATAGGAAATATGCAGCTAGAGTGAGAGTTAAGAATACTGTCATGAATAATACACTACTAAATATCATATACACACCTCCAAGCGTTCCTTATTCTAATAAAAGTCTATTGAAATAGCAAGTTATTCTTGATAAGTTACTATTTTTAGGGTATCAAATACATTTGACATAACTATTTAATTATACCATAGTATCTTAGATACTCCAAGATAAGACTATCATTAGTATGGTCTGAAATGTAAGAAGTGTGTAAAGAAAAGAAGAGTAATGGGATATTACTCTTCTGATGAGATGTTTTCTTTTAATAAGAATAGTTTAATTAGAATCACACTGGCTAGATATACTACTAGCACTACGATCTCGAATGTTAGTACACTATAGGGTCTTGGATAGAATATAGATAGTGTAGTACATAATAGACGTACTGGGAAGTATAGTCCTAACCATGTGGAAGCATGATAGAACTTTTGTCTAAATGCTCTAGATCTCTCATTTCCATTTCTTTGATAAGCATACTCAAAGCCCCCTATGATCGCTACAAATGGTATGCAACTAAGAACCGTAAAGAATACACTTTGTAGTATGATCAATGACATGAATTGCATTAGTACTACCATGACTTCTAAGGTAATGAGTAGAATAAAGATCTGTTTGATATTCTCTTGTTTACTTTCTTGTACTTTGGGTAGATCATTATCACTTTGGTATTCATCGTGTAATAGATAGTCTGTAGTAACTTGGAATAGTTTACTTAATTGCAAGATGTTAGTAGCATCGGGTAAGGCTGTGCCTACTTCCCAACGTGAGACTGCTTGTCTAGATACACCTAAGGCATCCGCTAACTCTTCTTGAGACATTCCTTGTTTCTTTCTTAAGTTTAATATCTTATCAGATAGTTTCATACTAGGACCTCCTTTGTTCACTTTCATTGTAGTATGTGAACATTCAAAGCACCACCACATCTACTTTACAATCTCGCAACATAACTTTACATTACTCTCTTTATTAGAATACCATGATATTCTGATATTTACTATATAGAAAAGATCTCCCTATGTTAGGAAGATCTAGATTATTGCTTTACTGTTCTTTGATGCTTGAGATAACTTACTGTATACGAAATAGCCATGGTCAATGTAATGATCTTGCTCCAAGAGATCACTGAACTACTAAGTCTAAATACTAGTCCTAAACTATATAAAGTATTAGTCAAATGCTTGTATACACTTGTATAAGGCCATAGTACTACGATCAGCATAACTAGAATATATCTTCCCCAAGCGATCAGTACTTGTTTCTTAGTACGGGGTACTTTTTGGAAGGAGATAGCTGTCCATATGATCAATACTATTAATACGATCAACCATGCCCATGAGAATAGTAACCTAGCATAATTCCAAGAAGCCTCCCAGATCAATGTATGTATAACCATACTTCTACTGATCCCAGTCCCCCATACTAAGAATAGATCTACCATGAAGTATACTGCCCAAGCACACCATAGACCAACTCTTCTAGTGCAGATAAAGCAGATCAAGCCACACGCTAATAATGGAGTAGCAAATAATAGTCCTGCTAAGAATGCATTGAATAGTGTAAATAGAATAACCACTAAAAATGCCATACATAATAGAATAGTACCTGCTAACTTTCTACCACTGATATCTGTCTTGATATATTGTACAGTAGGTTGTGGTTGAGGATATTCTTTTCCTTTTACTAATTGATCTAGCGATACCTCAAAGATCTCACTTAACTTTACGATCTTTTCTAGATCTGGTACAGCACTATTATTCTCCCATTTAGAGACAGATTGTCTGGATACATTCAACATCACAGCCAGGTCTTCTTGAGATAAATTCTTAGCTTGTCGCATTGTATAGATAGTTTCCCCTAAACTCATATATACACCTTCTTTCTATCTACACTATACCTTCTCATAGTGAATTAGTCTAGCAAGTTAGCTTTAACTTTACGCAACTGGTGGTTGCATCCACTTGTAAACACTAGAATATACGAAAATAGATCTGTTATATAGCACAGATCTACTTCACTTCATCAAAATAACTTATATCAAAGATGATCTTGGCTACATAACTCGGATACATTTCTTGTAACTTCTCATTCACGTACGTCTCGATCTTCTTAGCAGGTACTTTCACACTATGAGGAAGTAATACATCGAATAATAATTCTGTTCCACTATCCTTTACTGCCATGTGTAGATCATGGAGAGATAGTTTCGGGTCTATTTCTTGTAATACAGTATTCAAGAATGTTTTGATAGCATTCATTTCCTCATTGTTACAATCTATGGGATCCATATGGATCACACTCATGATCTGTAGTTTCTCTTTGATCTCATTCTCGATCAGATCGATCTGATCATGAGCAAACAATAAGTCTACATCAGCTCTTATCTCTACATGAAATGAGGCTAATAGTTTATTAGGACCATAGTTATGTACGATCAGATCATGCATACCTAATACTACCTCATAGCTATTCACAATCTCCATCATCTGCTCTACGATCGTCTTATCTACTGGTCTACCGATCAGAGAATCTACTGTATCCTTAATGATCTCATATCCTGCTTTCAAGATCATACAAGATACGAATACTCCTACGAACCCATCGATCGCTACCTCTGTAAACAAAGAAGCAAACAGTGACAATGCTGTGACTGTCGTAGTCATGGCATCACTTAAAGAATCCGTAGCAGTCGCTAACATCACAGAAGAATCGATCCTCTCTCCAAGCTTTCTATTGAAAGCCCATAACCATACCTTCACGATCACAGATACCACCAAAGCTACCATTACGATACTATGATACTCTACTGGTTGAGGAGTAATGATCCTTTGGATAGAAGACTTCAGAAACTCAAATCCTACTAATAAGATCATCGCAGCGATCACTAAGGATGCTAGATACTCGATCCTACCATGTCCAAACGGATGGTCTTTATCCGCTGGTTGCGCTGCTAACTTATAACTAATAAAAGCCACGATATTACTTACACTATCTGATAAGTTATTGAAGGCATCTGAGATGATAGCGATCGAACCTGATAGGATCCCCATAGCAAGTTTGACTAAGAATAATGCCACATTACATAGGATCCCTACACAAGAAGAAAGCTTCCCATATTGCTCTCTTACAGATCCGCTTGTAACATTCTCATGATCCTTTATATATAGTTTCACTAACCATTCAGTCATATTTATTTAGAATCCTTAGAACCATTAGCTGCTTCCGCTTCACAACGTTTCTTAGTAGAATGTGCCTTCAAGAAAACAACCGCACACACAACTAATAACACGATTCCAATGATCTCTTTCATACCTAATTCCATATTCATATCTCCTTATTTTCCTAGATATCCCAGATATCCCTTCTCTACATCTAATGTATATTCACTACCTAAATGTGCTTTACGATACGCATGTAGAACTTTCAAACACTCTCCATAAGTCTCATCTGTAAAGGCTAATCGATAATGCTTGATCCCCATTTGTTGTAATTGACCAAGTAGCCCTACTGCTACTACTCTACGACAATGCATAATATGATTGTAACATTGATCATCCGTTACAATAGGATAGATCTCTTTCTTACGATCTACTAAATGATACTTATCTCTACCACGACACATATTACAATTTGGTCTACCAGTATCACACGTATTCGCATTGATCACACAATGCTTACTTACCATAAGTTCATTTCTGCCATAGACTAATACCTCTAAACACTGTGGATCACACTTCTGAGCAATAGCTGAGATCTTAGGTAATGTCAACTCTTCACTCAACATGATCCTTCTAGCCCCTAGTTCATTGAAATGATTCACTGTAAAGTGATTGGTTACATTCATACCAAAGTCGATATAGAATTTCTTCTTTCCCTCTACCGCTTGTTGAAGAGCACCCATCTCACATACTAATAGACTATTTTCTTTATACTTGTGATCCTTATTTACACGGTAACTTGCTAGTACTACATTAGAGTGATGTTTGTAGTCTTCATATAACTTACGATTTCTAACAAAGATCAGGTCGATATCTACAGTAAGACATGCTTCTAATTGTTCCTTTGTATATACTGTCACAGAGAATGTTGGTACATCATCATATCCTTTATATCTTCTTACGACTGGTTTACATAGTTCTCTTTGCTTAGGAGTAGTACGTAAGATGTTTAATTGCTCGATCCCTTTTCTTCTTAATTCATTGATCCTAGAGATCGGTGCGATACATTGATCATCACTGATGAATTCAAAGTGCGTAAGTGTATAAGCAGTATCTTTTAGTTTAGATAATTGTTCTTGTACTCTTTCTTTGCTTAGAGGTCTATTGATCGCTTGGTCACATACCTCATCACTAACTACTTCTACAATGTGTTCTCCCTCTTGTAATGTTAGGTGTAATGGTTTGCCGACAAAGGCTTGTAGCTTCATAGTAATATCTACATAGCGTTGTGGTTTGAGATATGTTTCAGCTACCTCTTTCATCACCTTCGTATCAGTTGTCTTATATACCTTAGCATTTAGAGAATATGGTTTATTACGATACTCGATCTGTACTGTTTCTCCTCTTTTCGCTTGGTTGACTAGTAAGTCATTTTGGTATAGGAAATTCAGCGTAAAGCCTTCATCCTCTGCTCCTACTACTCTGATCCCATCACCTTGTCTTAGGTCTTCTTGTAGTAAGATACTGGCTTTGTGTGTTCTTCGATCGATCTCTGTGATAGAGCCTAGATAAATACCTTGGTGATTAGGTCTATATTGGCTCATAAGAGTACTTCCATATGTACCTTTCAAATATCCTCTTGAGAAACCACGATTAAAGATACTTAAACGTTGCTTCTCATCCTGTGGATCATCTTTATATTCTTTACCTTCCATAGCAGCATCTAATGCTTTACGGAATGCTTTCACAGCTGTTGCTACATATTCTGGGCGTTTCATTCTTCCTTCGATCTTGAAGCTATATACCCCATGATCTAACATTTGATCTGTGAATGATAATGCATTTTGATCCTTAGGAGATAACAAGTAATCTCCCTTAGTCTCTACTCTCTCATCATTCTTCCATAGTTCATATGGTAAACGACACCCTTGGGCACATTCTCCTCTATTACCACTTCTACCACCGATCATAGATGAGAATAAACATTGTCCTGAATAAGAGATACATAATGCTCCATAACAGAATACTTCTAGTTCTAGATCAGGGAATTCATCATGCACTCTTTTGATCTCTTCTAGAGAACATTCTCTAGCTAGTACGACTCTTGTAAAGCCTAATGATACAGCATGACGTACTCCTTCGATGTTATGGATATGCATTTGGGTAGAGGCATGCATCTCTAGTTCTGGGAAACATTTGTGTACTAGTGTAGCTAATCCTACGTCTTGTAAGATCACTGCATCTACACCCTTTTCATATAAGAAACGGATATAGCCTAATACCTCATTCATCTCTTCCTCATACATTAATGTATTGACTGTTACGTATACTTTCACTCCATATAAGTGAGCATACTTGAT
>SVBO01000053.1 GCA_015058845.1 Erysipelotrichaceae bacterium
ACGATCGATAAGTGGTGTGAAGAAGGTTGGCAATGGGGAGTTCCTATTACCCATGAGGAATATATGCAAGCATTACAAGGAAATTGGAAAGTATATCTAACCCCGACTAAACCAGTACCCCATGAATGGTTTGGAGAACTTAGTAATAAGAAAGTACTAGGACTAGCTAGTGGCGGAGGACAACAGATCCCACTCTTTACAGCAGTAGGCGCTAAGTGTACAGTACTAGATTATTCTAGTAAACAATGTGAGAGCGAGAGGATAGTAGCAGAAAGAGAACACTATTCTGTAGAGATCTTACAAGAAGATATGACTAAGCCATTATCCTTCCTGGATCATACCTTTGATCTGATCTTCCATCCTGTTTCTAATTGTTATGTAGAAGATGTACGAAGTATCTTTAAGGAATGTTACCGTGTATTGAAACCAAATGGAGTCTTGTTATGTGGACTAGACATTGGGATCAATTATATCGTAGATGATCAGGAAGAGAAGATCATTAACTCCCTACCATTCAATCCATTAGTGAACAGTGAACACAGGAAACAATTAGAAGAGAGTGATGCAGGCGTACAATTCTCTCATACGCTAGAAGAACAAATAGGGGGTCAACTAGAAGCAGGCTTTACAATTACTCATTTATATGAAGATACCAATGGAGAAGGAAGACTACATCAATTAAATATCCCAAGCTTCATTGCTACAAGAGCAGTGAAAAGATAGACTAAACACTTGCCATTCCTCATTATTTCAGCTATAATTTTCTTAAACTGATGATCAGGAAAGAACTTATTAGCGCTATTTCAGAGAACACTTGGTTGGTGCGAAAGTGTATAGCAAATAAGAGAATGCCCCTGAGAAGGTCTTCTTGATATGTAGAGAAGAACGGTACTCACCGTTATGAGAATGAGGGATAGTATAACTATCTAAACTAGAGTGGAACCACGTGTAAACGTCTCTAAGGAGACGTTTTTATTTTGGTAGGAGGTAAAAGCTATGAAACTATACAACACACTAACAAATACGAAAGAAGAACTAAAACCGATCAAAGAAGGTACTATCAGCATGTATTGTTGCGGACCAACAGTATATAACTACGTACACATTGGTAATGTTCGTAACATGGTAGTCTTTGACGTATTACGTAGAACACTAGAATACCAAGGATATCATGTAGAACAAATGGTCAACTTCACAGACGTAGATGATAAGATCATCAAACGTGCGAAAGAAGAAGGCGTTAGTGAAGCAGAGATCACTGAAAAGTATATTAAAGCATATAACGACGTACGTCATGGTATGCATGTACTTATGCCAACATATACACCAAGAGTAACAGAAAACATGGGAGCTATCATCGACTTCATTGATGATCTTGTACAAAAAGGTAGTGCTTATGAAGTGGATGGTGATGTATACTTCGATGTAGAGCATAGTAAATACTATGGAGAATTATCAAAGAATACTATTGAGGAATTAAAGGTCGGAGCACGTGTAGATGAGAATGAGAAGAAGCATTCACCATTAGACTTTGCTTTATGGAAAGCTATGAACGAAGGTCTTCGTTGGGACTCTCCTTGGGGTATGGGTAGACCAGGTTGGCATACTGAGTGTGTCGTAATGATCCATAATCAATTCAAAGGAGAGATCGATATCCATATGGGTGGAGTAGACTTAAAGTTCCCTCACCATGAGAATGAGATCGCGCAAAGTAGAGCATTGCACGGTCATGCTATTGCTCATACATGGATCCATAATGCTATGTTGAATATCGATGGAGAAAAGATGAGTAAATCTATGGCAAATGGCCTATTAGCTAATGATATGATCGAGTTACATGGCGGGAATGTACTTCGTTGGATGCTTATGAGTACACACTATCGTCTAGCGCTTAACTTTACTGATGAAGTAATGGATAATGCTAGAAAAGAGATCGATAAGATCTTAACACCATTAAAGCAATTAGCTATTAAAGGACAATTAGCTGATCAAACAAATAATGGAGAATACAACAAAGAAGAAATGACAGACTTCATCAATGCTTTAAATGATGACTTAAATATCTCTAATGCCATGAGTATCGTATATGAGAAGGTAAAAGAGTTAAATCAATTACTACGTGTTAGAGAGATCGATTTCGTGAAAGCATATGATAAGGCAAATGTATTAATGAAGATGTTAGAGATCTTAGGTATCGAAGTACCTAGTATTGTATTAACAGAAGAAGATAAAGAATTGTATGCTAAGTGGAATCAAGCTAAGAGTGAGAAGGACTTTGAAGCTGCTGATACTTATCGTAATCAATTGATCAAACGTGGAGTAATGTAATATGAAAGAATACTTCGTGGCATATGCTAGTCCTTTAGGAACTGATGTAAGGGATACGATGAATACTATGGCTCAGCAAGGTTGGCGTGTTGTAGCTGTAACTTTCGTATCTGAGTTATTATTGGAATCTTCCATAATGATCACATTTGAAAGAGATAAGAAATAAATAAGAAGTACAAGGGGCATTAGCCCCTTGTCTTGCTATATATGTAGTGTAGTAATACTTATAATGACATGAAGCTAATCAAACGTATAGAATTGCCCATAAAATAGAAAAGGAAACTAGAAAAATGAGAAAGATCATTTTAATGGCAGAAAGCGGTTCTGATATCAATGCAGAACTAGCAGCCGAGTATGGCATTTACGTAGTACCTATGCATGTCCAATTTGGAAATGAAACACTAGATGATGGATCATTTCCTGTATCTAAGATCATTGATTATTATAAAGAGAATAAGAAGTTACCCAAGACTAGTGGCAGTGTGCCTAAAGATTTCCTTACAGCCTTTGATACACTTCATACACAACGACCACAAGATCATATCCTGTATATAGCTTATTCAGCTATTACTACATGTTCATTTCAAAGTGCAGTGATCGCAGCAGAAGATCGCGATTATATAACTATGCTCGATACTAGACAAGTCTCTGCAGGACATGGCTTGATCGTTATTACTCTTGCGAAATACTTAAAACAACATCCTGAAGCTACTTTACATGAAGTACATAGTAAAGCAGAAGAATTGATCGAACGTGTTAGAATGTGCTTTATACCAGAAAACTTAGAATATCTAAGAGCTGGTGGTCGTGTTAGTAATGTAGCCTTTTTAGGTAGTGTTATTCTAAATATCCATCCGTGTATAGAGATCTTAGAAGGAAAGCTTACGGCTACTAAGAAATATCGTGGGAAGATGTCTAATGTGGTCAATAAGTTGATCAAAGAGTATAGTGAGACGTATGATCTGGATAAAGAAGAGCTTTGGTTAGTATATACGATCGGTTTTACAGATGAATTGAAACAGATCGCTGAGAAAACAGCTAAAGAATGTGGTTTCAAGAGTGTTTTCTGGGTGATGTGCCAAGGAGTCATTACTACACATGGAGGACCTGCTGCTTTCGGATTAGCAGGCTTTACGAAATAATAGAGGGTGAGAAATATTTCTCACCCTCTTATATTATCTTATATTATACCTTAAGGATCCTTCCTTCCTTACGAGGAGCAGCCACAGGTTCAGACTCAGTATATCCTAAGATCAAATTACCGATACCTACATAACTAGGATCTACACCCCATATCTTCTTTAATTCCATACCACGTTCACTCTCCATCATTTGCTTAGCACGATGGATCCAACAAGAACCAATACCAAGAGAATGTGCCGCATTCATCATATTCCCCATGACTAAACTACCATCCTCGATATAAGTACGATTCGCAGGATCAGCCAATACCATGATCACATAAGGAGCTCCAAAGAAAGGATCAGAAGTAGCCCCCATCACCTCAGCATTCATCTTAGATAACTCAGCGATCACATCCTTATCCTTGATCAACACCATCATAGCAGACTGCCAGCCACGCCCATTCGCAGCATATAGACCACACTCTAAGATCTGATCTAGATATTCCTCAGGGATCTCTTTGTCTATAAAAGATCTAACACTTCTACGACTCAACATATTCTCAATAGCTGGATTCATACACATACCTCCTATACCAACTGATCTAACATAGTACGCATTTCTGCTTCATCAATAGCCCCTTCATGAAGCTTCTTATGATCATAATAGAAACAAGGTACATAGTAATAATCAAAAGAATTTGCTAATTCAGCCTCTTCTCTCTCCTCATGAAGTTCTAACTCAATATTCTTATACTTCTCCTCATTTCTGATATCTTCCCATATACGGAAAGCCTTCTTACAATACGGACAATTCTCTAAATAAAATACAGTTACTTTCATATACTTGTCCTCCTTATATAAATTATATCGTAAAGTAATAGTCAATTCTACAATTATGCATGAAAGTATTGTATAATGAATAAAGTTCAAGATAAGTTCTATAGGAGGAATATATGGATGCACTGATGCAAGCGGCTATGCAGGCTGGTTCTATTCTATTAATGAGTGGGGCTGAGACATATCGTGTAGAAGAGACAGTGGTTCGGATCTTTGAGGCATATGATGTCAAGGAATCGAACTGTTTCGTGTTACCTACAGGGATCTTTTCCTCTTTTGTATATGAGGGAAAGAATTATTCCTCTGTACGTCGTATCAAACATAGAAGTACAGACTTACATCGTATAGATGCTGTAAATGACTTAGCGAGAAGTGTCGTTAAGGATCAAATATCTCTAGAAGAATTACAACAAAGACTAGATATGATCAATAGTGAAAGATCGTATTCTGATCTAACTATGATCCTGTTTGCTGCTATTAGTGCAGGGTTCTTTGCTTTATTCTTTGAAGGTACTCTTATGGATGCTGTAGCAGCCCTAGTGATCGGTGCTATCGTAAAGGTATTGCTGATCCAGTTACATAAAGAAGAGATCACTAGTTTCTTTGTGACAGCTTTAGGCGGAGGTCTAACTGCTGCTCTAGCAGTTCTGTCTGTAAAACTAGGGATCGGAAATCATGTAGATACGATCAGTATCTCTGTATTAATGTTGATGGTACCAGGCTTAGCGATCACCAATGCGATCCGAGATACGATTGCAGGAGATCTAACTTCTGGTGTCAGTAGAGCAGTAGAAGCAGTTCTGATCGCTGTTTCCTTAGCAGTAGGAGCTGGTACAGCCTTATCTCTTCTTAAGATCTGGGGGGTGATGTAATGATAGTATCTATGATTAGTGCCTTCTTTGCAACAGCAGGCTTTGCAGTAATGTTCAATATTCGCGGAAAGAAGATCTTATATGCAGCCTTAGGAGGAGCAGTAGGAGCATGTATCAATTACTATTGCTTACATACACTACAACTCAATAGCTTCATGGCACTATTCTATGCTTCTGTAGGATTATCCCTATACAGTGAATATATGGCCCGTAGGACACATACCCCAGTCACAGTATTTGCGGTATGTGCCTTAATATGCTTCGTACCAGGAGGAACGATGTACTACACCATGTTAGCCATCGTCAACCAAAACAATGTCGAAGCATTAGGCTTATTAGTAGAGACCCTAGCATCAGCGGGAGCATTAGCTCTAGGCATCATTCTAGTCTCTACATTAACTAGGTTATACACAAGAATACAGAAGAGAAAGGAGCTACACCATGGTCAATAACGTACAGGCAGTGTTCTTCGATATGGATGGAACATTGATCGATAGTGAGCAATACTGGATCCAGTTATTTGAAAGTATTGTAGCTAAGCATGGGAAAGTATTAGCCATAGAAGATCGTAATGCTTTATTTGGTTGTTCTCATGAATTAGAGATCGAAGTAATGTCTAAGTATTTTGGGAATAATGAAGCATTGATCTTACAAGAGAAACATACTTACATGGAAGAGCATCCTTTTGAGTATAAGAAGTATTTGAAAGAGGGAGTTAGAGAATTGGTCGAGTATCTATATAGTAAGAATATTCAATTAGCAGTCACTTCTTCTAGTTATACCAAGAATATTCAAGATATGCTTAGAGAGTGTGAGTTAGAGCAATACTTCGCATTCATTGTAAGTGCAGATATGGTAAGTCATGAGAAACCTGATCCAGAGATCTATCAGAGGGCCCAAGAGATATCTGGCTTACCTAGTGAGAATATATATGTGATAGAAGATTCAATTCCGGGTGTGTTAGCTACACAAGCAGCTGGGTTAGAAGTCATACTGATTGAAAATGATCTATATAGTGTAGATGTAGAAGGTATACACTTGAAATTTAAGTCTCATTATGAGATTATGGAATATATGAGTGGTTTATTAGGAGGTAAATAATATGATCAAGGTTGAAAGAATTGAAGTAATGAATTTCGAGAATGCGATCCGTGGGGCTCGTAATCCACTAAATAGTTGGAGTAAGTTAGATAGTTATACAGATGAGAATGGTAACTTTGTAATGGGTCCTAATGATAGAGATCTAGCACAACGTTTATGTAATGCTGGTAGTGATCATCGTAAATTTATCCGTCAGATCTTTATCTCTATGGATATTACAGCCCCTTTATACTGGTGGAAAGAATTCGATACATATAAAGTAGGAACAGTCGCAAATTCATGCAGTACTATGCATAAGATCCATTCTAAAGAATTCACATTAGATGATTTCAGCGTAGATCATATGAATGAGGCTGGTCTAGCTGCTTTCTCTAAGTTGGTAGAAGAGATCGAGAATCAAAGAAAGTTATTCTTAGAAACTAAGGATAAGTCTTATTGGTATACTATGATCCAAATGTTGCCTAGTAGTTATAATCAAATGCGTACTGTTACTATGAACTATGAGAATGTACGTGGTATGTATAATGCACGTAAGAATCATAAGTTAGTAGAATGGCATACTTTCTGTGATCATATTAAGGAACTTCCTTATTCTAAGGAATTATTAGGAATTGAAGAGTAAATTAAAAGGGGCTGTAACGAAATAACAAAAAAATAAAGTGTTATAAAGTGAAACTCACACATGAATAAATAATTAGCAGATGCCGACTCTGTTCAAACAGAAAAGACATCTGCTTTTTGTTTTGTTCTTAGAAA
>SVBO01000054.1 GCA_015058845.1 Erysipelotrichaceae bacterium
TATAAAGTATATAAAGGAAGTAAGTTCATCTATGCTTGGGATGAGCAAGAATTAGAGAAAGCGAAGAAAGAGATCGGTAGTGGGTATTCTATCCAACGGTATAAAGGTCTAGGTGAAATGAATGCGGAACAGTTATGGGAAACTACGATGAATCCGCAAACTAGAACACTGATCCGCGTGACTATGGAAGATGCTCAAGTAGTGAGTAATCATGTATCTGTATTAATGGGGGATGATGCAGACGTGAGAAGAGAATGGATCGAGGATAATGTATCCTTTACTCTAGAAGATGACTTTTTAGTGGAGGAGTAGACTATGGCAAAGAATATACATCAAGATACATTAGTTAACTTTCCATTAGAAGAATTAATGGGAGATCGCTTTGGTAAGTATGCGAAGTATATCATCCAAGATCGTGCATTACCCGATGCCCGAGATGGCCTTAAACCAGTACAAAGACGTATTCTATATGCGATGTATGAAGATGGCAACACATGGGATAAACCAACTAGAAAGTCTGCTAAGACAGTGGGTCTAGTAATTGGTACCTACCATCCTCATGGAGATACTAGTGTCTATGATGCCATGGTACGTATGTCTCAAAGTTGGAAGATGGGAGAGACATTAGTAGAGATGCAAGGAAATAATGGTTCGATCGATGACGATCCAGCAGCAGCTATGCGTTATACAGAGGCTAGATTAGCGCCTATTAGTGGAGAATTATTAGCAGATATCGATAAGGATACTGTAGAACATTCCCCTAACTATGATGACACAGAGATGGAGCCCACTGTATTACCAGCTAGATTTCCCAATATCTTAGTCAATGGAGCCAGTGGTATCGCAGCAGGTTATGCCACACACATACCACCCCATAACCTAAATGAGATCGTAGAAGCAACGATCTACCGTATCTATAACCCATACTGTACCCTAGAAGACATCATGCAATATGTAAAGGGACCAGACTTCCCAACAGGGGGTATCGTACAGGGTTCTAAAGGTATTCAAGATGCCCTTCGTACAGGAAAAGGACAAGTAATAGTACGCTCTAAATGTGAAGTAGTAGAAACTAAGACTATGAAGCAGATCGTGATCACAGAGATCCCTTATGAAGTAGTCAAGGCGAATATGGTCAAGAATATGGAAGAGATCCGCTTAAATAAAGTATTAGATGGTGTACTAGCAGTCCGTGATGAATCAGGTAGAGATGGATTAAAGATCGTAGTAGATATCAAGAAAGATGCCAATGCGGAATTGATCTTGAACTACTTCTATAAGAAAACAGAATTACAGACATCATACCATTACAACATGGTAGCGATCGTGAATAAAACACCAGTACGATTAGGCTTGATCCAATTACTAGATGCGTATATCCAACATCGTGAGGAAGTAGTCTTAAGAAGAACTAGATATGATCTAGATAAGAAAGAAAAACGTTGTCATATTCTAGAAGGTCTGATCAAGGCGGTAAGTGTCATGGATGAGATCATTGCGATCATTCGTAAGTCTAAGGATAAAGCAGATAGTAAGAAGAATCTGATCGAAAGATTTGAATTCTCAGAAGCACAAGCAGAAGCTATCGTAACTATGCGACTATATCGTTTATCAAGTACAGATGTAAAGGAACTAAGAGAAGAGTTCAAAGTATTAGTAAATGAAATGGAGATGCTACAGACTATTCTAAATGAGAAGAAAGTCTTAGATAGTGTGATCGTATCCGAGTTAAAAGAGATCAATCAGAAGTATCCTAGACCACGTAAGACACAAGTAGAAGAGGAAGTAGCAGAGATCACGATCGATCGTCAAGCTATGGTCACTAGTGAAGCAGTCATGGTAGCCATTACTAGAGATGGCTATGTAAAGAGAGTATCGATGCGTAGTTATAATGCTACCCCTGATACAGTATGTGGTCTTAAGGAAGGAGACCATCTACTATGCTATCAAGAAGTAGATACATTAGATACATTGCTATTATTTACAGATAAAGGTAGATATGCGTATGTACCAGTGTATGAGATCACAGAGGCTAAGTGGAAAGAGATCGGGGAACACTTAAGTACTACTGTTAAGATCAGTGGAGATGAGAAGATCATTGGAGCAGTAGTATGTCGTGACTTTGATACACAATGCTATGTAGTCAGTGTGAGTAAGATGGGTATGATCAAGAGAACATTGATCAGTGATTATGTACTACAAAGATATACTAAGCCTGCTACAGCCATGAATCTGAAAGAGGGAGATGCTTTAGTAAGCGTTGCTCTAGCCTATGATCAAGATGAGGTAGTATTAGTATCTCGTAATGGATATTCCGTACGATATATCTTAGATCAGATCAGTATGAGTGGACCTAAGAGTGCAGGTGTCAAGGCGATGAATCTGAGTGAAGATGAGATCGGTTCTATGGCTGTATACCATGGAGATAAAGCTATGTTAGTACTAGCTACTATTAAGAATCAAATGAAACGGATCCGTATGAGTGAAATCGAATACTATAATCGACCAGCTAGAGGAGAATTACTAGCGAAGAAGATCAAGACTAAGCCATTAGTATTTGATAGAGTTTCTATTCAAGATCTAAGTGATACAGTAGAATATGTGCAAGAGAATAAGTTTGCTTCTTTAGAAGTTAAGAGTATTCCTTTGATGGATAAGAGTGCTACTGTATCTAGTGTACTAAAGGAAGAGGAATATGTATTAGTACCACTTCAAAGAGCATTGAAGAGAGAAAAGAGTGCTGTATTTGTAGTAGAGTCTGAGAGTGGAGGCGATATTCAAATGAGTTTTGATATCGATGAGCTGATCGCGGGAGATGGCATTGATTTCTAATAAAAACAATGGGTAAGAGAATAACTCTTACCCATTTCTATTCTATCGTAATTTCAAATGATCTACATCCATCTCGTAAACAACATCTTTACGTTCTACAATGATCTTGATCTTATTCTTTACTTCCTCATTCTCCTTGATCTTTCCAAGTAGTTCTCTAGTAGGATTCATAGCATAAGGATGACCTACCTTCTCAAACATCGTAAAGTCACCACAAGTATCTCCATACGCATAACTTTGACTAAGATCAATATCATACCTCTTACACAATGTTTCAATAGCTTGAAGCTTACTTCGAGAGTCCCACATTGGAATGATCTCACCAGTATAATTACCATCTTCATCCACTTTATAAACAGTACCCATACAATCATCGAAACCATGTTTCTTAGCCATTTCACTGACTAATTCATATGGGGAACCAGAAATAGCGATCACAAGATGACCAGCTTCCTTATGACGAGCGATCTCATCACGTGTGAATGTATATACACGATCTCCTTTTTGCTCGATCACTCTCTTAGCAATATGTTTAATATGGATACTAGATAGATTCTTTATAGTATCCATATAAATACGAGTCATCTTCATTAAATAATCATCATATTCACCCACTCTATGATCCCATTTCATATACGCAGGACGAACTTCATCAAACCATTTTTGCTGATCAACTAATTCATAAGTAATGAACTTCTTGAATGTTTCAGTGATCAGACCTTCACGATAGATTGTACCATCGATATCAAAGAATGCAGCAATTCTAGCCATATTTCTTACCTCCTTAATACATATATTTCTAATCATTAGAGTATGACTTAGAAATATTTCTATACATTATACCATCTCTTTTCTTAAAAGCAATTAGAAATGAACGAAAGTGCATATTACTTGCATATAGTATATAGATACTGTATAATACAAGTGAAGTTAGATAAGACTAACTTTGGATAAGAATAAAAAGAAAATATATTTTTTTAGAATATGAGTTAGCTTTGGCTAACAGGAGGTATAATATGACAATTATTATGATCATTGCTATGTTAGTATGTTTGAATGCTATTAAGAAGTATGCTAGAAGGATGGCAGTTAGCTGTATTTAACATTTTTTTACATTTACTCTTGACTTTATTGTTAGCTAGGGGTAACATATAGGTGTAAGTTAGCATATGCTAATTTTTGAAGTTTCTTTAAGAGACTTCACCCAAGTTAAAGGTAGGGGATATATATGACTTTAAAAGAAGCTGTAGAAGGTAAGGAGTATATCATTCAACGTATCGAGACGGATGATGATGAGTTAGATGCATTTCTATTTTCTTTGGGGTGTTACAGTGGAGAACCTATCACAGTGATCTCTCACTTGAAGGGTGGATGCATTGTTTCGATCAAAGATGGTAGATATAATATCGATAATCAGCTGGCTGAAGCTATTATTATTTAGTAGCAGTCTGCTGATTACTTTTTACAAGATAAGTTAGCTTTAACTAACTAATTAAAAGTCAATATATGTACAATAGGGAGGATATAACTATGAGAATAGCATTAACTGGAAATCCAAACAGTGGTAAGACCACTATGTATAATGCATTAACAGGTAGACATGAGAGAGTAGGAAATTGGGCTGGTGTTACAGTAGATAAGAAGGAACACTTGATCAAGAAGAATTACTATCAAGGTGATTTTGATGTGATCGCAGTCGATCTTCCAGGTGCTTATTCTATGTCACCGTTTACCTCTGAAGAGAGTATTACTAGTTCATATGTAAAGAATGAAGAGCCAGATGTGATCATTAATATCGTAGATGCTACAAATCTAAGTCGTAGTTTATTCTTTACGACACAGTTATTAGAACTTGGTATTCCAGTTGTTGTGGCTTTAAATAAAACTGATATCAATACCAAGAAAGAAACTAAGATCGATGAAGTATTACTAGCTAAGAAGTTAGGTTGTCCTGTGATCAAGACTGTTTCTACTTCTTCTCAAGGGTTGAATGATGTTGTAAAGGCTGCTTTAGAAGCAAGTGGTAAACATCAAAGTGCTCCTTATACACAAGGTATCGTAGATCTTAGTGATAGGAGTGCAGTAGAGGCAGCAGATAGAGCACGTTTCGAATTTGTAAATAAGCTCGTATCTGAGGTAGAATCTCGTAAAGTATTTACTAAAGATAAGAATTTTCAGGATAGTATCGATGATGTTTTAACTAATAAATGGTTAGGTATTCCTATTTTTGCTGTAGTAATGTTCTTAGTATTCCAGATCTCTCAAGCATGGGTAGGTCCATTCTTAGCAGATACTTTAGTTGCATGGTTAGAAGGTATTCAAGCCTCTATTGGTGAATTAGTAGGAGATGCAAATCCGTTATTATATGCTTTATTGATCGATGGTGTTATCGGTGGTGTGATCGCTGTTATTGGTTTCTTACCACTAGTTATGGTCATGTACTTCTTAATCGCATTATTAGAAGATTGTGGATATATGGCTCGTGCTTCTGTGGTATTAGATCCGATCTTTAAGAAGGTTGGTCTAAGTGGTAAGTCAGTTATTCCATTCGTTATTGGTACTGGTTGTGCTATTCCAGGTATCATGGCATGTCGTACGATTCGTAATGAACGTGAACGTAGAGCAACTGCTATGTTAGCTCCATTTATGCCATGTGGTGCTAAGTTACCAGTTATCTCATTATTCGTAGGTGCTTTCTTTGAAGATATTCCTTGGGTAGGAACTGCAATGTATTTCGTGGGGATCTTGATCATTTTCTTTGGAGCATTACTGATCAATAAGATGGTAGGATATAAGGTAAAGAAGTCTTACTTCATTATCGAATTACCTGAATATAAAGTACCAAGTCTTAAACGTGCATTTACTTCTATGTGCTCTCGTGGTTGGGCATTCATCGTTAAGGCTGCTACGATCATCTTATTATGTAATACAGCTGTACAGATCATGCAAACATTCACATGGAGTTTTACGATTGCAGAAAGTGCTGATGCTTCTATTCTAGCTACTATTGCAGAGCCTTTCGCATATGTATTATATCCGATCGTAGGTATTCTATCTTGGCAATTAGCAGCTGCTGCAGTTACTGGATTCATTGCTAAGGAGAATGTCGTTGGAACATTAGCAGTATGTTTCGTTGGCTTAGAGAATTTGATCGATATGGAAGAATTAGCATTGTTAGAGGGTGCTGGAGAAGAAGTAGCTGCAGTATTTGCAATCACTAAGGTAGCTGCTCTAGCATATATGATGTTTAATCTATTTACACCACCATGCTTTGCTGCTATTGGTGCTATGAATAGTGAAATGAAGGATAGTAAGTGGTTATTAGGAGGGATTGGTTTCCAATTTGGTGTTGGATATACAGTGAGTTATGTAGTATATCAAGTAGGAACTTTGATCACTACTGGTTCATTAGGATATGGTTTCGTGCCTGGCATGATCATTGTTAGTGCATTTGTACTGGTAGTAACGTATTTATGTGTTACTGCTGAGAAGAGAGTGCAGGAGCATAAGTTAGTAAGTGCTTATAAATAGGAGGTAGTATATGATAGATATCGTTGTTATATTGGTATTATTGATGATCTTGGGTTCTGCTTCTTTCTATGTATATAGATCTAAGAAAGCTGGGGTCAAGTGTGTAGGTTGTCCTACAGGTTGTTCTATTGCGAGTGCTAAGGTAAAGGTATCTTGTGGCTGTGGTTGTGGTAAGTAGGGCATATTGTTTGTATTATATATAATTATATGTTAGTTTATAGATAGTTAGAGGGTATATCTAACTACTTGGAAATTTAGTTCGATTGTGTTTACTCATGTATTTATGTTCTTCCTTTCGATTTCTCCAAATAGTTCCTTTAAGTCATAAGTACATAGTAGATAATGGTAAGAAGAAGTGCAGGGCAAGGCACTTCTTTTTATATGTTTAGTAGTAATTTCTACTATGTTTTTTAAGTAGTATATTGTATAATAATCATATACAAAGGGCTGTTAGAAGGGGTTGCAATATATGAGTAATACGAGTATCATTAGACAGACAGACAGACAGACAGACAGACAGACAGACAGACAGACAGACAGACAGACAGACAGACAGACAGACAGACAGGTAG
>SVBO01000007.1 GCA_015058845.1 Erysipelotrichaceae bacterium
AATGAGATCCGTGGATTTGGTCGTAAGAAACCATTACTTAATTTCTGTTTCTTAATGGGGGTACTTGGTATCATTGGTATGCCTATGTGGAATGGCTATATCTCTAAGACATTGATCCATGAGAGTATCGTAGAGTTTATTTGGTTATTTGAAGACTATACATTCTGGGCTAGATTCTTCCAAGTAGTAGAAGGTATCTTCTTATTCTCTGGTGGTCTTACTGCTGCCTATATGACTAAGTTATATATCGCGATCTTCGTAGAGAAGAATCCGTATAAGCAAGAGAAAATGGATGCTAGCAATGGTAAGTATATGAATCTTTTAAGTACATTTGCTTTAGTAGGTTCTGCTGTATTATTACCTATGATGGGTATGCTTCCCTACAAGATCATGAATGGTATTGCTGATCTAGGACAAGGATTTATGTTTGGACATGAACCAGCACATGCTGTTGATTACTTCTCATGGACAAATATCAAGGGTGGTCTAGCATCATTAGCGATCGGTGCGATCGTATATATCTTCATCATTCGTATTTGTTTAATGGACAAGGATGAGAATGGTAATAGAGTCTATGTAGATATTTGGCCAGATTGGATCGATCTAGAAGATGCGATCTATCGTCCTCTATTAATGGATGTTCTACCTGCTATTGGTGCATTCTTTGGTCGCATCTGTGATCGTTTTGTTGATTTCTTCTTCTTCCTAGGAGGAGAGGTGGTCACGACTGAAGAAACAAGACCACATATATTTAAAGAATTCGCATTCATGCATAAGAAAACAAAAGTACAATCTATCCAAAGACAGATCTCAACAAGTCTATCATTCAGCTTATTGTTATTCTGTATTGGTCTAGTATGTTCACTTGTATACTTATTATTCGTAGTACTATAAGATATAGGGTGTTATCGATAAGATAGCACCTTTTCTATTCTCTAAATGAATTAATTAAAGAGTTCAAAAGTGTTGATATCATCAATACTTTTTTACTTTTACCATATTTTGGAATCGATTCTATCCATTTTTTGTTATATTCAAAGAGCCTAAGTTATGGTACAATGGTTATCGTGGGGAAATAGCATGTTTACATCATGTGTATATACATAATACGAAAGGAGTGTATGAATAGATATGAAAAGAATAGCAAAGATCATACTAACGATAGCATTGATCTTTACCTCTCTATCATCCATATATGCCACAAATTCATCAAGTTCTACTAGAGCAGCAGATGAACAGATCACAGTGGATTGGTGTGGTGTAGGTCAGTTTGCTACTGCCTATGCTGTCAACCAAGGATATGTATCAGCACCAACATCCAATGATCCTAATATCAGATCAGCTAAGAAAGCGTATATCGAAGATGGGTGTTATGATAGCTACAATGAAGCAGTAGCTAGAGCAGAGTCTATGGATGGGGACGAGGAAGAAGTACCTATCGTAATAGCATTGAGTAGTAATGGAGAGAGAATTGCCTATGCTAAGTATGGGGTGATCTATCTAAACAATAGCTCATCTAGTGCTACATTCGGGATCTATACAGAACCAAACTCAGTATTACGTAAAACATATGTCAATGCTACTAGTCAACAAGATGCACTATTAGTAGACATGGCAAATATCGGTTGGGCCAAGATCACCATGGCAGGTGTCACAGGATATCTAAAGCTAACGAATGCTTCTGGTACATTCATCCATGAGATCATTCCATTACCTTTCCTAGATATCACAACTACTGAATACGATGACGCATTCTTTGAAGGATATCGCATTACTCGTTATGGAGCATCAGCAACAGATTCTACTGCTATGTTCTTAGAAGTATTACAAGGAACAAGAAACTCTTATCTATCTCATAGTGGACTAGCAGATAAACCTAGATTCATGGATGAGGAGGAAGTATATTATAGCTATGATGGGCATTATTTCTATGATAACTTAGTAGACATGATCGATGATGCTCGTGAAGAGAGTTATGATTATGCTTTAAACGATGAACCATATTATAACTATTACCAATATCTACCAGCCCGTGGAAAGACTAATATGTCTGCCACTGATTTCAATACCTTCTTGATCACGAATAAACCAACTGCTGGAGATCAAGTAACTTATTGTTATACAAGTAGTGGGAATACAACTGGGTGTAGTAGTTCTCATGCGTATAAGTATAGTGGTCCTTCTTCTATTCTATATAACAATGCAGAGGCTTTCTTACAAGGACAAGATAACTATGGTGTTAATGCAGCTATGATCTATGTGAAGGCTGCTTTAGAAGGTGCTTATGGAATGTCTACGATCGCTCGTGCTAAATACAATCCATTTGGTGTCAATGCCGTAGACTCAGCTCCATTCTCTTCCGCGACTAAGTATAGTAGTGTATATGAAGGGGTAGAGAGTCAATTCAAGAAAGTGATTTCTCTTGGATATGCGAATCCATATGATAGTGGAGGAAGATATAATGGAAGTCATACAGGAGATAAGAATTCTGGTATGAACACTTTATATGCTTCTGATCCTAACTGGGGTTTCAAATTAGCTTCTTTATATCGTTCTTTAGATATTATGAGTGGCTTTAAGGATATAAACTACTATCAATTAGCAGTTACAACAACTCCTAAGGCAGTGATCTATGAAGATAGTAGTGCTAAGAAAGAGAAAGTAGTCTTACAGCATTATAATACGATCAATAACTATGTATTTGATAACGTAGATATTCCTCTTATCATTGTAGATAGTGTTACTAAGAATGGTAAGAAGATGTATAAGGTAGTAGTGGATACTCCTAGTGATCAAAGTAATGGATATTACTACTATGATTCTGCGGATTATGGGTATATCTATGCTTCTGATGTATACTTGATCAATGAGGCTAGAGATGGCTATCAGGATCCGAAGGATGTAGGAGATAGTAATGTAAGTACGACTGTTAGTATTGAGACATTTGAAACTCCGATCGTAGTAAGTAACAGTACTTCTACGAAGTTATATGATTCTTATCGTACAGATATCGTATCTGGATATACTTCTATTTCTAAGGGATTAGAATTTGTAGCTGTCCGTGCTGCTACAACAAATAATACTAAGTATTATGAAGTGATCGTAGATTATACTAAGTCTCCCTATCGTACGCAATGGATGTTAGCCAAGGATGCGAAGGTCGAAGAGGATGTTTCGCTAGTGATCACACAGGCTTCTTCTTTAAATTGTCGTGAGAGTGCTAGTACTAAGAGTGAGAGTCTTGGTTTAGTAAAGACAGAGCGATCTCCTATGATCTATGTAGGTAAGACTACTGGAGATACTGTGAATGGAGAGAGTACTTGGTATAAGGTGTTATTTGACCCTATGAATGAGGAAGTGGGGTATATTTCTGGAGCCTATGCTACATTACAATCTTCTGGAGAAGATACGAGTGGAGATGTAGGGAATGAAGGAAATGGTGGTACTTCTTCTGTACCAGTGAGTCCTAGTGAGAAGACTGATAACATTGTGTACAATCTCTTCTTCAATGAGCAGTTATATGTATTTGGTACTGGTGTGGTAGAAGGCGTAAATACACCAAGTATTACTTCTGCTTTATATGAAGTAGTATTTACTGCTAAGGATGGTACTAAGTATACATATCCACTAGCCGCTGCTACGAATAGTGAGTCCTTATCGAACAGTGATATCTTTAATCCTAATGGTACCTATGATTATACATATTCTTGGTATGAGGGTAGTATCAATTTCATGGCTGTGGGTAAGAATGGTATCGAATTAGTATCTTTACCTAGTGGTACTTATACGATGGAGGTATCAGTCAATGCGAATGGTAATGTATCCACATTCCCTATGGTGAATGGTAAGGGAATTCTTCTTGCTAGTAAGGTAAATGTAGGGGATTCTATGACGTATACTCTTACTATGAATGAGTATGGAGAGATGTCTATTGTGATCGAGAATAGTGCTTCTGGTGAGTTAGATCTAAGTGATTATACGAATGATAAGTTAGATGTATATCCGAATTCTCGTGTGACTAGTATGTCTTATAGTAATGGTGTGTTGAATCTAGAGGGATATGCTTTCATTAAGGATCGTAGTGTTTCTACTAGTGATTATAAGTGGTTATGGCGTGAAGTCATCTTCGTAAATGAAGATAATTCTTCTCGTGACTATGCATATCGTGCGAGTGTAACTCCGATCAATAAGGGTTCTTTCTTAACTAGTAATAAGACGTTGAATCCTACTGGTAAGTATAGTTATGCTATGGCTACTTATAAAGTATCTGCTAATATCAAATCTATTAATAACTATGATCAGAAGCCTAGTTCTATTGCACCTGGTAAGTATCGTGTGTATGTACGTTGTAGTGATGGTGTGAATGGTAAGTTATTCCCACTGAAGGACTTAACGTTGAGTGATGGTACTAACCTAGAGAATACTGGTAAGTTACCTAGTGGGTTTGAGGTCATTGATCAGACTTCTCGTGAGTTGAGATTGGTAGTACAATAGAGAATAATGAAAATAAGAGCGTATGATGACATACGCTCTTTTACTATACCTTAATACCCACAAACCTTTGCAATAAACATAACTACCTTACTAGATAAATAACTATGCATGATCATATTACAAATAAGTTTCTCTTTCTTGGATAGATAAGGATTCTTAACATATTCTGGATAATTCTTACTCACGAAACTAGTGATCTCACGATACTTAGCTAATAGATCAGTTTGTCCTTGATAATGCGCAAACTTTCTACCGATCGTAGAATACAACAGATCATGTACTGCATTCTTCTCAAGAATCAATCTATACGTATCATACATACCATTCAAACGAAAATCCTCTAAGATCTTCTCTTGAATAGGAAGCATATCAAAGATCTTATCATTGAAAGTCATTGTAGTAGATCCCACTCTTTGATAATGGAAATACCCATGCTCAGTATCTAACTTAGTAACCTTACGTAACTTAGGAAACAACATACTTACAAAATGATTATCTTCAAATACTAGACCGATCGGGAAACGAACATCTTTCACTAATTCACTACGATATAAACGAGAATGTGGTGCTAACGTTAAGTAAAGACAAGCTTCCTTATTGACCTGTAGATCATACTCATTGATCTTAAGACTAGTCTGATAAGGTTTACGCCATGTCTTGGTATCATTTGCGAAATATTGTGTAGTCTCAATGATATCCTGATCTAGAATATGCTCTACCATTTCAGCGATCATATTCTGATCAATATAATCATCTCCATCTACAAATAGTACATACTCACCAGTAATCATATCTAGCCCCACATTACGAGCCCCGCTTACTCCACGATTCGCAATATGAAGCACATGTAATCTCTCATCCTCATATTCATCTAACAATCTACCTGTAGCATCCGTACTCCCATCATCGATCACAATAACTTGTAAGTTCGTATACGTAGAACCCAAGATAGAATCAATACAACGATTGATATACTTCTCAATATTATATGCTGCTACAATTACACTGACCGTAACCACAAACATCCCTCACCATCTGTAAACAAAGTGTACCATACTCTAACCACTAAATAAACCCGAAAAGTATAAAACCGACCGTATTGATCGCAAAGTTCGCAAACATATGCACCAACCAAGAAGGATAAATAGTACCACAATGATCATTGAGAACATTAAAGATACAACCCCCTACAAATAACCCTAACATTGCTAACACATATATATACCAACTAAACCAACCACTCGTCATACCCACATGATACATAGCAAATAAAATGGCACTGAAAACACAAGCAAACTTACTATTCGTCTCACTCTTCAAGATCATATATGCATACCCCCTAAAGAAGAACTCCTCCAACAAAGAATTCACGAAAGAGATATACACCGCTACATATACAAAGTTCTCAGCAGTGACTCTCATACCAGAAGCAAGAGAATCTTGAATCAAAGAGAGATCAATGAAATTACGAAAGATCATATAAGCCACCATGATCACCACATATACACCCATACCCAGTAAAAGAGCATTCACTAGATCTTTCCTCTTCCAAACAAATATACTACGCATCAACGCCTTATTCCTCTCGCTCCTATCCACTAAGAAATACCCAAGAGGAACGATCAGAAATAAACAGATCTTGATACAAGACTTCACAAAGTAGGTAGGTGCTATAACACCATCCACATAACTCATCAACAAAGAAGAAAACAACACAGACAGTATAATATACCACTTATTTCCTCGTCTCATACACCCTCCTAAACATTTAATAGCCCCATAGCTACCAAGATCAAACAAAGCGCTATCTTCTTCTTACGACTCACGATCTCATGGAACAATAACACCCCACACAAAGAGATCACCACGATCGTTGCTACACTATACATCGGATATACAAGTACAGCTGGAATACTACTAAGCGCTAATAATAAGAACCTAGCAGAGAAATAATTCGGAATTCCTATAATACACCCAAAGATCATATCCTTACCAGTGATCTTCTTCTTCCCCATAATCGCTAGTACTAGAGATAGTAAGAAAGCAAAGAAGAAGGTAAGTAACAGATACATATCTCGCTCGTCCCCACTACCGATCTTATCAAAGATATTCGCAGTAGAATCAGAAATACCACTGATCACTAATAACACCAATAACCATAACTTCTTATTCCCCTCATGAATAGAATCCTTCTCAAAATGGATCAGAATGATCGCTAGGATCGAAAGAATGATCCCTAAGACTTGTGTCCAACTAGGAGACTCCTTAAAGATCACAATAGCCATAAGTGTAGGGATCAACACCCCAAGCTTCATGAATGTAGAAGAGAGAACGATCCCGTTATACTTCATATTCATCTTAAGATATACGAAGCTTACCAAATATAAGATCCCACTGATCACACCTAGACCAAATGTTACGGAAGAAACAGATAGAGAAAGCTCTTCCATGAATACATATGACAACACAGTACAGATCAGATAATTCGCCATGAACATCCCCATCTGATTCTCCACATACTTCTCACTCAAACGCATAATGATCGAGATAATAGAACTACTCAAAATAGCCAGTACTAAATAAAACATATACCTTACTCCTCATCTATATTCACCCAGAATGTCTGATGACCAAACCCTAAACAACCCTCTACATCATCCTGATAAGTCACATGGATCTCCTCATCTTCTCCCACACTGATATTAGAGATATATACTCTCTGAGCATATTCCTCTAACGTAGAAGCTATCTTACCACAACGAACTAAACTAGCGTAATTCTCCGCAATAGCTTCCTCTAATTCTCTGACATATTTCCCTGAAACTAAATATTCCTCTACTAAAGAGATCCTACCTCTCATCACAGCCTGATCCTCTACGACCCTAATAGACACCAGAATATCCTCATACCTAGCACACAAATACTTACCACGATACACAAAGTCAGTCAGAATATCACTCTCTACCACCAACTCATTATTCTCTCTATACACAAACTCCAAGATCTCATCCCTGATCTCCTGGATGTCTAAGACACTATCTCGTAACCCCATATCATACTTATGTCTCTCAATACCCAGTACATGATCAGTATACCGAGTACTTACGAACCACTTACTCAAACAAGGAAGAAAGTCTGGATACTCTTCCTCACTACCATATACCCCAATAATATATAACTTCGCTAAGAAGGCATCATACAATTCCTCATGAGTCATGAAGAAGTCTTGACTACGCTCATTAAATAAGAAATATAAAGAAGAAGGATTCCCACAATACATCGGAACAATTAAAACAACCTTCTCACAATCCATCATGATCTTATATAAAGAATGCACATCATCTCTATGATACTTACAAACATCAAAGAAACACTCATACTCACACCCATAACACCCATGAATAGTAAGCTTTCGAAAACAAGCTACTCGATCATCTTCTTCACACAAGAACCTAGCGATCTGATCACAATTCCCATTCTCTCTCCCAGAGAAACTCACCAATAACTTCATACCATCACTCCTGTACATATCATTATATCACAATTCACAGATACTTAAGAATCCCTTCATATTTCTTATATTCAATTTACAATGATTCATGGTATAATAACTAGAGTATTATAAGAGGTGTATTATGAAGAAACTAATAGATATCCTTCTTGGCAAGAGTGAATCTTTAAAACATACAAGAAACTATATGATGGGACAGATCATTAACAAAGGGCTACATTTCCTATTGATCCCTATCACAACAGCTCTATTAACAGAAGCAGAATATGGAACGAACTCTCTATTCAACTCTACTGTTAATATCTTTGTCGTACTTCTTCCTTTATGTATCTATAAGGGAGTCAGTCGATTCTACTATGATCTTCAATATGATAAGAAAGAAATGCTAGGAAACCAATTCCTATTAATGATGATCTGGATGACTCTTATGAGCATCATCTCAGCTACAAGTATTCCCCTATGGAAAGGCTTCAGTGGACTGACTACATATTTATGTCTTTGGATGATCTTCAATAGCTTTATGCAAAGTATCATCAACTTCTATCTAGCTTTCCTACAATCTCGTAAACAAAGTTCTATCTATGCAATGTATAGTGTAGTGATCGGGGTTGCTACTACCCTGATCAGTATCGTATGGATGATGCAATTAGAAGAACAAGTATTCTTAGGGGTGATCTATGCGAATAGTATCGTACGTACGATCGCTGCTATAGTAGCCATAGTACATATGTGGCCTCATATGAAGTTCAATATGAATGCTACTATGCGTAAAGAAATCTATCACTTCAATCTACCATTGATCCCACAAATGATCTCTAGCTTTATTCTGAATTATGTAGATAGATACATGATCAATGCCATGGTAGACTCTGCTAGCTCAGGTCTATATTCTTTCGCATATAACTTCGGGATCATCATCAATATCATTGTATTAGCGATCAATCAAACATTTGGTCCAGAGTTCTATGAAATGATGAATAAGAAGAACTATGATCGTATTGCTAGACAAGTTAGTTTCTATCAAAAGGGCTTACTAACGATCTCTTCTTGTATCGTATTATTCGCACCAGAGGTAGTACGTATCATTGCTAACCCAAGATACCATGTAGGGATTCCAGTGATCCCAGCGATCTGTTATGGCTATGTAGCCTTCCATCTATATGCTACAGTGTCTTGCTATTGCACATACTATAAGAAAAATAGCTTCACGGCTATTATCTCTATCGTAGCCTCTATCATCAATATCATCTTGAACTACTTCGGGATCAAACACTTTGGCTATCAAGCAGCAGCCTATACAACAGTCATCTGTCAATTCATTCAATACCTATTATGTCGTTATGGGGTAACACACATCCTGAAGATCCAGACCCATGCCTTTGATAAGAGTTTGAAGGAAATGATTATCTTCATCCTTCTTACTTATGCAGGATTATACTGTGTAGATACACTACAACTTACTATGATCCCAGGTATTCTATTTAAATCATTCTATCTATTATTCGTATTCGCATACATCTGGAGGGAGGAGCTACATCGTGAGAAGCGTGCATGAGGTCATTCACTTTATACTACAACAAGAAGATGCATTACAACTCCTATCCCTACAATTGGATCATACCTATATATGGCCGATCCTACGTTTCAAGTTAGTACTAGCTCTACAAAAGAAACTAGGACTCATCACTACACCCCATGATGCTCTTAAGAAAGATACTAGAGTAGAGCGCTACAAGAAAGCGATCCGACTAGATAGCAAAGTAGCCAAGTATCACAAGCAACATGACACAGTGATCATCACTCATGATCGAAGAGTGAAGGTGAATGGAGAAGAGAGAGATATCTATACCTATCCTTTACAAGAAAGATATAAAGATGCTCTATGGATCAATCGTCAAGAATACAACAACCTAGGGACTAAGAATACTGGTCTAATCGTATTAGAAGAAAGTGTACTAGATAAGTATAAGAAAGCGATCAATGCTCGAATCAGTCAGTATAGACCACTAGTAGAATTAGAACAGTTAAGTAAAAAGATCTATGAGGTATTTGAAGTAGAGATCAATTTGAATAAGATGTTAGAAGAAGAGTGGAAACACTTTGTGAAAAGAGAGTATCGTTTCGAGAAACTATTTAAACGTGTTAGACCAAAACAAGTGATCTTAGTAGTCAACTATGATAAGTATGCGATCATCTGTGCGTGTCATAAGTTAGGGATCAAAGTCATAGAACTACAACATGGTATCATTGACTCTTACCATCTAGGCTATCATTATCCAAATGGATTACCGAAACAATGCTTCGTAGATGAATTATGGCTATTCGCCCCATATTGGTCTATGTCAGCGAAATTACCAAAAGTCCCTATTCAATATACTGGATATTCCTACTTCCATGAGCAAGCTAGAAGAGTAGAGAATATTCAAAAGAGAGAACAAGTGATCTTCTTATCCCAAGGTACATGTGGAGAAGAGTTAGTGAAACAAGTAGTAGAACTAGCTAATCAGTATCCAGATCTACATATCATCTATAAACTACATCCAGGAGAATTTGCCAAGTGGAAAGAACGCTATCCACTATTAACACACAGTTATTCTAATCTAGAAGTGATCTCTAATACCAGAGATCTATATGAAATGATGAAGGAGAGCAAGTATTGTGTAGGGGCCTATTCCACAGCGATATATGAGGCATTAGCCCTAGGATGTACAGGCATTCTAGTGGATGTAGAGGGTGTTAGAGAACATATGCAAGGACTTATTGAGAATGAGTTAGTATATGTGACTAAACAGTTAGCAGAAGATTTTGAAGAGATCCAAAGATTTCAAGTCTCTCATACACTAGAGAATATTTATTTCTAAGGAGGAAGAGAAATGTTAGTAAGTGTGATCATTCCTACCTATAATGCAGCAAGCTTTGTAGAAAATACTCTACAAAGTGTTTTGAAGCAATCTTATACCAACATTGAGATCTTAGTCGTAGACGATGGCTCTACGGATAGCACTCAACAAGTCATAGAAAGTTACCAAGATCCAAGAGTACATTTCTATGCTAGAGAACACCAAGGAGCTCCAGGACATTGTCGTAACTATGGATATAGTATTGCTAGGGGAGAAACTATCATTTACTTAGATAGTGATGATTATATGGAACCTACGATGATCGAGGAAATGGTGAAGTGCTATCAAGAAAGAGAAGTAGATCTAGTGATCTGTAAGCCTAGATACTATGATGTAGTGAATCAGAAAGTTGTTTCTAATGAGCAAGAGAAATTCTTTGCACAAGATACATATACTCTAAGTAATCTATTCGAGATCAATCCATTTCCATGCAACAAGATGTATCGTAAGAGCTTCTTACAAGAAAGTGGAGTATTATATCTAGAAAGAGTATTCAACCAAGATCTAGGATACTTCTTATCCCTAGTATTCCATAAACCAAGATTCACGATCTGTAAACAAGAATTGATGGAATATCGTATTAGACCTAATTCCATCACAACATCCAGTAGAACACGTAAGAAACACATGGATATCCTCCATGTCTTTGACCAAGTATTTGCGGAATATGAGAAGACCAAGACCTATGAATTACACGATGCCCTAGAGAAAATGTTTATCCGTACGATGTTATTCAAGATCAGTTTCTTCTCTCCTCTTACAGAGAAAGAGAATATCTTGAAGATCAGAGCCTATCTATATGAACACTCTCCTAAGTGGTATACATCCAAAGGATTTAAAGAGTATTACTCTTCCTTTAAGCAATTATACAATCGCTTATTAGTACAATATCAGTTATATACCCCTATTGGGATCTATAAGAAAGTAAAGAGAGGAGCCTAGTTATGAAGAAGATCAGTGTGATCGTTCCTATCTATAATGTTGCTCCTTATCTAAGAACTTGTCTAGATTCCCTACTAGATCAGACCTATACTGACTATGAGATCATTTGTGTAGATGATGGTAGTAAAGATGAGAGTGGTCGTATTGCGGATGAGTATGCTAGTTTGTATTCTAATATCCATGTGATCCACAAGGAGAATGGTGGTCTATCCTCTGCTCGTAATGCGGGTCTAAAGATCGCTACGGGTGAGTATATCAGTTTCATTGATAGTGATGACTATGTTGCTAGTAATTATCTAGCAGAGATGGCTAAGGCATTGGATGAGGGCTATGATTATGCAGAGTGTATGAATACTGCTTTTGATGAGACTGGTAAGAAATGGGAGTATGGCTATCAATCTAGCAGAGAGATCAGTGAGTATGACTATGCAACTCGTCCAGATCTATTGATCCATGTAGCTATGTTCGTACGTGGGAATATGTATCGAAGAGAGTTGATCGAAGGAGTATTATTTCCAGAGGGATTAGTCCATGAGGATATCTATTACTCATCCATCCTTTTCTCTACAGTAAAAAAGATCAAGAAGGTCATGAATACAGAGTATTACTACTTGATCCGTAGTGATTCTATTGCCAATCATGCCTCTATCAAAATGTTTGATATGTATCAGATCATGCAAGAGATCCATGAATACTATGAAACACATAAACACCCATACCCATTACTATTATCTAAGACTTATGTACGTACCTTTATGGTAGCAGTACTCTTCCATAAAGCAGCTCATCTATCTAGTGAACATCATAGTACACGTAAAGAGATGTGTAAGAAGGCATATCGTGACTTACAAAGATTCTATCCAGAATGGGCTAAGAACCCATTGATCACTTCTAAGGAAAAGATAGCAGTGCGTTTACTTGCTTATCCATTCCTAATGGAAATGATCTGGAAAGGAGCTAAATAGTGAAGTATTCGATTATTATTCCTGTATATAATGCAGAGAGATATTTGAAGGAATGTTTAGAGAGTTGTATTGCACAATACCAAGGACAATTTGAGTTAGTATGTGTTAATGATGGTAGTATAGATCATAGTAGTGAGATCTTACATACCTATGCTTCTAAGTATCCATTCATCCAAGTGATCGATAAGGAGAATGAGGGAGTAAGTGTTGCTCGTAATGTAGGTGTGGCTAGTGCTAAAGGAGAGTATATCATCTTCTTAGATAGTGATGATATGTTAGAGGAACATTGCTTAGAGATGTTAGATAAGATCATTGGTAATAAAGAGTATGATATGTTGATCGGTCGTGTGAGAGTATCTGTGAATGAACGTGGAGAATATGCGACTGTGAATAATTTGAAAGACTTAGTGAATGGAGAGAGTGTAGAGAAGGCGGCTGCACACTTCATTGCTAGTTATGATAACCTAGGGATCTGGGCGGTATGGAGACATGTGTATCGTAGACGATTCTTAGTAGAGAATCACTTAGAATTTGATCGTCGATATAGTTTCGCAGAAGATATGGATTTCCTAGTGAAAGCTGTACTATGTATGAAGTCTTATACATTGCTAGATTTCCCATTACTAGTCTATCGGATCCATAGTGCTTCTGTGAGTGGACAGTATAGCTTAAAGAGTGCGTTAAGTAACTTATATGTAGTCTCTTATTGGAGAGAATACTTAGCCCAAAGTAAGGTGGATCAGAAAGAGAAAATGGTCTCTTACTTTGCGAACAAACAGATCGCTATGTTGCCACATGTGCAACATTTACGTAAAGAAGAACTAGCGATCTTCTTCAAGGAATATCGTGCGCATAGTAAATATTTAAATACTGCTAAGGGTAAGTTCAAGGCAGTATATGTAGCCAGTAAAGTAGTTGGTGTAGAGAATATCAGCCAATGGTTAGGTAGGTGATAGCATGCAATGTGAATTAATGTTGATCAGTTCTGTGGGAGGGCATCTAACACAGTTATCACAGTTATTTCCATTAATGAGTAAATATAAGACAGTATTAGTGAGTGAGAAGTTAGAGGCAACAGAGTATCTAGCTAAGAAATATGAACGAGTAGAATATCTTGTATATGGTACACGTAAGCATTTATTTAGTTATCTATTCAAGTTCTCATTGAATATCTTGAAATCATTCTATTTATACAGTAAATATAGACCCAAAGTGATCTTGACTACAGGTACACATACAGCTGTTCCAATGTGTTATATTGGTAAGTTGTTTGGTAGTAAGATCATCTTCATTGAAAGCTTTGCGAAAAGAGATAGTGCGAATCTATCTGGTAAGATGGTATATCCGATCGCGGATCTCTTCATGGTACAATGGGAGAGTATGCTGAAGGTATATCCTAAGGCTGTTTACAAAGGAGGGGTATACTAATGATATTCGTGTCACTAGGAACACAAGATATGCCCTTTACTCGTCTATTACAGATGGTAGAGGAGGCTATTCAAGAGGGGACTATTCAGGAGAAGGTCATTGCACAGGTAGGGTGTACTCCTTATACTGGTAGTTTGATAGAAACATTCCAGTACTGTGACCAAGCCACTATGGATGCGTATGTAGAGCAAGCTAACTACATCATTACGCATGGGGGTACAGGTAGTATTATTGGAGCCTTGAAGAAGGGAAAGAAAGTGATCGCAGTGAGTCGTCTTTCTAAGTATGGAGAACATAACAATGATCACCAAACACAGATCATTTCACAGTTCTCTGATACAGACTATATCTTAGAGTGTAAAGAAGGGGAAGCTCTAAGTGATGTGATCAAGAGATTACAAGACTTTCAACCACAGACGTTTATAAGTAATACACAGAATGTATTAGCTTTTCTAGAGGAATATATTGAGGGAGTATTAGGAGGTAAACGATGAAGCGTATTATTACTTATGGTACTTTTGATTTATTACACTGGGGACATATTCGATTATTACAAAGAGCTAAGGCTCTTGGGGATTATCTGATCGTAGGACTATCTACCGATGAGTTCAATGCGATCAAGGGAAAGAAAGCATATCACAGCTATGAAGAGCGTAAAGTGATGCTAGAGTCTATCCGTTATGTAGACCTAGTGATCCCAGAGGATACATGGGATCAAAAGCCAAGTGATATTATGACGTATAAGGCAGATACTTTCGTAATGGGTGATGATTGGGAAGGTCGATTCGATGACCTAAAGGAGTATTGTGAAGTAGTATATCTACCTCGTACAGAGGGAGTATCTACTACTAAGATCAAGGAAGATCTAGAAGCCCATGGCATGATCTGTGAAAAGAAATAATGTAACATATATGCAGTAACGATACCAAGAAATAGGTATCGTTTTCTAATTCCTCTTATCTGAAATATGATATACTTATTGTAAAGTTACAAGGAGAGAGAATATGAGTAAAGAGTTAGAGAAGAGTATCGATTGGAAGAAGATATATGAGTATACGGAAGCAAATACAGGGATCATATTGAATAAGTATAAGAAGAAAGATACAGAAGTCATTGTACCTTGTGAAATAGATGGTAAACCTGTCATTGCGATCGATAGAGAAGCTTTCAAGAAGAAGAAAATCACAAGTATCCAGATCCCTGAGACAGTACGATTAATCGGTGTTGATGCTTTCTTATGTTGTGAAGAGTTAGAAACATTAGAGATCATGAATCCAAATGTAGAGATCAAGAGAGGGGCTTTCTATGATTGTAAGAAGTTAGCTGATGAGAATGGCTTCATTATCGTAGATCATATCCTATTTAGATACATAGGCACAGAAGAAGAGGTAACTGTACCAGATGATGTAAGAGTGATCAGTTCTGCTGCCTTTGAAATGAATAAGACACTTAAGACAATTACGATCCCAGAGAGTGTAGAGAAGATCGAGATCAATGCCTTCTATGGATGTCGTAAATTAGAGAAGATCGATATTTCTCTTGCCCATACCCATTTAGATATCAGTGCTATCGATCATTGTAAGAAACTAGCAGATAAAGATAAACATGTGATCATTGACCATGTGTACTTTAGCTATCTAGGGGATAAGAGTCATATCGTAGTGCCAAGTGGTGTTACTAGCATTGAGAAATATGCTTTCTCTTGGAATAGTGGTATTACTTCAATAGAGATCCCAGAAGGAGTTACTACCCTTAATTCCACAGCATTCTATTTAAATAATTTAGAGAAAGTAGTACTACCTACGAGTATCACTACGATCCATCCTTATGCTTTCCTAGATTGTCCTAAACTAATGTTATATGTACATGAAGGAAGCTATAGTGAAACATTTGCAAAGGAAAAGAATATACCCTATACAACATTATAAGGAGGGATAAGATGAAATTCATACACTTATCAGATCTACATATTGGTAAGAGAGTCAATGAATTCTCCATGATCCAAGATCAACAATATATCCTAGAAGAGATCTTGAAAGTAATCGATACAATACATCCCGATGGAGTGATCATAGCAGGAGATGTATATGATAAGACGACTCCTAGTGAAGAGGCAGTACGACTTCTCAATCACTTTATATGTCAATTAGCAGACCAAAAGGTACCTACCTATATCATCAGTGGGAACCATGATTCAGCGGAGAGATTATCCTTTGGAGCTTCCTTGATGGAGGGATCAGGGATCTATATTAGTCCTGTGTATAATAGTGAAACAGTGAAGTATACATTACAGGATCCTTATGGGGAAGTAGATCTCTATATGCTACCTTTCATTAAACCAGCCCATGTAAGAAGATATTATCCTGAAGAGAAGATCGATACATATACTGATGCAGTGCGTGTAGCAATAGAACACATGGAAGTAGATACGACTAAGAGAAATGTGATCATTACGCATCAATTCGTGACAGGCGCTAGTAGAAGTGATTCTGAGGAAGTGTCTGTAGGGGGAAGTGATCATGTGGATGTATCGGTGTTCGATAACTTTGACTATGTAGCATTGGGGCATATCCATAGACCTCAAAAGATGCAGAGAGAGACTGTGAGATATTGTGGTACCCCTTTAAAGTATTCTTTCTCAGAAGCCGATCATCATAAGTCTATAACGATCGTAGAATTAAAGGAGAAGGGAACTGTAGAGATCACTACGCAACCACTTATTCCATTACATGATATGCGTATTCTAAGAGGTACTTATAATGAGATCGTAAGTAGAGATAACTATGAGAGGACCAATACTGAGGACTATGTGCAAGTGATCCTAACGGATGAGGAAGATGTACCAGATGCGATCAGTCGTTTACGTGTGATCTATCCAAACATCATGTCACTGAAATATGATAACAAGAGAACACGTTCTAATACGCATGTAGGACAAGCAGAGGATATAGAAAGTAAGACTCCTGTAGAGTTATTCCATGAATTCTATCAGAAACAAAATAATCAGGAAATGAGTCAAGAACAACAAGCCTACATTACACAACTGATCGAGAAGATATGGGAGGAATAAGAAATGAGACCTTTACATATAACAATATCAGCCTTTGGACCCTATGCGAATATCACGCAAATAGATATGGAGAAACTAGGAACGAATGGCCTATATCTGATCACAGGAGATACAGGAGCAGGTAAGACAACGATCTTCGATGCCATTTGTTTCGCATTATATGGACAGCCTAGTGGAGATACTAGAAAGAATACTATGCTACGATCTAAATATGCGAATGTAGATACACCTACTGAAGTAAAGTTAGTATTTGAGAATAAAGGTAAGCAATATACCGTAATACGAAATCCAGAGTATGAAAGACCTTCTAGAAGAGGAAGTGGTACAACTAAACAAACTGCTAAGGCAGAGTTGATATTACCAAGTGGAGAAGTGATCACGCGGGAAAAGGATGTCACTGAGAAGATCCGTGAGATTATTGGAGTAGATCGAAACCAATTCTCTCAGATCGCTATGATCGCACAAGGAGATTTCCTGAAGTTATTATTAGCAGATACGCAAGAAAGACAAAAGATCTTCCGTGAGATCTTTCAAACAGGATACTATCAAGTACTGCAAGAGAAACTAAAAGAAGAAACAAGTACACTGAAGAATCAATTTGAAAGTGCTAGTCAAAGTGTTAGACAATACATTGATGGTATAGTATGTGATGAGGAGTGTGAGTATAGTACATTCCTAGAAGATACACTTACAGTAGAGAGATCCTTAGAGATCCTAGAAGCTATCCTCTTACAAGATACAAATAGTCAAGAGAGATTACAGAAAGATATAGAAGCACTAGATACTATCCTAACAACACTGTATACAGATAAGACAAAGGTAGAGGAATATGTAGCCTTACAGAAGAGGTATGAAACAAATACAGTATTACTTACTTCGAAAGAAGAAGTATATAAGACACTACAACAAGAACTAATAACTCTACAAACAAATAGTACTAGACTAGAAGAGAAGAGCAAAGAAGCTACTGCTATAGAAGCACAGTATGGAGAGTATGAGAGATATGATGCTATTACTAGTAAGTATAAAGAAGAGAAAGGTATCTTAAGAGATCTTCAAAAGGAAGCATTGAAGGATACTGTGAATGAAGAGTACTTGAAACATGAGTTAGAAACATGGAAAGAAGAACTTAAGAGTATTGAGGGAACTGGTGAGCAAAGAGAGAAGTATGTAGCGAAGAAGAAAGAACTACAAGATCAGATAGCGCTTAGAAAAGAGATCGTACAACAGATCGATCATGTAAAGAAGTTAGAATCTAAGTATACTCAGGCGCAAGAAGAGTATCAACAATGTTCTCTTACAGCAGAACTACAACAACAAGAATACAATCAACTCAATAAAGCCTTCTTAGATGAGCAAGCAGGGATCTTAGCAGACCAATTAGAAGAAGGAACTCCATGTCCTGTATGTGGCTCTATCACACACCCACATAAAGCCCAGAAATCTGACAAAGCCCCTACCGAAGAAACAGTTAACCAAGCTAAGCATAGATGGGAAAGCTTGCAAAGCGAAGTAGCACTGAAGAGTAAGGAAGCAGGTTCTATCAAGGGCAGCATAGATGCAAGCATCACATATATTGATTCTAAGATCCCTACAGAGTATTCTCATATGACATATGAGGAGATATGTCATCAGATAGAAGTAGATAACAAGGAACTACTAGAAGATCTAAAGAAGATCGAGCAAGCGATCCTAGAAGAAGAAAAGAAGAGTAAGCGTAAAAGGGAGATAGAATCACTGATCCCAGGGAAAGAAAAAGAAGTATCTACCCTGCAAACTAAGATCAGTGAAAGTGAGAAGAAGATCACTATCTTACAAACCAATATCTCACAATATGAAGTACAATTAAAGACATTAAAAGAAACAATGAAATACCAAAGTAAAACGCTAGCTCAACAAGCAGTACAGCAACTAAGAAGTGAGGTAGAGAAGGGTCGAAAAGCGATCGAAGAAGCACAGAAGAAAGTTAATGATCAAGAAATAGAGATCAGTAAGCTTACAGGTGTGATCGAACAATTAACTATCTCATTACAGAAAGATCCCCATATAAATATCGAAGAGTTAGAAACTACGATATTAGAGAATGTACAAAAGAAGAATATGATCACTGAGAAACTACAAGAAGTGATCACACGGATCACACAGAATACACAGACTAAGAGTAATATCCAAGATAGATCTGAGGAAGTACAAAAGATAGAGGAAAAGTATACTTGGGTAAAGGCATTATCGAATACTGCTAATGGAATGATCAGTGGGAAAGAAAAGATCATGCTAGAGACTTATATCCAAACCACTTACTTTGATCGCATCATAGCCCGTGCCAATACACGCTTCATGATCATGACGAATGGACAATATGACTTGGTGCGTAAAACAACAGCAGAGAATCAACGTAGCCAAAGTGGATTAGATTTAGATGTGATCGATCACTATAATGGCACACAAAGAAGTGTTCGAACATTATCGGGAGGAGAATCCTTTAAAGCCTCTCTATCCTTAGCCCTTGGTCTATCCGATGAGATCCAATCTTCTGCAGGAGGGATCCAATTAGATACGATGTTTGTAGACGAGGGATTTGGTTCCTTAGATGGAGATAGTTTACAGCAAGCTATAGCAGCTCTTACTTCTTTGTCTGATGGAAATAGATTAGTAGGGATCATTTCCCATGTTAGTGAATTAAAAGAAAAGATCGATCATCAGATCATTGTTACGAAAGAGAAGTCTGGTGGTAGTAAGGTAGAGATCATAGCATAGAATTAGAAAAGGGAGATACTTCTATTAGAAATATCTCCCTTATTGATTACTTCATGAATAATGCAATACTAGTTACTAAACGAGTCTTACGCATCTTACTCTTCATCCCATGCATAGCCTCTAAACAAGCACATAAACGATCACTACCCTGTACGACCCAACTTTCCTTATACTTAGGATATGCCACAGACAAAGGCCACATATGAGATAAGATCATATTCCTCATTAGAGGAGTTACCTCAAAGTATCTAGCAGCATTTACAAGCGCTTGCTTAGGATGCTCATTTGGATGGAACCCAAGCTCTACCTCTCTCCAATCATACAAGAAGAAATCATGTAGTAGAGCAGCACGAGTAGCCTCTCTTACATTCCAATTCCATTTACGACATACTAGATATGTATAATATGCTACATTTAAAGAGTGTTGAAGACGACTTGTATTGATATGTTGATAGAAGTTATCTAACTTATTAAACTCTGTATTCTCTAAGATATCTTCAATATACCCATAGAACTCTCTCACGACCTCATTACTAAGATCTGAGAAATCTAACTTAGAACCAACGATCTTCTCCATGTCCATCATCTCCTTGTAGCACTAAACTATATAATAAGTAATAATTAGTATGAATGCAACATGAAAATGATGAAAATAGTTACAATTCTTTCGAATGTAATAACCTTCTAGATTCTTCAAAGAATGCTTTTTCTCTTTGTCTTAAACGAACATAGAAGTTATAGTAATGGATCCCCACCGCTAGTGTAACCACTAGGACCATTGATAAAGACATAATGACCATTGTATTCTCACTCATATGTAATCACTTCTCTTTCTTGTATTCAGTATATCTACATATTCTTAATATAAAACAGTCATAATTCTTACAAATTTCTTAAGAATGAAAGTAGATCATATTTCTGAAAGAGACTTGAAATCTTTAAGAAATCTTAAGAAACATCTTCAAGAAAATGTCATATAATTTAAAAAGAAAGAAGTGCTAGTGAATAATATGGGATAGTCTTGTGAAGTGTTGGGATGAGAGGCTGATTCCTTAACAATTGCTTTTATTTGTGGTACTATTAACTAGCGAGGTGAGCTTATGAAAGTTTGTCTGTATTTTGAAAATATCAATGCGATATCTAAATCTGGCATTGGTCGTGCTTTAAAACATCAGAAAGAGGCATTGACTTCTGCTGGTATCGAATATACTCTAGATCCTGATGATTCTTATGATATCTTACATATCAATACAGTAGGAATTACTAGTAGTGCAGTGATCAATAAGGCTAAAGATGCGGGAAAGAAAGTGATCTATCATGCCCATTCTACGGAAGAAGATTTCCGTAATTCCTTTGTGTTCTCTAATCAATTAGCACCATTAGTACGTCAACACTTGATCAATACGTATTCTAGTGCTGACTACATCATTACTCCTACTCCGTATTCTAGAGCATTACTAGAAAGTTATGGGATACCTTTAGAGATCTCTGCTGTGAGTAATGGGATCGACCTAACTAGATTTGAATATGATGAAGAGAAGGTCAAGGCGTTTCGCCGTTATTTCTCATTACAAGAGGATGAGAAGGTGGTACTGTCAGTAGGACTATTCTTTGAAAGAAAGGGGATCTTAGACTTCATTGAAGTCGCTAGACATTTTCCGGATGTGAAGTTTATTTGGTTTGGAGAAACTCCTCTATACTCTATCCCTCAAAAGATCAGAGAAGCAGTAGAGGAAGATCATCCAGATAATGTATTATTCCCAGGGTATGTAAAGGGTCCTATTATTGAAGGTGCCTATATGAGTGCTGATTGCTTCTTCTTTGCTTCCTTAGAAGAAACAGAAGGGATCGTTGTGTTAGAGGCATTAGCAGGTAAGAGACAGTGTCTATTAAGAGATATTCCTGTATATGATCCTTGGTTAGTGCATGGAGAACATTGTTATAAGGGTAAGAATAATGAAGAGTTCATTGATCTATTAGAACAAATATTGAATCATGAGGTACCATACTTAGGAGAAGCAGGATATAAAGTAGCTCAAGAGAGAAGCATTGCAAGTGTAGGGCAACAGTTAAAGGCTATATACCAAAAGGTATTACGAGGATAATATGAGGAAAAAGAGAGAGTATATATCTTACATAGCCTTGATCATAGTATCAGCGATCATTGTACTATACTGTTCCTTCAAAGACTATAAAGAAGATATCATCGAAGTATTGAAGCAGATCACCCCAGGATATCTAGCCATCTGTATCCTAGCGATCTTACTATATCACTATATCGTAGGCTATATCCTACGCCAATTCGCACTATTCTATAAACCAGACTATACTAGAAAAGCAGGCTATAAGAATGCCTTGATAGCAGCCTTATTCCATGGTATTACTCCTTTTGCTAGTGGAGGTCAATTCATCCAGTGTTATGTCTTCTATCAACAAGGAATAGGGATCTCAGAGAGTGCTAGTATCTTACTCATGGACTTCATTGTATACCAAAGTACCTTGGTAGTATATACCCTAGTATGCATAGTCCTAAGATACTCTACTTTCTATAATGTGAACACTTCTATATTCACAATAGCCCTTTTAGGCTTTATAATTAATTCATCGATCATTGTAGGTCTATGGGCCTTAGCTAGATCCTATAAGCTACATACCTGGCTCTCTACCAAGGGGATCTATATCTTAGCAAAACTAAAACTCGTAAAGGATCCAAATAGCAAGATCGAAAGATTGAATACATATTTAGAAAAATTCAATATAGAAGTAGCTAGACTATCCACTAAGAAGTCATTACTTCTAAAGAGTGTACTCAGCAACATAGTACGCTTGACTTTATATTATATAATGCCATATCTGTGTGCTAAGGCCTTACAGATTGATATCTTTGCAAATAGTTTATTCGATATCATTGCACTGTCTTCTTTCGTAAGCTTAGCCAATAGCTTCGTTCCATTACCTGGTGCAAGTGGTGGGGCAGAGGTCTCTTTCACGTTGATGTTTGCGGATATGATGGTACATCAAGATGTGATCGCATCTATGTTATTGTGGCGTTTCTTAACATACTACTTTGTTCTATTTATAGGAGGAGTCGTATTTGCTAGATTTGTAAAGGAAAAGAGTTTACGTAAGATCGAGGAGGAATTGTATGAGGATAGGGTTATTCAGTGATACTTATATGCCTGAGATCAATGGAGTCGTGACTTCCATTGTTACATTACAGAAAGAATTAGAGAAACATGGTCATACTGTATTCGTAGTGACTACAGCCCCATCAGCTCTACATGTGCAGAAAGATGGTAACATCTTACGATTACCAGGAATAGAGATCAAGAAACTATATGGCTATCGTATGAGCTCTCCATTCTCTGTAGTAGGACTCAATGATATTGCTACTATGCATCTAGATATCATCCATGTTCATACAGAATTCGGGATTGGTACCTTTGCACGTATCGTGTCTAAACTATTATCGATCCCGATCGTAGCTACATACCATACTTTATACGAAGACTATACGCATTATCTAAACTTCGTGCAATCTGCTACTATCGATAAGACACTACGTTCCCTAGCAGGTAGTTTAAGTAAAGCCTATGGAACTATGTGCCATGAACTGATCGCTCCTAGTGAGAAGACAAGAGATATCTTGAAAGGCTATGGGGTTGAGAAAGAGATCCATGTGATCCCTACAGGACTTGAATTAAGTAAATTCTCTCGTGCTAACTTTGATAGTAAGCAACTACAACAATTACGTACTAGTCTTGGGATCCAAGAGCATGAGAAGGTATTACTATTCGTAGGAAGGATCGCAGTAGAGAAAGCTATCGATATGATACTACAATCCATGCAGATCCTAGTGACACGCAATGTATCAGTCAAAGCAGTGATCGTAGGAGGAGGTCCTTACCTAGATGAGTTAAAATATCTAGCCAAAAAACTAGATCTAGTAGATCATGTAGTATTTACAGATAAGAAACCCAATAGTGAAGTACCTATGTATTATGCTATGAGTGATATGTTCGTATCAGCATCTACCTCTGAAACACAAGGACTTACATTTATTGAAGCCATAGCTAGTGAGAGCGTAGTCTTTGCGAAAGAGCGAAATATCTTATCCGATATTATTATAGAGGGAGAAAGTGGGTATTACTTCGATGATTCGAATGAATTAGCAAGAAAGATCGAAGAGCATATCTCACTACCATCACAGAAACAGCAACAGATCGTTAAGAAGGGTCTAGAGATGATCCAACCATTAGGTAGTCAACCATTCTATGAGGCGGTGTATAAAGTGTATCTAAATGCGATATCTAAACAAAAAGATGAATATGCGATCGTCAAGATCAAGATGAAACAATCAAATTACTTCGAAGTAACATTAGAGAGTGCAGAAGAAGAATTAGCACTTATGATCTCTATCGAAAGTTTCTATAAATATGAGTTGGAGAAAGGCGCTTGTGTTCAACGAGAGATCGTTGAAGAATTCAAGAAAGAAGATTCTACGATCAGATCATATCTAGGCGCTATTCGCTATCTAACAGTGAAAGATCGTACGCGTAAAGAGATGTATGATTACTTAAGCCAAAAGACTCCATTAACTATCAAAGAGATCAATCAAATGATCGAGCAATTAGAAAATATGGGATATATTGATGATGATCGTTATCTACAACAATCTCTAGAAAGCATGAAAGTATCTCTCATGGGTAAGAAGAAGATCAAGGCATCTTTAGTAAAGAAAGGTATTCCATACGAGAAGATCGATGCAGTATTGCTACAAGAGGATGATGAAGACTTTGTAGAAAGTGCTATCAAGTTGATCGAACAAAGTAAATTAATGGAATTAAATAAAAATCTTACGAAAACAAAAGAAGCAATTCAAAGTAAGTTATTGAGAATGGGGTATAATAATGATATTATTGCTGAGGTAATGCAACGTCTACATCTAGAAAAAGATGAAGAGAAGGAAAGTGTATTACTAAGTAAAGAATATGATAAGCAATTGATTCGATTAAGTAAGAAGTATACTGGGTTTGATCTAAAGTCTAAGCTGATCACTACATTGATCCGTAAGGGCTTTGAGTATGCTCAGGTAATAGAAGAAGTGGAGAGTAGAAAAGATGAATTTGAAACTAATTAATGAATTCTGTGAGAATGAGAAGATCGAAACACCTTTACTGATCAAGAATGTAGTAAAGGGAGTAGCCAATAATGGGAAACCTTATTTAAGTGTCACATTCCAAGATAAGACAGGTACGATCGATGGTAAGGTGTGGGATGCTAGTGGTGATGTTCCTTCTCACTATGGAGTAGGAAAGATCGGGATCGTACATGCTGAGGTATTGAAGTATCGTGATGCTTTACAATTAAAGATCTTGAACTTCCAAGAAGTAGATCCAACTAAGATCAATGACATGAGTCGTTTTATTCCTGTGTCTATGGTAGAAAAAGAAGAGTTAGTGCAAACTGTGACTAAGTATATTGATACGATCCAAGATGAGACATTACACACGATCACCAAGACTATTGTAGAAGGATGCTTTGAAGAGTTCTTCTCTTATCCAGCAGCTTCTAAGAACCATCATGAATTCATGCATGGTCTAGCAACGCATGTCTATGGTATGTTGAAGTTAGGAGATGCAATGTGTGATCTATATCCATTATTGAATAGAGATCTACTATATGCTGGTATCATCCTACATGATGTAGGTAAGGTATATGAGTTAAGTGGACCTGTGACTACAGAGTATACAATGCAAGGGAAGTTACTAGGACATATTTCTATCATGCAAGCGATCGTATATGAAACGGCTCGTAAGTTAGGCTATGAGAATGAGCAAGTGATCTTATTAAGACACATGATCTTATCTCATCATGGGCAATATGAGTTTGGTTCCCCAGTATTACCTATGATCCCAGAAGCAGAGATCTTGAACTATATCGATAATATCGATGCGCGTATGAATATGTTTACTAAGATCGTAGAACCTTTAGAAAATGGTACATTCTCTGGTAGAAATTTCTCACTAGAGAATCGTCAGATCTATAAAGCTAGTTTTGATAAGGAAGATCAGTAAGAGCGTGTGAAAGCATGCTCTTTTTGATTCCTACATGCTGTATCTTCTTTACATATCACTGATCAAACCTTTAAAAATGTAGGAATAATCAGGAAATACTAAGAATAACTAATAAAATAAAATCGTTTTATTTGAGTATTCTATTTGAATTGGGTATAATATAAGAACATAAGAAAGGATCGTATGATTATGGCAATCTTAGAAATTCATGACTTACATGTCAGTATCGATAATAAAGAGATCTTGAAAGGGATCGATCTTACTATAGAAGAAAATGAAGTACATGCTCTAATGGGACCTAATGGAAACGGGAAATCTACTCTATTAGCAGCCATTATGGGACATCCGAAATATGAAGTAACACAAGGATCTATCTATTACCAAGGAGAAGATCTATTAGCAATGAGCGTAGATGAAAGAAGTCGTAAAGGGATCTTCTTAGGAATGCAATACCCACAAGAGATCCCAGGAGTAAGTAACTCAGATTTCTTAAAAGCAGCTATGAATGCTAGAAGAGAAAAACCTATCTCATTATTCGAATTCTTTAAGTTAATGGAGAATACAACGAAACAACTTCAAATGAAATCAGATCTAGCACATCGATTCTTGAATGAAGGATTCTCTGGAGGAGAAAAGAAACGCAATGAGATCTTACAAATGAAGTTACTACAACCTACTATCGCTATGCTAGATGAGATCGACTCTGGGCTAGATGTGGATGCTCTAAAGATCGTAGCCGATACGATCGCTGAAATGCAAGAAACAAAGAATATGTCGATGTTAGTAGTATCTCACTATGAACGTTTCTATCAACTAGTGAAACCAACTCATGCGCATGTATTAGTAGATGGTAAGATCGTAGAGAGTGGAGATGCTTCTTTAGTAGAAAGAATCGATAAGGATGGATATGACTGGATCTATGAAAAGTATCAGATCACATTAAAAGAGAAAGAAAAGAAGACTGTAGTTTCCCTTGGAAGCTGTGCAGCCCCTAAGAAATAATGGAATTCAAACAAGTAATCACTGATACCAATGAAGTAGTTCTACAAGAAAGTGGAACTTACTTATTCCAAATCACTGATCATGCACAGATCCATATCCAAGTCAAACCTAATCTCACAGTCAATCTATTAGTTGAAATAGATCAAAAGGAAGACCTTCAGGTATCTATTACAGTAGAACAAGATGCTACATGTCGTGCCTTCCTGATGCATAACACCCAAGGGTATATCGAAGAAACACATACTCTGAAAGAAAACGCATCCTTATACATTGCCACAGCAGAACTATCTCGTGGTACCATGTCACATAAAGCTACATATAATTTAGAGAAGAGTGGGGCTACATTAGAAGCACGCTATGCCTATGTATCTGATGAAGAAGATCGCAAAGAGTTACATGTCTATGCAGATCACCAAAGTCCTAATACTTCTTCTAACTTAGAATTATATGGAGTGATGAAGAAGAATGCGAAGTTAAAAGCTGAAGTAAGCTCTCATATCGTAAATGGAGCTCACCAAGCAGCCGCTCATCAAACATCACGTATCTTGAACTTCGATGGAAATGTTTCCGCAGAAGTATCTCCGATCCTATTGATCGATGAAGATGACGTAAGTGCTTCTCATGCTTGTAGTATGGGAGCAGTAGATGAGAATCATTTATACTATCTACAAAGCCGTGGATTATCTGCAGACGCAGCCATTGCTTTGATCGTTAACGGATATCTTGCTGTTCTAGCAGAAACATTTACAGAAGCAGAACTACAAGAAATCATTCTGGAGGAAATACATAAGAAAGCAGGTGTATAGGGATGGAATATCGTAAAGATTTCCCAATGCTGAATCAAGAAGGAAAGAACTTTGTGTATCTGGATAACTCTGCTACCACACTGAAACCATCTTGCGTGATCGATGAAGTAACACGCTATCTCTCTACATGTTCAGTAAACGTACACCGTGGAGATTATGATCTATCCTATCAAGTATCTCAAGAATATGAAGCAGTGAGAAATACAGTAGCACGCTTCATCAATGCCGCTTCTCCTAAAGAGATCGTGTATACGCATGGTACTACAGAAGCATTGAATATTATTGCTTATGGTATGGGCGGATTCTTGAAAGAGGGAGATGTGATCTTAACGGATATTGCTGAACATGCTAGTAGTGTCTTACCGTGGTTTAGAGTGGCTAAAGAAAAAGGTGCTAGTATTGAATACATTCCACTAGATGAGCAAGGAAGGATCACAGTAGAGAACTTCCAGAAAGCTATGCATCTAGGTGTTAAATATGTATGTATCGCACACGTAGGAAATGTACTAGGGTACACGGCACCGATCCAAGAGATCACAACAATCGCGCATAACTATGATGCCCTAGTGATCGTAGATGGCGCACAAGCTATTCCTCATCGAAAAGTAGATGTTCAAGCATTAGATTGTGATTTCTATACATTCTCAGCGCATAAGATGTGTGGCCCCACAGGAGTAGGAGTATTATATGGCAAAGCCAAATACCTATCTCAAATGGAACCTCTTATGCTAGGAGGAGGTAGTAACGCTCGTTTCGATGCTTGTAGCAACGTATTACTGAAAGAAGCTCCCTATCGCTTTGAATCAGGTACACCAGCTATAGAAGGTGTTCTTGGAATGGGAAAAGCCATTGAATACTTAGAAAAAGTAGGAATGGACTATATCCAAGCTAAAGAAGAGAAACTACACAATCTAGCGATCCAAGAACTATCTAAATTAGATAACGTAATACTATACAATCCCAAAAGTGATAATGGGATCGTAACATTCAATATCAAAGATGTATTTGCCCAAGACAGTGCCTCATTTCTAAGTACCAAAGGAGTATACTGTCGAAGCGGTAATCACTGTGCCAAGATCCTAGTAGATCATCTAGGAACCCCTGCCACAGTAAGAGCCTCTTTCTATTTCTATAACACAGAAGAAGATGTTATGCGTTTAGTAGAAGTATGTAAAGAAGCCAATCAGGAGACATGTTTAAATATCTTTTTCTAGGAGGTAGAGCTATATGAGTTTAAAAGACAATCCAGCAATGCTAAGATCCATCATCATGGACCACTATGAATATCCACGTAACCATTCCCTAACAAAAGATGAAACCTATACAAGCAAACACATGGCATCTGCCTCTTGTATCGATGACATCGAAGTACAATTAAAGATGGTAGATGGGAAAGTAGAAGACATTCGCTTTGATGGAACAGCATGTACGATCGCTACTAGCTCTACTAGTATCATGAGTGAACTATTAAAAGGAAGAAGTGAAGAAGAAGTAAAGATGATCATGGATCAATACTTCAATATGATCAATGGTCAAGAATATGATGAAGAGATCCTACAAGAGGCAGTAGCTTTCTGTAATGTAGGAAGACAAGCAAACCGAATTAAATGTGCAACGATCGGCTGGAGAGCCATTGCAGGTCTAATGGGTATCAAGGAGTATCAAGATGAGTAAAGAAGATATCATCTTAGAAGATTCTTATAAATACGGATTTCATGACGAAGATGTATCCCTTTACAATACAGGTAAAGGATTAACAAAAGAGATCATCGAAGAGATATCTAAGATCAAGAAAGAACCCCAGTGGATGTTAGAATTCCGCTTGAGATCATTTGAACAATTTCAGAAGATCTCTAATCCATCCTGGGGACCAGATCTAAGTGATATCAACTTTGATGAATATACTTACTACATCAAACCAAGTGAGAAACAAGAAAAGAATTGGGATGATGTACCAGAAACGATCAAGAATACCTTTGATAGATTGGGGATCCCAGAAGCAGAACAAAAGTTCTTAGCAGGAGTATCTACGCAATATGAATCTGAGGTAGTGTACCATAACATGTTACAGGAAGTAGAGGAAAAGGGAGTCATCTTCTTAGACACTGACTCAGCACTAAGAGAATACCCGGAACTATTCCGTCAATACTTTGGTACGATCGTACCTCCTACTGACAATAAGTATGCAGCTTTGAATAGTGCGGTATGGTCAGGCGGAAGTTTTATCTATGTTCCTAAAGGAGTAAAGTTAGAGAAACCTCTACAATCCTATTTCCGTATCAATACCGAACAAATGGGACAATTCGAAAGAACATTGATCATTGTAGATGAGGGAGCAGATGTACACTATGTAGAAGGTTGTACAGCCCCTAAGTATTCGAAAGACTCTCTCCATGCAGCAGTCGTAGAGATCTATATCCATCCTAATGCGAAGTGTCGATACTCTACTGTTCAAAACTGGTCAAGCAATATCTTGAACCTAGTAACGAAACGTGCGAAAGTCATGCGTGATGGTAGAATGGAATGGATCGATGGAAATATCGGGTCTCATATCACTATGAAGTATCCTGCTTGTGTATTAGCAGAAGAAGGAGCTCGTGGTATGACCATCAGTATTGCCGTAGCAGGAGAGAATCAGATCCAAGATGCAGGAGCTAAGATGATCCATCTAGCCCCTAATACATACAGTAATATTATCTCTAAGTCATTATCTAGAAAAGGTGGGGCTGTAAACTATCGTGGTACAGTACACTTTGGTAAGAAGGCAGCCTATGCGAAGAGTAAGATCGAGTGTGATACATTGATTCTAGATAATATTTCTAAGAGTGATACGATCCCTACGAATCGTATTGAGAATACAACTGGCATCATTGAACATGAAGCCACTGTTAGTAAGGTAAGTGAAGAACAATTATTCTATCTAATGTCTAGAGGATTAACGAAATCACAGGCTACAGAGATGATCGTTATGGGATTCTTAGAACCATTTACTAGAGAGTTACCAATGGAATATGCAGTAGAATTAAATCAGTTATTGAAACTAAATATGGAAGATTCGATTGGATAATAAGGACAAGAGAGATCTTGTCCTCTCTTTTTAGAGAACCCATGCCTTTTGATTGCATTCTACCCCGACTTCCTGTATAGTTAAGGTATAAAGAGAGGTATACCCTTGTGACAAAAGGAAAGATCATCGTGATCAGTGGACCCAGTGGAGTCGGCAAGAATCACATTATTAGTGAATTTATAGATATCGCAGATTTGAACCTAGCGCAATCGATTTCCATGACATCAAGAGAAAAGAGAAGTGGAGAGCGAGATGGCATCGATTATGACTTTGTAAGCAGAGAATATTTCGAATCTGCTATTCGAATGGGAGACCTAGTAGAATATACGGAATTCTTAGGAAACTACTATGGAACACCTGTAGACAATGTCAATCGATTACGTAACCTAGGTAAGAATGTATTGATCGAAGTAGAGGCTAAAGGTGCCAAAGCGATCAAAGAGAAATATCCAGATAGTATTACGATCTTCATTGCACCAAGTTCATTAGAATCATTAGAGAAACAGATCCGTGAGAGAAGAGAAGAAAGTGAAGAGATCGTACAGGAACGTTTAGCAAAAGCTAAGAAAGAATTAAACTTAATAGGTCATTACAAATTCGTGGTGAACAACGAAGATGCTAGATTAGCAGGAGAATTGTGTGCATTGATCATACGCCGTATGATCTAAGCATATAGTAGTAAGAGGGGGAGTATTGATGAAGAAGATCGTTCGTATATTTATGTTGTGTCTATTGATCTCATGCTGGATCTCGCCAGTATTTGCAGCTACAGATAAACGACCACCCCATATCGATATCGTTATCAACAATGCTCCAGATCAGTTCTATTACTTAGATCTATTAGTAGATGACGGTGAAACATTACGCTTTAGAGAATTACGTGAGGTCAACTATAACTCACAAATGTTACGCACACTAGAATCCTTAGTACCCGAAGGAATGCACACAGCTCTTTGGCAAGGAACACACCAAAAGATGTTTGGTGATCTAGTGGGTGTGAAACAGGAAGATGGAAGTATGCTGCATTCATTAGATGGGTATGGGGTACCAGATCGCTTCAAACTATTATTTGTGTTTGAAGATGGTACGACTAGAGTCAGTGATTGGTATGATTATGAGATGTTTATTGGTAAGGTGTTTGTAGACTATGAGACACTAGAGATCAAGACAAGACCTTTCGAATTATTCTATATCTATCATTACTTATTACTGGTGATCCCGTATGCTCTTATCAAAATGATCAGTTATATATCCACGAAATTGATACCTCGTACTAAGAAATCTATATTCTTATGTACATTAGCGATCTTACTAGAAATCGCAGTGGTCACACCGATCATGAGTTATGGAACGATCTACAATGGTTCCCTAGGACAAGCGGCTATGGTACTGATGTTTGGTCAAATGGTCTATACCTTTGCAGAGTATTATTACGCCGTATATTTCTTGAAGAATAGTAATCTCAAAGGAATGACAGTAACATTCTTGGCCAATATCATTGCATCGATCGTGTTGATTCAATTGTTACAGTATGAATTCACGATATTCTTGTATTAGAAATAGGAAGTACTGAATGAGCAGTACTTCTTTTTTTGATTCCTTTCATCACTTTCATAACACCGCATTTATTTCTAGTGCATACAATATAAGTGTCTTGAAAGACTATTAGTAACATACCCATATCTAGGAAAGATATGGTTCAACATGCAGAAAGTGTCGTGAAATAGCAATGAAAGCACTTTCTAGGTAGTGATATATTTCAAGAAAGTAGTTGATGTATTATATGAAAGTATGATATAATATTTGATGATGACATTGTAGGTTATCAAGAGGAGGGAATACCATGAGAAAAGGTATTATGACTAGCCTAGCCCTATTACTTGCTCTAACTGCTTGCTCTAACAACAGTAACCAAGGAAATGCTGGCAATACAGGCAACGATGATGTGTATCGTAATGACTACACATATGTTTACTCTACAGATCCGTCAACTTTCGACTACATCAGAACTGGTTATGCAACTAACTCTGACCACCTAGCTAACTTCGTAGATGGTCTTTTAGAAGCTGATAACTATGGTCGTCTTGTAGGCGCATTGGCTGATCCTGAAAATCCTTATGAATATAATGAGGATACAACTTCTATCACTTTCCATTTAAGAGAAGGTGTAAACTGGTATACTAACGAAGGTGAAGTATACGGTGAAGTAACTGCTGATGACTTCGTAGCTGGTTTACAACATGCTATCGAATTCGATGCAGATGCTTTCTACATGGTTCAAAATGTAATCGTTGGTGCTAATGATTACTACAACGGTACAATCGCTGACTTCTCACAAGTAGGTGTTGAAGCTGTTGATAAGTACACAGTTAAGTACACATTCACTGAACCTACTCCTTTCTTCCACACTATGACTACTTACGGTCTATTATATCCAGTAAACCGTAGTTTCTTAGAGTCTAAGGGTGAAGGATGTAAGTTAGGTGCTCCAGACACTGCTAACTGTTCTTTCGGTACAACTGATCCAACTGGAATCCTTTATAATGGTGCTTACTTATTAAAGAACTACACAGCTAAGTCTGTAATCGAGTACAAGGCTAACCCTGAGTACTATGATCTAGAAAACGTTTATATCGAAAACGTTAAGTTGATCTACTCTGATGGATCTGACCCAGATTCATATTTCCGTGGATTCGACAATGGTGAATACTCTGCTGCTCCAGTTTATACTGACAATGAAGCAACATTCAAGACTGCTCAAGAAAAGTATGGCGACAGCATCTACGCTTCTAACTTGAACGCTACATCATTCTACATGGGCTTCAACTTAGACCGTAACCAATATTCTTCTATGTCAGATGAAACTGCTGCTGTTTCAACTAAGACTGAACAACAAAAGGCTGACACTAAGAAGGCTGTATTAAATGAAAACTTCCGTAAGGCTATCATGTTTGCTTGGGATCGTCCAGCTATGTTAGCTCAACGTAACGGTGAACAATTAAAGAACAATGCTATCCGTAACACTATCACAATGCCTGAATTCGTTCAAACATCTGATGGTAGATCTTATGCTCAATTAGTTGCTGAAGCATTAGCTGAATTAGATCCATCTTGGGAAGGTGTAGATCTAAGCGATGGTCAAGATCCATACTACAACCCTGAAAAGGCTCAAGCTTACGCTGCTACTGCTAAGGAAGAATTAGCTGCTCTAGGCGTTACATTCCCTATCATTATGGAATCAGTTTCTGACTCTTCTTATGAAAAGGGTATCCGTATGAACCAATCTATGGCTAGCTCTATCGAAAGCGTATTAGGTTCTGACTTCGTTAAGTTCGTTGATGTATTAACTGATACTGACAATGCTAACTGGTCTGACTACTATGCTCCATATGGTCATAACAAGAACATGGACTTCTCTACATCAGTAGGTTGGGGTCCAGACTATGGTGACCCAAGAACTTACCTTGATATCCTAGATCCAGATACAGGTGCTATCCTATCTAATATCGGTCTAGATTACACTGGTAAGGAAGTTGGTGACGATGCTGCTGCTAAGGAAGCAATCAACTACGATGAATTCGAAGCATTATTAGATACTGCTAATGGTATCCTTGATGATCTTGATGCTCGTTACGAAGCTTATGCTAAGGCTGAAGCTTGGTTATTAGACAACGCTATCATGATCCCTTACATGTCTCAAGGTGGTAACTTCGCAGTTTCTAAGGTTAAACCTTACACTCAACCATACTCATTCTATGGTCTAAGTGATGCTAAGTACAAGTACATGCAAGTTACTGATCATGTAGTAACTAACGAAGAACGTGCTGCTGCTAAGGCTGAATGGGAAGCTGCAAGAGCTAACTAATCACACGTAGGTATTTAGGTTTTTCGGATTAGGGGGGGAACCCTCCCCTAATCCTTTTAGTCAATTTTAGGAGGTGTACTATGAAGAAGTATGTGCTGGTTCGTATTTTGCGATCATTATTTTCACTTGTTGTCGTAACATCATTAGCATTTGCGATGGTTTATACCCTAGTACCACGTATGAGAATCTTTAAGACTGATGGAACTTGGTCAAAGCTATCTAGTGATAGAGATGCCCAAATGTCATATGAGAATAGTACATATGAAAAGATCGGTTATATCGATTTTATTGAACAAAAGGATATTTGTGCACTGCTATATGAGGATAAGTCAGGTACTGGTTATTCTTCATGTATGCAAGCCGGCAATGCAGAAGTAGTTTCTTTTGTGGAAGAATACGAGGCTAAGGGATATACAAGTGGTGTATATGAGAAGAATGGTCTTGTTTGGATGACTAGAGAGATCCCTCTTGCTTCTCGTATTGTTGACTGGTTCTCTAACATTTTATGGTTAGATGGTCCAAATCGTATTCAAGATGCGAATAATCCAGACTTAGAACGCGGATATTATTTAGGAGAGACTTCTACTGGTTCTCCAGCTTTAATGTGTTCTGGCTGTGAATATAAGTACCAAGTATATGTGAATGGTTCATTCCCATTCATTCATCAAAATGTTTTAAATGTTAACTTTGGTACTTCTTATCCAACATATGCTAATACGCCTGTATTAGATGTATTCACTCAATCACAAGGTGAATCTGTTCGTACTGAACAATTAATGCCGAATGGTACAACTCAATCAAGTTCTCTTGATCTAGAGACTTGTAAGTATAAGTATACATTGGATAATCTAGATGTGAATAAGTTTAATGATAACTATGCAGACTGTACTACAGTTCGTCAAGATCCATCTATGTTATCTGTATCCGCAATTATGGGTATTTTATCATTGATTTTATCTTATGGTATTGCGTTACCTGTTGGTAATTTAATGGCTCGTAAGAAAGGTAAGTTAGCTGATAAGATCGGTATGGCTTATATCATCTTCATCATTGCTGTTCCATTCTTAGCTTATATTTATGCTTTCAAATATGTAGGTAACGTATTCTTTGGCTTGCCGGATAAATTCCCAAGTTTAGGAGCTCTTAATTGGAAGAGTTATGTATTACCGATCATTTCGTTATCACTACCTTCTATTGGTAGTACCATGATGTGGATCCGTCGTTATATGATCGACCAATCTACACAAGACTATGTTAAGTTTGCTAAGTCTAAGGGTCTTTCTCAAAAGGAGATCTTCAACAATCATATTATGCGTAATGCGATTATTCCAATTGCACAAGGTATTCCATCAAGTATCGTATCTGTAATTTCTGGTGCTCTTATTACAGAAGCTGTATATGCGGTTCCAGGTATGGGTAAGATGTTACCGGATTCTATCAGTGCATTCAACAACCCGATCGTTATTACATTAACATTCATCTTTACTGGGGTTTCTATCTTTGCATTATTAGCAGGTGACTTATTGATCACTGTTATTGACCCTCGTATTTCACTAGCAGATAATGGAGGTAGAAAATAATGGAAGACAACAAGTTTGAATTCGTCACAATCGATGCTGAAGCTTCTGAACATATTTCTGCACCAGTGTACTCTTATTGGAAGTCAGTATTACGTACTTTCTTAAAGAGTAAGTTTGCGGTATTTATGTTGATCGTTGCTATCTTTATTACTGTATTCTCATTAATTCAACCAATGTTCTCTGGATATTCTGCTGCAGATGCTCCATATATCAATGACTTCTCACGTCGTTTCATTGCACCATGTGCTGAGCATCCATTTGGTACTGACCATATTGGTAACTCATTATTTGATGCTGTATGGGCTGCTTGTGGTACTTCCTTGAAGTTATCTACAGTAGTTACTGCTATCAATATGGTGATCGGTATTGCTGTAGGAGCTATTTGGGGATATTCAAAGAAAGTGGATATTGTTATGATGGAAGTGTATAACATCTTTGCTAACATTCCATATACTTTATTCCTGATCATTATGATGTATGTACTAGGACAAGGTACTAAGCAAATGATCTTTGCGATGACTTGTACTGGTTGGTTAGGTATTGCTTACTTCATTCGTGTTCAAGTTATGATCATTCGTGACCGTGAGTATAACTTAGCTAGTAAGTGCTTAGGTACACCTACTTCACGTATGGTTACTAAGAACATCCTTCCATACATGGTATCAGTTATCATGACATTAGTATCTCGTGAGATCCCTGCTGTTATTGGTAACGAGATCACTCTATCTTATTTAAGTATCGGTCTACCAGCTACAGTAGCTTCTATTGGTAAGATGGTATACACATATACTCCATATATGAATGGGTATCCATATCTATTCTGGATCCCTGTTACAGTTCTTGGTTTAGTATCCGTTTCTCTATATGTTGTAGGACAAACATTAGCAGATGCTTCTGACCCAAGAACACATAGATAGGAGGAATTCACAATGAGCGAAAATAACGTAATTTTATCAGTTAAGGATATTGTTGTTAAGTTCAATGTCCGTGATCGTGTATTAACTGCGATCCGTAAGATCTCTCTTGATCTATATGAAGGAGAAACATTAGCTATCGTTGGTGAATCTGGTTGTGGTAAGTCAGTTACTACTAAGACATTTACTGGTATGTTAGAGTCTAATGGTTTCATTGAAAGTGGTTCTATTATGTTTGAAGGTCAAGATCTAACTAAGATCAAGACTGATGCTGAATGGGAAAAGATCCGTGGTGTTAAGATCGCGACTGTATTCCAAGATCCAATGACATCTTTAAACTCTATTCGTACTATTGGTTCTCAGATCACTGAAGTTATTATCAAACACCAAAAGAAATCTAAAGAAGAAGCGAAGAAGATCGCTATCGACTTAATGGATCGTGTAGGTATTCCTAATGCGGCAGATCGTTTTGATGAATATCCATTCCAATATTCTGGTGGTATGCGTCAACGTATCGTTATTGCTATTGCATTAGCATGTCGTCCTAAGATCTTGATCTGTGACGAGCCTACTACTGCATTAGATGTAACTATCCAAGCTCAGATCTTGAAGTTGATCAAAGATCTTCAAGTAGAATATGGTTTCACTACTATTTATATTACACATGACCTTGGTGTAGTAGCAAACGTTGCTGACCGTGTAGCAGTAATGTATGCAGGTCAGATCGTTGAGTATGGTACAAGTGCAGATGTATTCTATGATCCTAGACATCCATACACTTGGGCACTATTATCTTCATTACCACAACTTGGTGAAAAGGGAGAAGCATTATTCTCTATCACAGGTACTCCACCATCATTATATAATGAGATCAAGGGAGATGCCTTCGCTCCTCGTAGCCAATATGCTATGAAGATCGACTTTGAGGAAGAACCACCATTCTTCCAAATCAGTCCAACACACTATGCTAAGACTTGGTTACTAGATCCTCGTGCACCAAAGGTAGAACTACCTAAGACGATCCGAAATCTACACCAAAAGCTACAACAAATGACAGGAGAAGGAGGCGCATTCCATGTTGAATAATGAGAGAGAAGTAATTTGTTCATTGAGAAATGTGGAGATCTCTTTCCCAAAAGGTAGAGATAAGTTTGTAGCCGTTGACCATGTTAGTTTCGATATCTATAAGGGAGAAACTTTCTCTCTAGTAGGTGAATCAGGTTCTGGTAAGACTACTATTGGACGTGCTATTATTCGTATTAATAATGTGTCTGATGGTGAGATCATCTTCAAGGGTAAGAAGATCAGTGGTAAGTTAGATCCTGAGACAGACCGTTGGGTAGTTAAGAATATCCAAATGATCTTCCAAGATCCAGCTGCTTCTTTAAATGAACGTGCGAATATCGACTATATCGTTACTGAAGGTCTACATAACTTCCATTTATATAAAGATGATGCAGATCGCCGTGCTAAGGCTGAAAAGGCTTTAAAAGATGTAGGTCTATTACCTGAACACTTATCTCGTTATCCACATGAGTTCTCAGGGGGTCAACGTCAACGTATCGGTATTGCTAGAGCAATGATCATGGAACCAGACTTCATTATTGCTGATGAACCTATCTCAGCACTTGATGTATCTATTCGTGCGCAAGTATTGAACTTAATGAAGAAGTTCCAAAAAGAACGTGGTCTAACATACTTATTCATTGCCCATGACTTATCAGTAGTACGTTTCATTTCTGATCGTATTGCAGTAATCCATCTAGGTAAGATCGTAGAATTAGCAGAAACTGAAGAATTATTCAGAAACTGTCTACATCCATATACTAAGTCATTATTATCAGCTATTCCAATGCCAGATCCAGAGATCGAGAAGAACAAGCAATTGATCACTTACGATCCATCTGTGCATGATTATTCAGTGGATAAACCAGAGTTCGTAGAGATCATTCCTGGTCACTGGGTATTAGCGAATAAGGCTGAACAAGAAAAATATCTAGCACAAATTCATTAATATGAAATATACGGATATACACTGAAGTATATCCGTTTTCATTTTCTCTAAAATAAAAGTAGTCATTACTGACTACTGATTTAAATATAATTTAGACATGATGAAAGTAAATACTAAGATCGTAATACCTACTGATAAGATCACATTCTTCTTACCATATCTCTCTGCTTCTTTTTCTCTTAGATACTCTTCAAAAGGCTGATCGAAGTAAGTAACTTTTCCTAAAAGATTGGCACTGCGACGTAAACTATATTGTAAAGCATCCATACTACCATGAAGACGCATACTGTTCAATACACCTAATAAAGTCATGAATAGTCCTAGAAATGTATACGTATCTAAGAACATAATAATTCTGTTATCACTACGCATGGACGCTAAAATAGGAACTATTAAAGAGAGTCCTAAAGCCATACGATATTCTTTACTCTTGAAATCCATATCAAAACTCCTTCTATATATTCTATATTATACATGGTATGTCTATAAAAAGATACTACAAGTTTTAGTTGTTTTTATTTGACACGTTTGGATCTGTATTCTATAATGGGCCTAAAGTGAGGGATATTATGTATAAAACATATTTAATAGATCTAGATGGTACGATGTATGCGGGTACTAGAAGGATCCCTGGTGCTAAAGAATTCATTGATCATTTGTTGCGTGAGGGGATAGATTTCGTTTTATTTACTAATAATGCTTCTAGAACACCAAAACAGGCAAAAGAACATATGGAGAAACTAGGGTTTGAAGGGATCCAAGAAGAACACTTCTTTACTTCGGCTATGGCTGCTGCTATGTATGTGCGCACATTGAGTGATAAGAATAAAGTCTATGTAGTAGGACAAGAGGGTTTACGACAAGCTCTTAGAGAACAAGGCTTCAAACTTATTGATGAGAGTGAACAGGCAGACTATGTATTTGTAGGACTTGATCGTAGTGGTACATATAATGTGTATTCAGCAGCAGTTCGTCAATTGGTAGGCGGTGCTACTTTAGTAGGTACGAATAATGATCGTTTCTTACTGCAAGAAGATGGTGCATATCTTGGAAATGGTAGTGTAGTAGCTATGTTAGAATATGCTTGTAGTACGCAAAGTATTAAGATCGGTAAACCCCATCGTACTATGATAGATATGTATTTACAGTGGAGTCATAAGAATATTGAAGATTGTGCGATCATTGGAGATAATCTGGAAACAGATATTGCTTGTGGTAATGGTGTGGGTATGGATACTATTTTAGTAGAAACTGGGGTTCATCAAGCATCTGCACAAGAGAAGTTAGGGATCTTTGCTACTAAGGTCTGTAAGGATCTGTTTGATTTAATTTAGAAGTTATAGAATGGTCTATCATTCTTCCTCATATAGTAGAGTATAGCTATTGGAGGAGGAGTATGAAGACCATTTTTCTTTTACTGTATTCGACTTTTAAAGCATTTCTACCATTACCATCTTTAGAAGTCATATTGATCCCACTTATCATCGAAACCCCCTCCTTTGCACTATTCTATTCATTAATTGGAGGAATAGGAACTTTTGTAGGAGGTAGTATAGGATATGCTATCGCATATTATCTAGGAAGTAAATGGATGGATCATTTGAGTAGTCAAGATACTATTCGAAAGGGAATGGAACTTGTTAGTAAACATGGTGTAATAGCTGTGTTTATTGGAGGGATCACACCTATACCAGATTTCCTACTTGCCTATCTAGCAGGACTTACTAGAATGAATTATTGGCCCTTTGCTATAACGGATGCTTTAGCTAGATTCTTACGTAGTATTCTAGTATCTTATGTGGTGATCTTATTTGGATATGTGATCGATATGGATAAGTGGGGTAGTATCATTTCCCTGGTAATAATTGTATATTTTGTACTTAAATGGGGATTTACAAAGGAAGAATAAGAAAAGCAGAGTATAACTCTGCAAGTTTGATCATTCTACACGCATCATACGATATCCTACACCAATATGAGTTTGAATATATTGAGGAGAATTTGGTTCGGATTCTAGTTTCTTACGCAAGGTTGCCATGAAGACACGCAATGAGGCTACATTGTTTTCCCAATTGCTACCCCAGATCTTTTGTGTAATATAAGTATGCGTCAATACCTTTCCAATATTACGAGCCATTAAACACAATAACTTATACTCAATAGGCGTTAAATGAAGCTCATTTTCTCCTAAATAAGCACATCCAGCAGCAAAATCGATCTTAAGATTCCCATTTGTGAAAACAGATTGAAAGCTTGCTTGGATCGAACTTAATCGACGTTGAGTAACACGTAAACGAGCAAGTAATTCTTCTACAGAAAAAGGCTTAGTAAGATAATCATCTGCTCCATTATCTAACGCCTCTATCTTATCAGAATCCTCACTTCTAGCACTGATCACAATAATCGGTGTATCTGACCAAGTACGGATCCTTTTAATAACCTCTATTCCATCAAGATCAGGTAGACCAAGATCTAACAAAATAATATCTGGATTATGAGAAGATGCCTCCATAACAGCACTTTCTCCATTAGGAGCTACAATATATTTATAATCATGTGTTTTCAATGTAGTAGTAATCAAGTTACGAACTGGAGTATCATCCTCTACAACCAATATCAATAATTTATTCATTAATATCCACCTCTCCTAACGGTAACGTAAATGTAAAAACACACCCATGTGGCACATTATCACTCAAAGTGATCTCACCACCATGTGCATTAATAATAGACTTACAAAGCGCAAGACCAAGCCCTAAACTACGACGACTATCCACGATCTTATTATTTCCAATAAAGAACATTTCGAAAACTTTAGATTTAGCGTCATCAGGAATACCAGGACCATTATCCATAATACTGATCGAAATCATTTCATCTACCTTTTGTGCTACAATATTGATCACAGATCCTGCAGGAGTATACTTTAAAGCATTATCAATAATATTAATAATGACTTGAATGATCATACGCGCATCCATCTTAGCCATGATCAGATCATCTTTATACTCGACCAAGATCTCATGACTAGTACGCTTACGATCAATATGACGTAAAGCCTCTTCGATCACCTCTTCGACCAATTGAACAGATATATTGAGATTCATACGACCTTCTTCTAATCTAGTAACAGAAAGAAGATTTTCAACTAGATTAATAAGCCATTGAGAATCATCGTAAATATCAGTAAACATTTGTATACGCGTCTGATCATCTAAAAGTTGATAGTTGGATAAAAGAGTAGTTGCATTTCCCGAGATGGAAGTTAATGGAGTACGTAGATCATGCGAAATAGTACGAAGTAAATTAGCACGTAATTGCTCATTCTTTGCCGTAACAGCAGCTAATTCTTTCTCCTTAGCATTTCTACTATTCTCGATCGCTAAAGCACATTCACCTAAAATCGATATAATAACACTATTTTCAAATGCTTCTAAAGGCTTATTAGCAATATGGATCCCAATCACACCATATACCTTATGATTGATCTGGATCGGTAAATACAAACATTTCACCTGACTGAAGATCTTACAAGAAGCTCCTGCTCTTTCCTTATGCTTTAATACCCACATAGCAGCATTTTGTTCCTCTTCTAATAAGAATACCTCACTCTTAGAAACATCTGAACTATCAAATATATAGCCCTTAGAAAGATTACCCCCCACCTCTAGATAAGCAATAATATCTCGATCCAGTAACTTAATCAATTGACTGGCAGTTACATTCAGAATATCATTATCATCCTGAGATCTTTGAAGTAATTGATTTGTATCGAATAAAACCTGTGTACGATAGGCAGCTTGTGCAGATAGTTTAGCATGTGCTTTTAACTTCGATGCTAGTGTACCAGTAATGATCGAAGCGATCAACATGATCAAGAAAGTAACTGGATACCCTGAATGATAAGCTCTAAATGTTAAACGTGGCTCAGTCAAGAAGAAATTAAATAGTAATACACTTAAGAAAGAACTAAGAACGCTACATGCATATCCCTTAGTATATAAAGATGTTAATAGTACTCCTAGTAAGTATACAGTGATAATATTAGATTCTCTAAAGCCTATCTTTAAGAAGATCGTACCAATCATGGTAACTATCGCTACAATAGAAATAGTAATTAAAAGATCTTTAAAAGAAGGAATAATATAGGGAATATACTCTTTCTGATCGATCCTATATGTATTATCTACAGTATCAGGAATAATATATATATCTAGATTAGGGGCGATCTTAGTGAGTTTTTCACTTAAAAGAGGTTTGCTCCAAAAATGACGACGTTGTATAGAACTACGACCTAACACGATCTTGGTAACATTGGATAATCGTGCAAATTCAGCGATCTGATATGAGATATCTTCTCCATATACAGTAGCAATATCCGCTCCCAAAGATTCTGCTAATTGTGTATGATATTGTAAACGCTTCTTATCATCATTACTCATTTTCTCAGAAGTAGGGGTTTGTACATATAGAGCAGTTAGAGTACCACCAAAAGCAGTTGCCATTTTGGCTGCTGTATGTACGATCTTAGCATTAGAAGGAGAAGAGGATAGACACAGTAAAACATGTTCTTTCAGATTATCTCTTGTAGAATCTATAGTATCCATGACGATGCGCCTCCTTTCTTTATATTTTAATATATCATATTTCAAAGAAAAATGAAAATTTAGTTCTTAGAAGATGGATCGTTGGAACTATTATCATATAAACAAATACGAACACTTTCATTTTCCTCTTTAAAACGACGAACTTCCTCTAAGATCTCTTCATCTGATAGATCATCGGTAAGTATAACATAAGAAGGTTTCGTGATCGTATATACTCTTTTCTGATTCATATTTATGAAATGATCCACTCTACGCATTAGAAACCATCCACCAATCCCCATAATAATAAACGTAAATAGTAATACGATATCTTCCATTATACTCACCTCCTTATCAGATCCTCTATCCATTAAATATGGAAACACTTCTGTAAAGACTTATATTCTCCCAACACTAACATAGTATTATCATCTCTTAATACAGTATCGGGTGTAACCTTAACATTCATCTTACTTCCTTGCTTCACAGCTAATATATTTATATTATATTTCTTACGAATATCGATCTGACCCACACTTAGTCCGATCCAAGCATGAGGAATCGATACTTCGAAAATAGCATAAGAATCATCTAGATCAATATAATCTAATATATGGTCAGCGCTATAACGAATAGCAGCCCATTTAGCCACTTGCTTTTCAGGATATACAACTTCATCAGCCCCATTTCGTAATAAGAACTTCTCTTGAACATCTCTCTCCGCACGAGAAACTACAAATTTAGCCCCTAACTCTTTTAATAGAGAAGTAGTTTCTAAAGAACTTTGGAAATCACTGCCGATCGCTACGATACATACATCATAATTATCAACACCTAATGAACTTAAGAATTCCGCATTAGTACTATCTCCAATTTGAGCATTCGTAACATAAGGCAAGATCTCATCGATCCTCTCCTCCCGATGATCCACTGCCATCACTTGATGACGAAGAGAACTTAAATGCATGGCGATGTGTTTACCAAATCTACCAAGACCGATCAACAATATAGACTTCATATAATGGTACCTCCTAACCTACAGTTATCTTACCTTGTGGTAATTTAGAAAGATGCTTATGATTACTTGAAATAGTAGCATAGATGAGAGTAAGACCACCTACTCTTCCAAGAAACATGAGTATGATCAAGATACTCTGTGAGAATATGCTTAATTGTGGAGTGATTCCTAAAGTAAGACCCACTGTACCAACCGCTGAAGCAGTTTCAAATAAACATACCCCCATAGGTAATCCTTCTATAATACTGATCAATAAAGCACCACCTACAAATAAACAAATATACATACTCAAAATAGTAGAAGCATTCTTAATAGTAGCCTCTTCGACTCTGCGACCAAAGAAATTAATATGATCCCTTCTTTGGAAGATCGCTAAGCAGTTTCCAATAAGTACTGCAAATGTAGTAGTCTTCATACCCCCTGCAGTAGAACCAGGAGCACCACCGATCAGCATGAGTATGATCAAAATCGTTTGAGCAGCAGAACTCATCGCAGTTAGATCTACGGTATTGAATCCAGCCGTTCTAGGAGTCACTGCTTGAAATAAAGATTTCAAAAGTCTCTCTTGAGCAGGTAGATCATAGAATTCATGTATAGCAAAGAATACAGTAGGAATAACGATCAAGAACAGTGTAGTGACTAAGATCACTTTTGATTGCATATGATAATGATGAAAATGATGCTTATGAATACATATATCTTCCCAAGTTAAGAAACCAATTCCTCCAATAATGATCAGCAGCATGATCGTAGTAGTGATCACTGGATCAGCAGCATAAGATGTAAGAGAAGGAAATACTGCATTAGTAGTTCCTAGAATATCAAATCCAGCATTACAGAAAGCAGAAATCGAATGGAAGAGGGCCATCCATACTCCAAGTAGATCATATTTCTTGCAGAATATAGGCATCATGATCAAGGCACCTATTAATTCTATCAAGAATGTTGCTTTCAGTATAAATCCTGTCAATCTAACGATCCCACCTACTTTATGAGCTGCAATTGCCTCTTGCATGGTACTTCTTTGCATTAAAGATATCTTCTTACCAGAAAGTAAAGCAAATGATACTGCAATAGTAACTACTCCAAGACCACCGATCTGGATCAAAAGTAAAATGACGAATTGCCCAAATAAAGACCAATACGTAGCTGTATCTTTTACGACTAGACCTGTTACACAAACGGCAGAGGTAGCAGTAAATAAAGCTTCATGAAAAGGGGTAAAGATCCCTTCTTTTGAAGAGATAGGAAGCATTAGTAAAAAGGATCCCAATAGGATCACACCTAAAAATCCTAGAATAATTATTTGAAAAGAAGTTAACTTCTTAGGAGTATGTATTACTTCATTCATAGTATCACCTTATCGTACTTTCAACATTATTATATATTCCAATCTTTTAAGACAATCTAAAGTAGTTAAGATCGGTATAAAGATTGTATAAAGATTAAAGAGATGGTGTTGACAGAGTATCTAAAGCATACTATAATACAATTAACAATTAGGTTAAATGTTAAATGAGGTGATAACTTGAGTATGCAACATACATTACGAGCATTATCAGATCCAATACGTCGAGAGATCTTGAATATGCTTAAGAAAGGTAGGATGTCAGCGGGAGAGATCACTGATCAATTTCCAGTGACTGCTGCTTCTATTTCAAGGCATCTATCAGTTTTAAAGGAGGCTGATCTCATAAGAGATACTAGAGAAGGTAAATTCATATTCTATGAATTAAACGCCTCAGTCTTAGAAGAGATCATGTTATGGATCACTGACCTGAAAGGAGGAACACAAGATGATCAGAAAGAATAAATGGAAATTATTAGTATCATCTCTTATTATATTATCCCCGATACTAGCAGGATTACTTCTATGGGATAAATTACCAGATAATATGGTCACTCATTGGGGGATCGATGGTCAACCAGATGGTATGAGTACTAAGGTATTTGCAATATTCTCAATACCATTGATACTACTAGTAGCCCATTGGTTTTGTATAGTCATGACCTCTTTTGATCATAAGAACAAAGATCAAAATAGTAAAGTGTTCAACATCATCTTCTGGATCATGCCTGCAGTATCACTATTTACTAATACGATCATGTATAAAGTAGCATTAGGACAGTATTCAAATATCAATAACTTCTCATATATATTAATAAGTATAGTCTTCATACTGATCGGTAATTATCTACCTAAATGTACTCATAACTATACGATCGGGATCAAGATCAAATGGACACTAGAGAATGAAGAGAATTGGAATGCAACACACCGTTTTGGTGGTAAGGTATGGGTGATCTGCGGTATACTATTATTACTATGTACATTACTTCCAGGACATGGTATTGCATTTATGGTAATGTTCATTACCATCTTTGCAGCAGTTCTAATACCAATGATCTATTCCTATCAATATCATAAGAAACAAGTAGCATTAGGTACAGCAACAATTACCCAGATTCCTACTTCTAAAAAAACAACAGCATTCTCTATCATTATGACAGTACTTATTTGTATAGGGGTAGGATGGTTACTATTCACAGGGGATATTGATGTAATATATGAAGATACTACATTTACGATCCAAGCAGATTTCTATAATGACTTAACAGTAGCTTATGATAGAATCGGTACTATTGAATATATCACAGATGATCAACCTGGAATAAGAACTATGGGGTTTGGTAGTCCTCGTTTACTAATGGGCTCTTTTGAAAATAAAGAGTATGGTAACTATACAAGATATTCTTATGCAGGTTGTGATAGTGTAGTGGTACTAAGAAGTAATGAATATGTACTTGTGATCAATGGTATTGATGAAAAGAGTACGAAAGAGATCTATGAGCAATTAAAAGAGAAGATAATGCGATAACGGAGGTATAGAATGATTGAGGAAAAGATAATTCTAAATAAAGATGGAGAATATCCATTAAATGGGAAGTTAACATTACCAGATACTATCGATAAACCATGTCCAGCAGTAGTGTTCGTACATGGATCAGGTTCTAGTAATATGGATGAGAAAATAGTATCTGTAACTCCTTTTAAAGATCTAGCCCAAGGACTTGCTGAGTATGGTGTAGCTTCTATTCGCTATGATAAGAGAACCTTTGCGCATGGTAAGAAAATGATGAAGGATAAGAGCAAGATCATTACGATCAAAGAAGAAACGATCGATGATTGCCTATCAGCAGTAGAGTATATCCGCAAAGATCCAAGGATCGATCCTAATAGAGTATATATCGTAGGCCATAGTATGGGTGCCATGTTAGCCCCACGTATCGATGCGGAAGGAGGAAACTTCGCAGGCATGATCATGCTAGCAGGAACTCCTAGAAAACTAGAAGAAATAGTGATCGATCAACTAACACAAGCCCTAGAGATCATGCATCCATTTCTAAAGTTTCTCTCTCAAGGAAAGATCCGTAAAATGATCAAAAATTTTGACGGACTATATGAATTAAGTGATGAGGAAGCAAAGAAAATTAAATATGCAGGAGGAATTACGATGTATTACTTCAAAGAAATGGGAGAACATCCTACTCCTATGTATTTAGAAAAGACATCTAAACCAATGTTGATCTTACAAGGAGAAGATGATATTCAAGTAAGTGTAGAAAGAGATTTCCAAGAATATCAAAGGTTACTAGAAGGTAGAGCGAATGTAACTTATAGAGTATATACAGGTCTTAACCATGCCTTTGTACAGTCACAGGGTAGTACTATTCTCAACGCTACAAAAGAGTTTAGTAAAGCACAGAATATTGGAGAGAATGTCATTTGTGATATTGCTAATTGGATCCAAGAACAAGAATAAGAAAATGGGGCTGTAACGAAATAACAAAAAAATAAAGTGTTATAAAGTGAAACTCACACATGAATAAATAATTAGCAGATGCCGACTCTGTTCAAACAGAAAAGACATCTGCTTTTTGTTTTGTTCTTAGAAA
>SVBO01000055.1 GCA_015058845.1 Erysipelotrichaceae bacterium
TGCATCTGGTGCTTAACAGGTAGTGCTGGTGTAAATCTGTTTGCAAATACGAAAGAACGTGGTACTGAGAAATTCATTTCAAATCTTACTATGGTAGTAGGTATCTCATTCTTCGTGCTTGTATTGATCGCTAGAATCATTGGATAAGATAAGGGCTGCATGCCCTTTTTCTTTTATATCTATTCCCAAAGGAGGTGGAATTATGCAGAAAGAATTATTAGAAGTCATTCAAGCTAGTCAAGAAAGAGGACTAGCATTAGAAGAGGTATGTGAGAAGGTATCTCATATTCCTGCGGAAGAGGTAATGAAAGAGTTGATCGAGTTAGGGAAGAATGGTTATATAGCCATGAACCGTAAGAATCGATATACACTTTCGAAATATCAAAGTATCTATCGTGGTAGATTACGTATGAATAAGAAAGGCTTTGGATTTGTCGAGGTAGAGGAATTAGAAGAAGATATCTATATCTCTATTTCTAATATACATAATGCTATGGAAGGTGACTTAGTAGTCGTTAAGCACTATCCTTATGATAACAGTGGAGAGATCTTAGAGATCCTAGAACATAGTCTTCAAATGGTCATGGCTACAGTACATCATCATAGAAGAAGCAACACATATTACGCAGAACCAGATTCCTCTAAGATCAAACAAAGCATCACGATCACTAATCAGAAAGAATATTCCCTAGTAGAAGGTCACAAAGTAAAGATCCAATTAGAGACCTATGGCAAAGAATTATCTGGTAAGATCGTAACGGTAGTAGGTCATGAGAAAGAGCCTGGGGTAGATGTACTAGCTAAGCTGATCGAATATGATGTAGATCCACAATTCAATGAAATGGTAGAAGCACAGTTAAAGACGATTCCTAATAAAGTAATGTCTTATCAAAGAAAAGGCAGAGAAGATCTACGGAATGTTTGGACATGTACGATCGATGGAGACGATTCTAAGGATTTCGATGATGCGATCTCGATTCAAAGAACTGATAAGGGATATGAGTTGATGGTACATATTGCTGATGTTTCGTATTATGTCACTGAGGGTAGTGCGATCGATCATGAGGCATATAAGAGAGGTACTTCTGTGTATGTAGTAGATAGAGTAGTGCCTATGTTACCATTCCCTTTATCTAATGGCATCTGTTCACTGAATCCGAATGAGGAAAGATTAACGATCACTTGTGTCATGCAGTTTGCCCATAATGGAGAAATGTATGATTATCGTATCGTACCATCTATGATCATCTCTAATGAGAGAATGACATATAACCATGTGAATAAGATCTTAGCGGAAGATGAGGAATTGGTAGAGAGATATAAGGATTGTGCTGATAAGTTCTATATTATGGAGGAGTTAGCAAGTAAGATCCGTTATCTACATGAGGAGAGAGGTTCTATCGATTTCGATACTTCAGAGGCTAAGTTTAAAGTAGATGAATTAGGACATGTGTTAGAGATCTATAAGCGTGAGCGAGGGATCGCAGAGCGTATTATTGAAGACTTCATGATCTCTGCAAATGAATGTGTAGCCTCTCATATGAAACACTTAGATCTACCTTGTGTCTATCGTATCCATGAGCAACCAGAAGCAAGACGTATTCGTGAGTTTGCCTCTGTAGCTAAGATCCTAGGATATTCGTATAAAGGGAGTGTCAATAATGTCTACGTAAAGGAATTCCAAAGACTATTGAAACAAGCAGAAGGCAGTGAAGAATTCTCTATTCTATCTATGTTCATGTTACGTTGTATGAGTAAGGCTAGATATGATATTCAGTGTGTAGGACACTTTGGACTAGCTAGTGAGTTCTATACACACTTCACCTCTCCTATTAGAAGATATCCAGATTTATTAGTACATAGAAGCTTACGTAAGTATTTATTTGAAGGAAACATAGATCCAGATACTTTACAAGAAGATAGTGAGAAGTTACAACAAGCTGCTATGCACTCTAGTGAGCGAGAAAGAGCGGCTGTAGATGCGGAACGTGATGTAGAGGCTATGAAGAAGGCTGAGTTCTTTGAGGATAAGATCGGTGAGGTGTATGAGGGTATCATTACTTCTGTTACGAACTTTGGAATGTTTGTAGAGCTTCCTAATACAGTAGAGGGTCTAGTACATATCTCTACGATCGATAATGATTACTATACATTCGATAATGCACACTTACAATTAGTAGGAGAGAGAAGTAAGCAGACATTTAAGTTAGGAGATACTGTTAAGGTCAAGGTAAAAGGGGCTAGTAAGAAACTAGGTACGATCGATTTCTTAGTATTACAGAGTCGTAAGGCGTATCGTAAGAAAGAAGAGCCTAGAGAGAGTTATAAGTCTAAGAAGAAGGGATATTCTTCTAGAAAAGAGAGTCATAAGAGGAGAAAGATGAGATAGTATGAAGTTTGTTCGATATATTGTACTCACAGTAGTGTGTATCTTATTTATGGGACTATATCTATTAGAACCATGGCAAGAGAGAACATTGCCTACAGATCACTATGAGCTAGCGACTAAGATCACTCCTATTACAGTATCCTTTGCGGCTGTGGGAGATAATCTGATCCATGGGGCTATCTACTATGATGCACGTACTGGGGAGAATACGTATGACTTTACGCCTTACTATACAGAGGTAAAGGACTATATCCAAGAAGCAGATGTATCCTTCATCAACCAAGAAACTGTGATCGGGGGTAAGGCTATGGGATTGAGTCATTATCCGCAGTTTAATTCTCCTGAGGAAGTAGTAGATGCGATCGTAGATACTGGGTTTGATCTAGTGAATACTGCTAGTAATCATTCTTTAGATAAAAGAGAACAGGGTATAGTGAATGCGATGAATACATTTGCGAAGTATCCTGAACTAGTAGTTAATGGAACTAATGCTAGTCAAGAACAAGCAGAGGAATTAAGAATATTAGAGTCTAAGGGAGTGAAGATCGGTTTTCTAGCGTATACCTATGGTACCAATGGGATACCTACTCCTAGTGGAAAGGAATACTTAGTCAATCGGATCGAGAAGGAAAAGATCATAGCAGATATTGAAGAGATCACACCAGAATGTGATATTCTAGTAGTATCTATGCACTGGGGTACTGAAGATTCTCATACGGTGAATAGTATGCAGGAGGAATATGTAGATTTACTACATTCTCTTGGTGTCGATGTGATCATTGGAACACATCCTCATGTGATCCAGAAGAGTGAGTTAGTTGTAAGAGATGGTCATGAGATGTTAGTGATGTATTCTCTAGGCAATTTCTTAAGTGCACAAGATAAAGTTAAGAATATGTTAGAGTTGATGATGTTATGGGAGATCGAGTATTCGCCATTAACGGATGAGGTACATTTCAGTGATATTGAGGCTGTACCTTTGATCAATCATTTTGATAGTGGATTCCGTAACTTTAAGGTATATCCTTTAAAGGAGTATACGGAAGAGCTAGCTAAAAGACATGGACTAGATTTTACGAAGCAACAGATGGTAGATTTGACTCAAAAGGTCATGGGAGAAGAGATTAAGATTGCGTGGGAATAGATTTAAGGATATAATTATCTAGTAAATAGGAGTGATGTGTATGGAAAGTGGAAAGAAGATGGTGGCTCAGAATCGTAAGGCTTCTCATGATTATTTCTTAGAGGAGCGTTTTGAGTGTGGGATCGTGCTTACGGGTACAGAGATCAAGTCTGTGCGTAAGGGTAAGGTGCAATTAAAGGAGTCTTTTATTAGTTTCATTAATGGGGAAGCTTTTATTAAGGGTATGAGCATTAGTGCCTATGACTTTGGAAATCGTTTTAATCATGATGAGACTCGTGAGAGAAAGTTATTGTTGCATAGAAGTGAGATCTCTAAACTTTCTAATAAGGTAAAGTTAAAGGGGTATACTATCGTTCCTACTTGTATGTATTTAAAGAATGGTAGAGCTAAGATCGAGATCGCTTTAGCGAAGGGTAAGGATCTACATGATAAGCGTCAAAGTGAGAAGGAACGTGATGCTAAGCGTGAGATCGAGAAGGCTATTAAGAATAATTATTAATGTGAATGGGCTGTGTCTAGTTAGATGCAGCTTTTCTTATATTTGTAAGAACATAGTATGTAAGATAATACGGAAGATAAATAAAATAAGCGCCTGATATCAGACGCTTTTCCTATACCCGCTCCCACTCTAATCCAGTAGTATTCGTAGGGATCCTGATCACTCTAGGATACATCCCAGCACACTCATCATACACCTTTCTAGTATATTCCCTAGTCAAACCATCAAATCCATTCACAGAATACTCCTTCAAACAAGAAGCAATAAATCTCTTAATAGAAGGATGGATCAAACACTTATCCGCATAATTCACAAAGTATTGATACGCATTATCCTTAGCCACATCCTTACCCCCATACACCCTAGAAGCAGCCAAAGAATCACACACATATTCCATAGCATATGTATAAGGAATACAATACACCAAAGTATTCGTTTGACGATAATCTACCCAATACTGCCAATGATGCTTATTTCTTCCCACATGATGTACAGAAACTCTAGAATAATCATCATTATCATTTCTCTCTAATACCTGAGGAGATTGGATGCCTTGATAATACTTACCAGAAGGTAGTAATTCCTCTAAAGAGAACTTAGATAGATCGTGTATCACACCACGCCAAGGGATCCCTAAGTGCATAGCATTTACAAAGACAAAGTATTTATGTTTCAAAGTTAGTATTATATGTTTACAGATACCGATCATATTCTCACCCACTTACTTATTTAATCATATCATAGAAATGTAAGAATTCTCTGTTTTATTTGACAACTTTCTATTCAATTTGTATAATGCGAATAGATGAGGTGATGACATGATCAAACGATTCATTAGCTATTATAAACCACACTTAAAGATCTTTATGTTAGATATGCTAGCATCTTTCTTAGTAGCCATTATAGGTTTAGTATATCCCATCATTACACGTAAGATGATCGGAGAACTGATCCCGAATAAGCAACTACAAGATATTATGTTCTGGGGAAGTGTGTTACTTGCTTTATATGGAGTACGTGCCTTATTGAAGTACTATATCCAATACCAAGGTCATGTTATGGGAGTAAGGATGCAGGCGGATATGCGAAGAGAACTGTTTGCTCATTTACAGAAACTTCCCTATAAATACTATGATGAACATGAGACAGGTAAGATCATGTCACGTATGACGAATGACTTAATGGATGTGAGTGAGTTTGCGCACCATGGTCCAGAGAATGTGTTTATTTGCGGATTCTTAGTGGTAGCTACTTGTATCTATCTAGCTACGATCAATGTATATCTAACTTTCATTATTTTCTTATGTGTACCATTACTATTAACGATTTCAGTATTTATGCGTAAGAGAATGAAGGATGCTTTTATGGAGAGTCGTAAGAATGTAGCTGTGATCAATGCTACTTTAGAAAACTCTATTTCAGGGATCCGTGTAACTAAAGCATTTACGAATTCCTTAAAGGAAGAAGAAAAGTTCGAGGATGGGAATCAGAGATATGTGGCTTCTCGTTCTAAGGCGTTTGATATTATGGGGCAATTTGGGGCTTCTACTGCTTTTATTACAGATCTATTCAATGTAGTGGTATTAGTGGGCGGTGGCTTATTTATGGCGCAAGGACAGATCGATGCAGCTGATTTCTCTGCTTTCATTGTCAGTGTCAATATGTTCATATCTCCATTAACTACTTTGATCGGATTTGCGGAAATGTACCAGAATGGTATGACTGGTTTCACAAGGTTTGTAGAGATCTTGGATGAACCTGTAGAGGCAGAGGATAAAGATGCGATCGAACTGGGGGATATCAAGGGAGATATCAAGTTTGAGAATGTTACGTTTGCGTATAATGAGGAAGGTAATGTATTAGAGGATATTAATTTAGAAATCGAGAGTGGCAAGAAACTTGCACTTGTTGGACAAAGTGGTGGTGGTAAGACTACGATCTGTCATTTGATACCGAATTTCTATAGTATTGATCAGGGGTCTATTACGATCGATGGGATTGATATTCGTAAGATCTCTTTAGAATCTTTACGTAAGAATATTGGAATCGTACAACAGGATGTGTTCTTATTCAATGGAACTGTTAAGGAGAATATTCTGTATGGTAGATTAGATGCTACCGATGAGGAAGTAATAGAAGCTGCCAAGAGAGCGAATATTCATGAGTATGTGATGCAGATGCCTAATGGGTATGATACACAGATCGGAGAACGTGGTGTTCGTTTGAGTGGTGGACAGAAGCAGAGATTGAGTATTGCTAGAGTATTCTTGAAGAATCCTTCTATCTTGATCTTAGATGAGGCTACTAGTGCTTTAGATAATACTACTGAGTTACTGATCCAGAATGCGTTAGATGCTCTTTGTGAGGGTAGAACTACGATCGTGGTAGCACATCGTTTAAGTACTGTGAAGAATGCAGATGAGATCGCTGTGATCAATCGTGGTAAGATCATTGAGAAGGGTACGCATGAGGAGTTATTACAGATCGATGAGGGTGTGTATAAGGAATTATATGAACAACAGTTCGTTCGTAAGACTTCTGAGAAATTACAATCATTGGTATATTAAGGTAATGTAAATTATCGTGGGGTGTTTCGAGAACACTTGTAAATAATTCTGGGGCGGTGTTGTAAACTATCCTGGGGTGGCAAATATAAAAATAGGGTTCAGACTATCAAAAGTCTGAGCC